>DASWSC010000121.1:0-20618 GCA_036402855.1 Candidatus Elarobacter sp. | reverse complement strand
GCGACGCTGTCGGGGAGGCTGCGGGACCGCCAATTTAAGCTTCCGTGAATCTTATAGAGGTACAGAAAGTCGGAGAGTCGACGCGTCCGTTGTTGTGAGCCCACTGCAACGGACGTAAAGTATTCCCTTGAATACATTTCGATCCGTAGCGTCCTGTTGATCGTCCCCGCAAAGCCGTCGATATAGTCGACGCCAAGGTTATCGAGTGTCCGTTCAATGACGAGGTCGTAGTTTGTCGTGAAAACCCGTACACGAGGTAGATCGGTCCGGCGACTAGTCAAAAGTCGCGAAAAGAAAATCTTATGCGACTTCAGAGTCGAGCCTTGTGCGACCGGGTTGTTGGCAAGGTCGCACGACAGGGCCAGTGCTCTGTTTACATTCGCCCGGGCATCTTTGAGTTGATCACGCCCAGCATCGTCGAACGCCTCTGCTCCGTAGCGGCTGTCGCTAAACCGCACAGCGGTGGAAAGATCGGCCAACACCGTTTCAAGGTTGAAGTGGGAACCCGTTTCGCCGGCAAACCGTTCTATTAGGTCAATGTCGCCGCCGGACAGCGTTACGCCGACATTAGCGGCCAGCTTGCGCAAATCATCGATTCCCATATCGCGAATTCGGGGCGAGTCAAGATGGTAGGACGCGCCTGCACCAAGGAGCACCGCAACGTTTCTCGTTTGAAGCGCTTGGCTCAATTTATCGACGATTCGCCGCCGAGCGTCGTGTTGTCGCGGCTCTATGGCAATCGTCTGTCCAGCCCTGAGAAGTGCATTAGTGACATCTGGTACCGGCAATGTATACGCCCCCGTCATTATTGCGGTGCCGATCGCCCGGCGGACCCATGTTCATCACTCGGCCGACCGTGCAAACAGAGATTGCTACCGGAACCAGAAGTTTGCCTGCCCGGTGCCGATCGCGGCTTCGTAGCGGCCGAACTGTTCGCCGCGTGCTCGCCATGCGGCGCCGCCGTGCGCGCCGGCCAGCACGAGGTAGTGCGCGAAGCGGCCTTCCGGCGAGCACGTACGCCGGAACTCGTCGGCGTGCGCGAGGACCGCGGCGTGATCGCCGTCGCGCCACCACCCCATGATGCGCTCGTCGAAGGCGCGCAGGGCCGGGTCGCTGATGTCGCGCGGATCGGCGCTCGCGCGCTGACGGATCGTCGCGAGCGGCCAGAAGCGGTGCGACATCCCGCCTGACGCGATCAACAGCACCCGGCGGCCGGTACGCGCCGCGGCCGCGGCGATCGCTTCACCGAACCGGAGGTTCGGCTCGATCTCGGCGGTGTCGACCACGGAGACCGGGAGGACGCGCTTCTTCGCCGGGCCCGGGTTGTAGTAGTGCATCGGGTTGAGCGTGCCGTAGTGCACCGGGAGGCCGCGATGGGCGGCCGCTTCCGCGGGGACGCCGCGCGATTTCGCCTCGCCGGCGATCGCGTGCGCGAGGTCGGGATCGCCGGGGTGGTCGTAGGCGTACTCGTGGATCATCCACGGGATCTCGTCGGAGGTGTAGACCCCTTCGTGGCGATCGTGCGCGTTCAGGATGAACTCGAGCGTCGAGTGCCAGTGCGTGTCGATGACGACGAACGTGTCGAAGTCGAGCGCGTCGATGCGCTCGCGCTTGATCTGCGGGAGCGCGTCGTAGAACGTCGTGACGTCCCGGCCCATGTACGCGCGGCGCGCGTCGGGGTCGAGGATCATCAGGCGCGGGACGTGGGTGGAGAAGAGGCCGGCTGCGATCATCGGCCGTGGCGCATCCTTCGACAAGCTCAGGATGACATTCCGGCGGATGCTGCGGCGGTAGCGTTGGCGGCGTGGGTGTCGGCTTCGGTCCAGCCGTCGGGGCCTTTGTAGCGCATGGGGGGCAGGTTGGCGATTTTTGCGCGGAAGAGGAGGTACTGGCGGAAGCCGTCGAGCTCGAAGGTGCGCTTGTCGGCGATCATTCCGGCCTCGTAGAGCGAGCCGGCGATCGCGGAGTCGCGGCCGAGCTTGCGGATCGTGATCGGGAGCAGCCGCTCCTCGAGGTCGAGGATGCGGAAGACGGCTTCCTCCGGATCGGGCGCGGTCTCGATCGCCTCGCGCACGACGCGCAGCCCCGTGCCGATGTGGCGCACTTCGTCGTGCATGACGTACTCGTAGGTGTACGCGGTCGCGAGGTCGCCGTATTTCTTCGCCAGGTCGGCGATCGAGTTGAACAGGACGTGCGCGGAGTACGCTTCGAGGGTGCAGACTTGGCCGTACACGATCTCGACGAACGTCGGCAGGCCGTTCACGAAGCGGAACAGCTCGGTCTGCTCGTAGGGGACCTCCAGCGAGTCGGCGAGATCGAGGTCGCGGATCCGGCGCCACTCGATCTGCGTGTGGCGCACCTCGTCGAGCGCGTGGGTCGCGTAGAAGTACTGGATGTTCGGCCGGTTCGTCTTCGTGATGATCTGCGCGACCTGCGCGGTGGTCTGCGCTTCGCCCCAGCACGTGGTCAGCATGATCGGGCGCATCGCGTCGCGGTACTCGCGCGAGAGCTCCGGATCGTGCGTCTTGTGCTCGCGGTACTTCTCGAGCAGCGCCTTCGTGTCGCGGTACTGGTGCTCGATGTACTGCTCGTACGACTCCAGCGTCCCGAACGTCCGCAGCTCTTCGCCGGGGACGTGCTTCGGGATGACCGTGACCGGATTCACGAACGACATGGATTGCAACCCTCGCGCGGTGTCGGCTTGCGGCTCATCCTTCGACAGGCTCAGGATGACATAGGTGGCGGCTCACGATGACATAGGTGGCGGCTCACGATGACGTAGGTGGCGGCTCGGGGGTGATGTCGGCTGCGGCTCATCCTTCGACAGGCTCAGGATGACATAGGTGGCGGCTCACGATGACGTAGGTGGGGTGGTGGGGTTGCCTCGGTGTCATCCTGAGCTTGTCGAAGGATGAGCCGGAGCCGGAGGCGTTGCGAGCGGGGGCGTCAGTAGGCGATGCAGATCAGCTTGGGTTCGGTGAAGAAGTCGAGGGACCAGCGGCCGCCTTCGCGGCCGAGGCCGCTCATTCCGACGCCGCCGAACGGCTGGCGGAGGTCGCGCAAGAAGTAGCCGTTGATCCAGCACATGCCGGCGCGGACGCGCTCGGCGAAGCGCAGGCCGGTCGCGACGTTGGAGGTCCACACGTAGGCGGAGAGGCCGTAGCGCGTCGCGTTCGCGCGCGCGACGACCTCGTCGAGCGTGTCGAAGCGGAAGACGGAGAGGACCGGGCCGAAGACCTCTTCGCGGGCGATCGTCTGTGATTCGTCGCGCGGCGCGAAGATCGTCGGCCCGAGGTAGTTTCCGGCGGACAGCTCCGCGGCGTCCGGGCGCGTCCCGCGCAGGAGCGCTTCGACGCCTTCCGCGTCGGCGTCGGCGCAGAAGCGCTCGACGCGTTCGCGATGCGCCGCGGTGATCAGCGGACCCAGGTCGCTCTCGCGCGACTGCGGATCGCCGACGCGCAGGGCGCGCACGCGATCGAGATACCGCTCCAGGAACGCCTCGTAAATCCCGCTCTGCACGTAGAGCCGCGTTCCGGCCAAGCAGACCTGGCCGCTGTGGCGGAACATCGCGAGCACGCTGCCTTCGACGGCGAGCTCGATGTCGGCGTCGTCGCACACCACGTTCGCCGACTTCCCGCCCAGCTCGAGGGTGACTTTCTTGAGCGCCGGCGCGGCGGCGGTGTTGATCGCGATCCCGGTCGCTTCGCTGCCGGTGAACGCGATCGCGTCGACGCGCGGGTCGGCGACGAGCGGCGCGCCGGCGTCCGGGCCGAAGCCGGTGACCACGTTCACCACGCCGTCCGGAACGCCGGCCTCCGAGCAGAGCTCGGCGAGCCGCAGGGTCGAGAGCGGCGTGAGCTCGGAAGGCTTCAGCACGCAGGTGTTGCCCGCGGCGAGCGCTGGTGCGATCTTCCACGTCGCCTGCATCAGGGGCGAGTTCCACGGCGTGAGCAGCGCGCAGACACCGACCGGCTCCTCGCGCACCATCGAGACGATCTCGCGCGGCGCGCCGAGGAACGGCTTGCGGTCGAAGAAGGCGCTCTGCTCGCGCTGTTCGACCGCGCTTGCGAAAAAGGCGCAGTTGTCCGCGGCGCGCGGGACGTCGCGGTCGGCCGTCTCGCGGAACGGCTTCCCGGCGTCGCGCGATTCGAGCCGGGCGAGCTCCTCGCGGTGCTCGATCAGCAGCTCGGAGAGCTTCCGGAGCACCTTCGCGCGCTGCGGCGCCGTCGTTCGGGGCCAGGGGCCTTCGTCGAACGCGCGGCGGGCGGCGGCGACGGCGCGCGCGACGTCGGCCGCGCCGCCGCGCGCGATGCGCGCGAACGCTTCGCCGGTGGCGGGATCGACGTCATCGTACGTCGCGCCGCCGGCGGCGTCCGTGTGGGCGCCGTCGATCCAGAGGCGTGTCGCCGGCGCCGGCTCATCCTTCGACGGGCTCAGGATGACATTTCCGCTGCTCACGGTTGGGGGTTCGTCGTGGGGCGCTGCGGGGCGGGTGTCATGAGGTGGCGTGGATGGGGAGGCGCTTTTCGGGGCGCATGGCGGGGACGACGTCGTAGAGCTCGGGGAGGCGCTTCTCGATGCGTTCCGGTGCGTCGTCGGGCGCGAGGTACGGCGGGCGGGCGGGGCCCATGTCGATCCCCGTGACGACGGACGCGGTGACTTTCGTCATCCCGAGCGCGCCGAGCGCGGCTTCGCCGCCGCGCGGGAAGACGCGGTTGAGACGGCGCTGGATCTCCTGCGCGAGCGCGACGTCGCCGCGCTTCCATGCATCGTCGATCGCGACGCACGCGGGGACGGCGAAGACGTTGATCTGGCCGCCGTTCGAGCCCAGCAGCCGGCCCGTCAAGTACGCGCGGAACGTCTGGAGGTAGATCGCGCGGCCGGCGAGGGCATCGGCGACCTGCTCGAGATGCTGAAGGTCGGTCTCGACCTCTTTCACGCACACGACCTGCTCGATCTCGGCGACGCGCCGGAAGAACGCGGGCGACATGTGGAACTTCGAGAGCGCCGGGTTGTGGTAGACGCAGACGGGGAGCAGATTCGTCTCGGCGACGGTGCGGAAATGGTCGAACGCCTCGCGCTCGCCCACCTTCCAGTAATACGGCGCGATCAC
The DNA here is from genome assembly GCA_036402855.1 of Candidatus Elarobacter sp. Classification (GTDB taxonomy): domain Bacteria; phylum Vulcanimicrobiota; class Vulcanimicrobiia; order Vulcanimicrobiales; family Vulcanimicrobiaceae; genus Vulcanimicrobium. The sequence continues at coordinate 15,505 of DASWSC010000121.1, read as the reverse complement.
GACCGCGCAGTCGTAGCCGAGCTCGGCGGCGACCCGCGTCCAGCGCAGCGCCTGCAGCGTCGTTGCGCCGGAGGTCATCGCGAACGCGCTCTTCCCCGGATGCTTGCGCGTCTGGTCGAGCACGACTTCGAGGACGCGCCGCCGCTCCTCGTCCTCCAGGTGGAGAAACTCCCCGATCGAGCCGCTCGCGACGACGCCGGTCGCGCCGTGCGCGAAGCACCAGTCGATCTGGGCGCGGAGCGCCCCTTCGTCGACGGCGTACGTCCGGTCCATCGGCGTGACCACCAGCGCGATCACGTCGTTGAACCGGTCGCGGTAGCCTTCGATCTGCATCGTTCCTCCCGGCGCGCTCGCCGCGCCCGCACTTCCGGGGCGCCGCTCGCCGCGCCTCGGTCGACGTTCGCCGAAGTGTCACGCTGGCTCTCTCGCACGGCTCGCATGAGGTCGGAGCGGCGAGTGCGAAGGAACCGCCATGAACCGTCGTGTGCTGGCATCCGCTGCCGCGGCGCTCCTCGGGATCGCACCGCTCTGCGCGAGTGCGGCCGATCCGATACGGCCGCTTCGAACGCTCACCTACGCCGTCGACGTCACGATCGCCGACATGATCGAGGGCGAGGCGCCGAACGCCACGAGCGGCAGCCGCCCGCAAGCCTCGATGCGCGGGCGACAGATTGGACAACGCGCCGGTCCGGCGACGACGGGCTCCGGAACGCGCGGCGCCGGCGTGACGGTCGCGACCGCGGGCGTCATCACGGTCGAAGTGCTCCAGGCGACCGAGGACGCGGGGCTGATCGTCGACATCTCCGAGGACGCGCCGAAGCGCGTTCGTCCCAAGGTTCGCGTCGGCGTCTCCGCGGAGGGCGGCCTGCTCTACGATCCCGCGATGGGCGACAAGCTCTCGGTCGAAGAGCTCGCCGTGATCCGCTGGCTCGGCCGCGGCTTCTTCGGCGACCACCCGACCGACGTCGGGACGAGCTGGACCGTCGACCAGAGCTCGAAAGGCTACAGCGACATCGAGAAATACCGCGTTCTGGCGCGCGCGGCGGCGGTCGTGACGCTCGGCTACGCGATGGAAGAGACGACCACGGTCGCCGGCGGCTACTCCGGCTCGCGCGAAGGCTCGCTGGTCTACGATACGTCGCTGGTCGTCCCGGTGAAAGCGAACTTCGAGGGCATCTCGCGGCGCCAGATCAGCGAAGGCTGGAACACGCTGCGCACGTCCGTCCGCCTGACGCTCACGACCGACAGCTTCGCGCCCGCCAAGCAGGCGTTGAAGGCACCCTAACCGCTAGTCGTCGTCCGCCGCGCCGGCGGCGGCTTCGCCGAGGACGTCGGCCCGCTTCGCGCCGCCCGTCGTCAGCACGGGCTTCCCGGCGGCGGTGAGCGCGGCGTTCGCGCGCGCGACGTCGCCGCGCTCGAACGCCGCGACGTCCCGCAGCACGGCGGTGAGCGCCGCGTCGATCCGCGCCGCGTGGGCGAGCGCGGCGGCGTTCGGCCGCGCGGTGAGCGTGTAGAACATCGCGCCGAGATCCTCGCGAATCCGCCCCGGCCGCTGGATGAAGTCCTCGTCGTTCGCGTAGTCGGCGGTCAGCCGGGCGCGCAGCGCCAGCGCCTTCGCACGCAGCTCGCCGAGCTGCGCAGCGAGCTCCGTGCTTGCGCCCTTCGCGCGGTCGGCCGACGACGCGGCGTACGCATCGAGCCGGTTCAGCGCGCCGTCCAGGCGCGAGTAGTCGTCGTACACGTGCTTCGCGAACGCGTAGGTCGCCGCGTCGTCGGCGGGCGTGAGGTGCGCGCGCGGATCGGGCGCGACGCGGAACCAGCGCGTCAGCGTTCGCCCGCCGAGCACGATGCGCGCGGCATACCGTCCGGGCACGACGGACGCACCTTCGCGCGGGCCGCGGAACTCGTCTTTCGCCGCGCCCTCCCAGCGTACCGGACCGTCCTCGTGCAGGTCCCAGACCGCGCGGTTGATCCCGGCGAAGTTCGTCACCGCCGTCCCGCGCAGCCGGCGCACGACCCGTCCGCGCGCGTCGCTGATCTCGATCTGCGGCCCTTTCGCCGCGGGCTTCGCTTGGTAGAACGAGAGCATCGCGCCGGGCGGTGGGTTCTTCCCGGCGTAGCGCGTGTAGAGTCCCTCGTCGTGCGCGCGCATCGCGAACGCGTACGCGGTGCGCGGCTGGAAGAGCATCGCCCCGGCTGCTTCTGCGGCCGGAAGCTCTTGGAGCGCGGTGAGATCGTCGAGGATCCACGCCGAGCGCCCGTGCGTCGCGACGATGAGATCGTTCCAGCGCGGCTGCACGCGAATGTCGTAGACGGCTGAGGTCGGAAGGCCGAGCGCGGGTTTGCGCCAGTGCGCGCCGTCGTCGTACGAGAGCCAGAACGAGTTCTCGAGTCCGAGATAGACCAGGTGCGGGTTTCGCGTGTCGGGGCGGATCGCGCGGGCCGGCTGCGCCGGGAGGCCGCCGGCGATCCGCGTCCAGTGGGCGCCGCGGTCGCGCGTCATGACGACGTACGGCGCGTAGTCGCCGAGCAGGTGCCGGTCGATCACGGCGTACGCGGTTCCGTCGACCAGCGCCGACGGCGCGATCGTTTCGATGCGGCCGTCGGGCGGGAGGCCGGGCGGCGTCACGTTGGCCCAGTGCTTGCCACCGTCGCGCGTGAGCTGGACGACGCCGTCGTCGCTCCCGGTCCAGATCTCGCCGCGCGTCCGCGGCGACGGCTCGATGTCGAGCAGCGTCCCGGTGAACTCGGCGCTCGAGACGTCGAGCGCGAGCGGTCCGCCGGCGGGCTGCTGGTGCGCCTTGTCGTTGCGCGTGAGATCGGGCGAGATCGCGGTCCAGTGCTTGCCGCGATCGCGCGTCGCGAACACGACGTTCGCGCCGAAGTAGGTCGTCGCGCGGTCGAAGGGATCGAACGCGATCGGCGCATCCCAGTTGTAGCGGTACGCCGCACGGTCGAGCCGGAAGTCGTCGGCGGCGCTCCCGCGCCACGGCTGCACGAACGTGCTGCGCTGCGCGCTGCGGTCGTAGATCGAGACGCGGCCCGTCTGCAGGTCGGCCCATACCAAGTTCGGATCGCGCGGATCGGGCCACGCCCACATCCCGTCGCCGCCGGTCACGCGCTCCCACGCCTCGTCGGGAAGCCCTTCGGGGTTGCGCGCGTTCGACGGGCCGCAGAAGCCGTTGTTGTCCTGCAGCCCCATGCAGATCCGGTACGGCGTTCCGTCGTCGAAGCCGACGTGGTAGATCTGCCCGATGGCGAGGTTGCGCGAGAACGACCACGCCGCGCCGCCGTCGAGCGTCAGCGCGTAGCCGCCGTCCTCGGCGGCGATCATCCGCTTCGGGTCGGACGGCGAGATCCACAGATCGTGGTAGTCGACGTGGACCTGCTGCGCGATCTCCTTGAACGTCTTCCCGCCGTCCTTCGATTCGGAGAGCATCTCCGAGACGCCGTAGACGTGGTCGGCGTTCGCGGGGTCGACGCGCACGTGCGAGAAGTAGAACGGCCGCTGGTTGACCAGCGTGTCCTTCGAGATCAGCGTCCAGCTCGCGCCCGCGTCGTCGGAGCGCCACAGGATGCCTTGCTTCGACTCGATCAGCGCGTAGACGCGCTGCGGGTTCGACGGCGCGACGGCGAGTCCGATCCGGCCCGTCATCCCTTGCGGGTACCCGGGGCCGCCGAGCCGCTTCCACGTCTTGCCGCCGTCGGTCGACTTCCATATCCCGTCGTCGTCGCCGCCCGATTGAAACGTCCACGGTCTGCGCTGGAACTCCCAGATCCCGGCGTAGAGGACGTTCGGGTCCTTCGGATCGGCGACCAGCTCGCTGACGCCGCTGCGGGGGCCGGCGTAGAGCGTTTTCGTCCACGTCTTCCCGCCGTCGGCCGTGCGAAAGACGCCCCGTTCCGGCGAGTCGGCGAAGACGTCGCCGAGCGCTCCGGCAACGACCACGTTCGGGTCACGCGGGTCGATGACGACCGAGGCGATCGCGTGCGTCGCGCCGAGCCCGACGTTCGTCCAAGACGTTCCGCCGTCGGTCGACTTGTAGATCCCGTCGCCCCACGACACGTCGTTGCGCGGGTTCGTCTCGCCGGTTCCGACCCAGACGACCTGATGATTCTTCGGATCGATCGCGACGGCGCCGATCGACGAGACGCTTTGCCCGTCGAACACCGGCGACCAGGTGGCACCGCCGTTGACGCTCTTCCACACCCCGCCGCCCGCCGTCCCGAGGTAGTACAGCTTCGGGTCGTCGGCGACGCCGGCCACCGAGGTCAACCGGCCGCCGCTCACCGCGGGGCCGACCTCGCGGAACGCGAGGTGGTTATACGGCGGAAGCGGAGCCGGCGACGGCGAGGCGGAGCGCGCGGGCGCCGGCGACGGCGATGCGAGCGCGGGTACCGGCGGCGCCGACGGATTCGTCTCGGGCGCTTGCGCCGCGGCGATCGCGGCGGAGGCCGACCAGAAGAAGAGCGCCGCGAGCGCGGCGCGCGTCAGCGGTAGCGGCGTGCGTCGTACGTGGGCGGCTCGTAGCGCACGACCGCGCGGGGGCGCCGCCGGAATAGGTTCACGACCGCGAGCGCTCCGACGACGACCGCGGCGATGATCGCGGCCAGGATCACGAGGTGCAAGATCCACCCGATCAGCGTCAGGGCGACCAGCGCCAGCGCCACGATTCCGGTGACCTTGAGGAAGAGATGCATTCATAGCCTCCGACCCGACGTACCGGGCCGGGCAGCCGCGGGTTTCAGCGCGCGCCGCGCCGCAAGGGGTCGAACGCGCGTTCGATGAAACGACGATGCTCACGTGGACGGCGCCTTTTCCACGTTGCACCCGGACGTCGCTGCGTGGTGCGACGCGCACCTCGGGACCGCGACCCCGCCGCAAGCCCAGGCGCTCCCGCTGGCGGCGGCAGGGCGGCACGCCTTGATCTGCTCCCCGACGGGGACCGGCAAGACGCTCGCGGCCTTTCTACCGGTGATCTCGCGGCTGGCCGACCTGCGCGACGCCGACGAGCTGCTCGCGCGCACGTACTGTCTCTACGTCTCCCCGCTGCGCGCGCTCGGCTACGACGTCGAGCACAACCTCCGCCGTCCGCTGCGCGAGATGGGGATCCTGGAGCGGCCGAACACCGAGCGCGCGAAGCGCCGCCGCGGCCGGGTCCGCGAGACCTTCGTGCGGACCGGCGTGCGCACGGGCGATACGCCCGTCGAAGAGCGCCGGCTGATGATCAGCCGCCCGCCGCACGTCCTGCTCACGACGCCGGAGTCGCTGGCGCTGATGGTCGCGATGGACAGCTATCGCAAGAAGCTGACCCACGTGGAGACCGTCATCGTCGATGAGGTGCACGCGCTCGCCGGCAGCAAGCGCGGCGCGCATCTCTCGCTGCTGCTGGAATCGCTCGCCGAGCTGACGCAGGTCCCGCTGCGGCGCGTCGGGCTCTCGGCGACCGTCGCGCCGCTCGACCGCGTCGCGGCCTATCTGGCCGGCACGGAGCGCGACTGCGCGATCGTCGACTGCCGCGGGTTGCGCGAGATGCGGCTCGACGTCGTCGCCCCGTTCGCCGGCGCGATGGCGCCGCTCGCGCAGTGCGCGCGCACCGCGTACGCGCTGACCCAAGACGTGCGCTCGACGCTGGTCTTCACCAACGTGCGGAGCCAAGCCGAGCGGATCGCGCACGAGATGGAAGAGGTGTCGCTCACCCTTCGACAGGCTCAGGGTGACGGAGGGGCGGCTCAGGGTGACGGAGGGGCGGCTCAGGGTGACGGAGGGGCGGCTCAGGGTGACGGAGGGGCGGCGACGGGGATTGCGGTGCCGGAGAGCGGGCCGCGCGACGATACGGCGAAGCGCGACCGGCGGATCGGTGTCCACCATAGCGCGCTCGAGCGGAACTTGCGCCATCGCACCGAGGCGCAACTGCGCAGCGGGACGCTGCGCACGGTGGTGTGCTCGTCGTCGCTCGAGCTCGGCGTCGACATCGGCTACATCGACCGCGTGATCGTGCTCGGCGGCGCGCGCGGGATGACGCCGACGCTGCAGCGCGTGGGACGCGCGGGGCACCGGCCGGGCGCGATCGCGAGCGGCGTCATTCTGGCGCAGGACCGCGACGACATCGTCGAGGCCGCGGCGACGCGCCGCTGCATCCGCGAAGGGATCATCGAGGAGATCGAGGTCGCCGACGCGCCGCTCGACGTCCTCGCACAGTGGCTGGTCGGCATGTGCGCGCCCGACAAGCGCGTGCCGATCGCGGGCGCGCTGGCGATCGCGCGCAGGGCGTACCCGTACCGCGAGCTTCGTGAGGCCGACCTGCGCGCGTGCATCGCGTACTTGACCGGCGGCGGCGTCGGTCCGGAGGAGGCGCACGTCCGGCGCATCGGGACCGACGGGGAAGCCGCATACGGGCTGGGACGCGAGCCCTCCAGCGCGTACTTCGAAAACGTCGGCACGATCCCCGACGAGTCGACCATCCCCGTCGCAGGCGCGGGCGGACACGGGATCGGGCGGCTCGACGAGAGCTTCGCGTCGAGCATGAACGTCGGCGACGTCTTCCTGCTCGAAGGCCGGACGCTGCGGGTGAAAGAGGTCGGCCCGCGCGGGCTGCGGGTCGAGCCGCATGCGGGACGCGCGACGGTGCCGCAGTGGAGCTCGCATCTCAAAGGGATCCCGCCCGCGCTCGCCCGCGAGATCGGCGTGCTGCGCGGCGGCGTCGCAACGGCGCTTCGGACCGGCGGGACGCAGGCAGCGCTCGCGTACGTGGGGCGCCGCTACGCGCTCGAGGGCGTGGAGGCGGCGCACGTCGTGCGCTACGTCGCGCAGCAAATCGCGCTCAGCGACGTGCCGGACGAGACGCGGCCCGTCGTCGAGCTCTACCGCATGGACGAGCGGCAGACCGCGGTGTACCACACCGGCGCGGGACGGCGCATCAACGAGACGCTCGCGCGCGTCGTCGGCGCACGGCTGCACGGCCGCCTGCGGCTCAACTCGACGCTCACGACCGACGACGGCGGATTTCTCGTCGCGTTACCGCGCCGGAAGCAGGTCGCGGACGCCGTGTGGGCCTCGCTGCTCGCGCTCGACGGCCTCGACGACGACCTCCTCGCGGGGCTGCGCTCCGGCTGGCTGCTGCGGCAGCAGTTCCGCTACGTGGCGAACACCGGTCTGCTCGTGCTGCGCCGCGCCGGGGGCCGCTCGATCCGCGGCGGCGCGCTGCGCTGGAACGCTGCCAAGATCTTCGACCGGCTGTGGGAGGCCGACCCCGATTTTCCGCTGGTGCGGGAAACGATTCGCGTCGTGACGCGCGAGCTGCTCGACGCGCCGGGCGCGCGGCGTTACCTCGCGCGGCTCGACGGCGAGCCGCGCGTGCTGCACCCGGCGGCCGCGACGCCGTTCACGTTCGGGATCGTCACGTCGTCGTTCGGCGACTCGGTCGTGATGGACGATCGTGCCGGCATGATCGAGGCGCTGCACGAGCGCGTCCTCGCGGTGCTGGGCGAGCGACGCGCGGAGGAGCCGGGGCAGATGCGGCTGCTGTGAAGACTCCCGCCCCCGCCTGCGAGGCGCACCCGCTCGCCGACGGCGTCCTCGCGCTCCCCGGCGGTTTCGCGCTGCTGACGGCGTCGCGCACGCTGCTGTGCGCCGACGCGCACCTCGGCTACGAGGACGTGATGGGCGGCGGAGCGGCGCTGCCGCTGTGGAGCACTGCCGAGATCGCCGCGGCGATCGCGGTCGCGGCGCGGCGGCATGACGCGCGCGAGATCGTCTTCCTGGGCGACCTGATCCACGGCGCCGGCCTGAGCGCCGGCGCGGCGCGCGCGGTCGCCGCGGCGCTCGGCGCGCTGCGCGACACGGCGCGCGTGACGATCGTCGCCGGCAACCACGAGGGACGGACGCGCGGCGCGGCCGTGCTCGGCGCGACGGTCGAGTCGTGCGAGCGCGACGGCTGGCTGCTGGTGCACGGCGATCGCCCGGAGGCCGGCCGCAGCGCCGGGGGACGGCTGCCGCGCACGATCATCGGACATCTGCATCCCTCGCTGTTTCTCGGCGGCGACGTCACGGCGCCGGCGTTCCTCGGCTCGCCGGCGCTGGTCGTCGTCCCCGCGCTGACGCCGTACTCGAGCGGGCTCGACGTGACCGGCGAGGCGTGCATGGAGGCGGTCGCGCCCTGGGGGGTGACGCGCCGCGATCTGACGGTGGTCGCGGCGACGGCGGACCGCGTCTTTCCGTTCGGTGCGCTCTCGGCGCTGCGCGGCGCGCTGCATCTCGGCGTGCGCGACGGCGCCGAGCCGCTCGGGAAGCGGCGGCGGCTCCGTCCCGATCGCTAGGTGCTAGCGGCCGAGATGCGCGAGCGCGACGAGCACCGCGGCGACCTGCGTCCCCGCCGCGATGCGGCCGTCGAGCGCCATCGCGCGCATCTCATCCAGCGGTGCCGTGTCGAGCTCGATCTCCTCGGTGACGTCGAAGGCGGGCTCGCGGGTGCGGACCGCGTCGCGGACGACGAAAAGATGAAAACGTCCGGTAGCGTTCGTAGGATCGCTGAGGAACGTGCGCACGTGCTCCGGCGGCGAGCCGGTATAGCCGGTCTCTTCGGCGAGCTCGCGTACCGCGCACGCCGCGGGCGCCTCGTCCTCGTCGATCATCCCCGCCGGAAGTTCCGTCACGACCTCGCCCGCACCATGCTTGTACTGCCGCACGAGCAGGACGCGCTCTTCCGGCGTCACCGCGAACACCACGCAGAACCCGCGCGACTCGCGCACGAAGTAGTCCTCGACGACGACGCCGCTCGGCAGTTCGACGCGATCGGCCCGCAATCGTAAAAACTTCGTCTCGATGCGGTACTCGGACTCCAGAACGCGCCAAGGGCGCAAACGCGGCTCGCTCATGGCGAGGGTTTCCTGCGCGCGGGAGCGGAATGGGGCGGGGTCACACGACGTCCTTTCGGGGGGGCGGGACGATCGACAAGATAGAGATCGGCCGGCATTACGACACGACATACGGTACGCTGTGGAAAGACGGGACGTATTTCCCGCGCGGTACGCGTGTGCTCGTCACGGGGCTGCATCTCGAGCAAGGGATCTGCGTTCGCTTCCCCGCCGAGATCGACGGTGAACCGCTCGAGACCTGGGAAGAGTGGGACGAGCTCGACTTCATCGCGGAGGAAGGCTCGGTCGAGTTCGGCGGCGCGCTGCCGTCGAGCATCCTCCACGAGGCGCGCGAAGTGCTCGACGACGCCGAAGACGGCTGTCACCTGCACCTGCACGAAGGCGACGAGTAGCACGCGCACGCTCGCGCGATGAGAGCGCCGCCGATGCGCACCGCGCAGAATGCGGTCGCCATCGCCGCGACGCTGCTCGCGGCCGGGGCGCTGCTGCCGCTGCAGCCGGGTCTGCGCGTGCTGCTCGCGGCGCTCGCCGCGGCCGTGATCGTGATGCTGCTCGTCGTGCGCTTGCGCGCGCACTCGGCCCGGCGCGACGACGAGCGGGTCGCGGGCGTCTACGACCGGATCGCGCGGATCCGCGCGGAGCGCGAGAAGCGCCGGCGCTAGGGTTCGCCGACGCCTTCGCGTGCCAGCATCTCGGCGTATATCTCGGCGACCCGCTCGAGCGTGTCGGCGTCCTGGGGGCGCTTGTCGGGGCGCAGCCGCACGATGCGCGGGAACCGCAGCGCGAAGCCGCCGGCGTGGAGCGTGCTCTTCTGGATGATGTCGAAGGCGATCTCGACGACGACCGACGGCTCGACCAGGGTCTCGTGACGCTTCAGACCGAGACGCTCGTACGCGGCGCGCGCCTCCTCGGGCGGCAGACGATGGCTCTCGAACCACTCCGTCATCGCGGCGATCTCGACGTCGGTGAGGCCGCTGTAGGCCTTGCCGATCACGGCGAGGTCGTCGCCGCTGCGCACCGCGAACGTGTAGTCGGAGAGGACGTTGACGCGGCGGCCGTGGCCGCGTTCGACGCCGACGATTACACAGTCCAGCGTCGCGAGCTCGCGCTTGAGCTTCAGCCATGCCTTGCCGCGCCGGCCTGGCGTGTACGGCGAGTCGGTGCGCTTGAAGACGAGGCCCTCGTCTCCGCGCGCGCGTGACTGTTCGAACCGCTCGTGGATCGCGTCCGCCCCGGCGCCCGCCTCGAGCGCGGTCCACGGGGCGAGCAGCAGCACGTCGCCCGCGCCGGCCATCAGCTCGGCGAGGTGCTCGCGCCGGCCGGCGAGCGGGTGATCGAGCAGAAACTCGTCGTCGCGCGCCAGCGCGTCGAAGACGACGTAGCGCACCGGCACGGCGCGCATGAGATCGGCCGCGACGTCTTTGCGCTGCAGCCGCGCCTGCAGGTAGCGGAACGGGAGGACGCGGCCGTCGCGCACCGCGACGATCTCGCCGTCGAGGACGAACGAGCCCGGCAGCGCGCGCAACGCCTCGACGACCTCGGGGTACGACGCCGCGACGTCGTTCAACGTCCGGGAGAAGAGCGAGACGCGCTCCGGCGTGACGTGCGCCTGCGCCCGGATCCCGTCGTACTTGTCCTCGACCAGCCACGTCGAGGCGGCGAGATCCTTGTACTCGGAGCCGTACGCGATCGGCGACGCGAGCATGAACGCGACCGGTGCGTGATACGCGATCGCAACTTGGTCGAGCGTGTCGTGCTTCGCCGCGAGCGCGACCGTCCCGAGGTCGCCGGCCGCGCCGGCCGCCCGGCGCACCGCGCGGGGATCGCGCGCGAACGCCTCCGCGACCGCGTCGACGACCAGCCCTTCGCGCAAGCCGATGCGCAGCTCGCCGGTCATGATCTTCACGACGTAGGTCGCTTCGAGCGGATCGGTACAGGCGGAGAAGATGCGCTCGCACAGGATGCGGCGGCGCTTCTGCGCGTTCTTCCCCGCAGCGTCGGCGATCTCGAGCAGGAGCGCGTAGAGCCGCGCCGGGGTCAGCGCCTCGCGGAACAAGCCGAGGTCGTGCGAGGGCCGCACGAACCGGCCGAGCGCGGCGCCGAGGTCGCCGGTCGCGCGGTACGCGACCGAGAGCGCGGCGTCGTCGACGCCCCACGCCGACTCGGCGGCCTCGATGATCGTCCGACCGCCGACCGCCAAGCTTCGCTCCTGCGCTTGCGGGAACGGGTTCCCCGTAAAGTAGCGCGTCGCCGGAGCGAGGTCGTCGCCGTCGAGCGTGCGCAGATACTCGGCGACCAGCGCGATCTTCTCGAGCTTGCTCGCGGTCGCTGCGATCGCGGCGCAGGCTCGGGCGAAGGCGATCATCGCCGCGCCCTTCGACAAGCTCAGGGTGACATTCCGGCGGGGGTGGGCGCAGGGGGCGGGGGGATCGCCGGGGTAGCGGGTCGCGTGATCACCGCGATCGTCCTGTTGACCGTCGAGCCCGGCCGCGTCCGTACGCTCGCCGAGGAACTGCTCGAGATCGACGGGGTGACGGAGTGCTACAGCGTCGCGGGTCCGTACGACCTGGTCGCGATCGTGCGGGTGCGGCAGCACGACGAGCTGAGCGATCTCGTCACCGAACGGATCGCCTCGCATGCGGGGATCACCGCAACCGAAACGCTGATCGCGTTCCGTTCCTTCGCGAAGCGCGACTTGGGGATGGTATGGGACATCGGCGCCGACTGACGCTACTGGAGGTTTCCTTGATCCGATCGATCGCCGCGGGCGCGCTGTGCGCGCTCGTCACGCTCGCCGCAGCCCCTGCCTCTGCGAACGCGACCGACGACGTTCGTGCCGCGATGCTGCGCTTCGCGGGCCTTTCCTCGTACGAGATGACGTTCGGGTCGGGCGGACGCACCGCCGTGGCGGATTTCGTCAACCCCAATTCCATGCACATGTCGTCGGAAGGGATGGAGCTGATCCACATCGGCACGACGACGTACATGAAGATGGGCGGAAAATGGCAGAAGCTGCCGTCGTCGCGCGGCGAGGTGCCGATGGGGATGGCCGAGCGAGTGCGCAAGATGGCCACCGAAGCGAAGGGCGTGAGCGCGACCGATCTCGGGATGAAGTCGGTCGGCGGCGAGAGTTTGCACGCGTACAAGATGACGCAGAGCGACGGGACGACCGGGATCTGCTACATCGGCCGCGACGGGCTGCCGCACCGGCTGCAAGGAAAGACCGCCGACGAGACGGTCGTCATCTCGAAGTTCAACTCCGTTCCACCGATTCGCGCGCCGATCTGACCGGCACGCGCCGGGATGTTCGACGGGTTCACGCTCAGCTTCGTGGAGACCGCTGAGGCGACGATTCGCGTGCGGCACGGCGGGACGGGTCCGCCGCTGCTGCTGCTGCACGGTCACCCGCAGACGCACGTGATGTGGCACCGGATTGCGCCCCGGCTCGCGCGCGAGTTCACGGTCGTCGCCATGGACCTGCGCGGCTACGGTGACAGCTCGAAGCCTCCGACGACGGCAGACCACGAGCCGTACTCGAAGCGTGCGATGGCGCGCGACGCGGTCGCGGTGATGAGCCACTTCGGCTTCGAGCGGTTCGACGTCGCGGGGCACGACCGCGGCGGGCGCGTCGCGTACCGGCTCGCACTCGACCACCCCGACCGCGTCCGCAAGGTCGCGACGCTCGACATCATCCCCACCGGCGAGCACTTCCGCCGCGCCGACATGAAGTTCGGGCTCGGCTACTGGCACTGGTTCTTCCTGGCACAGCCGTACCCGCTGCCGGAGAAGATGATCGGCGCCGATCCGGACTGGTTCTTCCTCGGTCGCCCGAATCGTGAGAGCGTCTTCGCACCGGCCGCGCTCGAAGACTACCTGCGCTGCTACCGCAATCCGGAGACCGTCCACGCGGCCTGCGAAGATTACCGCGCCGCGGCGAGCTACGACTTCGCGCTCGACGAGGCCGACCGCGGCACGAAGAAGATCGCCGCGCCGCTGCTCGCACTGTGGGCGGGGCGCGGTCACGTGGGCATGTGGTACGACGTCGTCGCGGTTTGGCGCGACTGGGCGGACGACGTGCGCGGCGCAGAGATCGACGCGGGACATTTCATGGCCGAGGAAGCTCCGCACGAGACGTACGACGCGCTGCGCGAGTTCTTCGCGGGCTGACCGGCTCCAACAGGTTCACGATCCGTGACCGGACGGCCCCGTGCGTGGAGAAGGGGCTCATCTTCTGCACTGCGCGGCCGTCGATCCACTCGGTCGCGGGCTCGGTTTGGGGGACCACGATCTCGTCCGGTTCAGGCTCGATGTCGAACATCTACACGCAGGCTCTTCACGCGCTCACGACGCGCGGCGAGCGGTCAGAACAGCGCGAGCTGTTCGTTCGCTTCGAGATACGTCGCGTCGATGCCGAGGCGCTGGAGGCGCCACTCGAAGTCGCGCCAGCCGTGGTTGAGCAGCACTTTCTTCGGCTGCGCGAGCTCGATGTAGCGCAGCAATGACGGGAAGTCGGCGTGATCGCTCAGCGGGATGCACTCATCGACACCGTAGCGGTACGGCGCGTTCTTGTCGAGCGCCCAACCGGACAACATCGCGCTGCGCGCCGGCTTCCCTTGGAGCGCCTTGGGCAGCTTCTTCCCCGACGGCGGCCAGATCAGCGCGCGCGTTCCGTCGTACGTGACCGCGTCGTAGCGCTCGTACGGGGGCAGGTGAACGCCGGCGGCTTCGTAGACGCGGGCGATGGCGTGGACCGCGCCGTGGACGGTCAGCGGGATCCCGGCTTTGCCGAGGATCGCCATCGCTTCTTGCGCCTTGCCGAGCGAGTACGCGAAGAACACCGGCGCGCAGCCGTCCGCGAGCGCCTTGGTCGCGAAGGCGACGATCCGCTCTTCGACCTCGTCGCGCGGCGGAAAGACGTACTGCGGGCGGCCGAACGTGCATTCCATCAGGACGACGTCGCACTGCTTGACCTCGGGCGGCTCGCACGTGTACGAGCGCCCCAGCTTGAAGTCGCCGGTATAGACGAAGCGGCCGCGCTCGCCCTCGATCATGAGCTGCGCGCTCCCCAGGACGTGACCCGCCGGGAAGAGCGTCAGGGTGTGCTCGCCGTCCCGCCAGGGCTCGTTGAAGCCGTGCTCCTCGAAGGCGCATTCCGGGCGCGGGCGCTGCGGCAGGAGCGACGTCTGCTTGGCGCGCGCGATCGAGCGCTCGAACCGCGAGGAGCAGATGCGGGCGTTGACCGGCGTCGTGACGATCGTGTCGTGCTCGCGCGCATGGTCGCTGTGCCCATGCGAGACGTAGCACCGCGCGCGCGGGCGCATCGAGTCGATCCAGAGGTCGAGGTCGGCTACGTAGAGCGACCTCTCGGCAAGCGAGAACACGGGCGGTCCTGAGGATGGTCTCTCACCCTTCGACAAGCTCGGGGTGACAGCGAGACGCACGGCGAGTAAGGCGGGTCGAACGTGTGTTCGCGGTTCGCGGCGGGCGCACCCTTTCGGGTGGGGCGGGGGTTTAGGCGGGCACCTACACTCGCGTTACAGGAGCTCGCATCGACACGTGCGCGTCTACGACAACATCGCCGACACGTTTGGGAACACGCCGCTGGTTCGGATCCCGCGGCTGAACAAGGGGCTGGGCGCCGAGATCTTCTGTAAGCTCGAGTCGAAGAATCCGGCCGGCTCGGTGAAGGACCGCATCGGCGTCGCCATGATCGAGGCCGCCGAGCGTGACGGAAAGCTGCGGCCCGACTCGGTGATCGTCGAACCGACCAGCGGCAACACCGGGATCGCGCTCGCGTTCGTGTGCGCGGCGAAGGGCTACCCGCTGATCCTCACCATGCCGGAGACGATGACGGTCGAGCGCCGAAACCTGCTCAAGGCGTACGGCGCGCAGCTCGTCCTCACGCCCGGGACTGAGGGCATGAAAGGCGCCATCGCCAAAGCCAAGGAGATCGTCGCCTCGAACCCGGCCAAGTACTTCCAGCCCGGCCAGTTCGACAACCCGGCGAACCCCGAGATCCACTACCGCACGACGGGCGAGGAGATCTGGCGCGACACCGACGGCAAGGTCGACATCTTCGTCGCGGGCGTCGGCACGGGCGGAACGATCACCGGCGCGGGGCATCTGCTCAAAGAGCGCAAGGCCTCGGTCGAGTGCATCACGGTCGAGCCCGACACGTCCACCGTGCTCTCCGGCGGTGCGCCCGGCCCGCACAAGCTGCAAGGCTTCGCGCCGGGCTTCGTGCCGTCGATCCTCGACACCAAGGTGTACAGCGAGGTGATCAAAGCGTCGTTCGACGACTCGATCGCGGTCGCACGCCGGCTCGCGCGCGAAGAAGGCATTCTCGCCGGCATCTCGACCGGTGCGAACGTATGGGCGGCCATGCAGGTCGCCGCGCGCCCCGAGAACGCGGGCAAGACCATCGTGGTGATCGTGTGCGACACCGGCGAACGGTATCTGTCGCACCCGCTGTACGCGGAACAGGACGCGAACGTGTTCGAGCCGGCACTCGCGTAGCGGCGGCGCCGCACAGCGGTTGAAACGCGAAGGCCGCTCACGTCGAGCGGCCTTCGCTTTTGTCACAGCGCGTCAGTATTGCGCCGGATCGGCGTCCATGGCCGCGCGGTAG
>DASWSC010000120.1:0-5794 GCA_036402855.1 Candidatus Elarobacter sp. | reverse complement strand
CGTCTGATCCAGCGCGGCTTCCTCGAGAACGTCCACACGATCGTCGAAGCGGGGACCGGGGTCGGGAAGTCGCTGGCCTATCTCGTACCCGCGCTGCGCGCCGGCGCGCGCGTCGTCGTGTCGACCGGGACGATCGCGTTGCAGGAGCAGCTCGTCCGCAAGGACATCCCGCTGGTCACCAACGCGCTCGGCCTCGAGGCGCGCGTCGTGCTGCTCAAAGGCCGCAACCACTATCTCTGCAAGGCGAAGTTCGAAAAAGAGAGCGGCGCGCGGCTCGTCGCGCCGTCGCTCCCGCTCGAGCGGCTGTGGGCGTGGGCCGAGCGCACCGAGACGGGCGATCGCGCCGAGCTCGACTTCACGCCGCGCTCCGACGACTGGGAGACGCTCGACGCCGACGCCGACGACTGCGTCGGCGAGTACTGCGCGCGCTTCGCCGATTGCCATTTCTTCGCGCGCCGCGACGCCGCGCGGTTCGCCGACGTGGTGGTCGTGAACCACGCGCTGTTCTTCCTCGACCTGGCGAGCGGCGGCGCGCTGCTCCCGGCCTACGACTTCGTCGTGCTCGACGAGGCGCACCAGGCGGAGAAGTACGCGACAGCCGCGCTCACGGCGACCCTCTCGCCGGTCTCCGTCAACCGCATGATGCGCAAGCTGCACCGCACGTATGCGGTGCCGGGTTCGTACGACGCCGAGCTCGATGAAGGGATGCGGCGGCTGCAGCAGACGCTGGCGAGCGTCCCGGGCGACAAGTACCCGATCGCGGCGAACGAAGGCGTCTTCGAGGTGCTCCCCGTGCTGCGCGAGTCGTTCTACCGGCTCGAGAACTGGCTGCACGCGAACTGGAAGGACGGGCTGCGCCGCCCAGTCCACCCGTCGACCTCAGGGCAGGCCGACGCCGAAGCCGAGCGTCGGCGCGACCTCGCGCTGCGCTCGGTCGCGGCGCACATCGCGACCGTCGACCGCATCGAGGGCGCCGCGCAGCAGGCGGCCAGCGGGGCGCTTCCGGCCGACGAGATCGAAGCCGTCGCATGGGTCGAGCGCGGCGAGGGCGCCGAGCGCTACGAGATCAACGCCGCCCCGTTCAGCGTGGCCGACTTCCTCAGGGCGACGTTGTTCGCGCGCACGCGCAGCGTGGTCCTGACCAGCGCGACGATCTCGGCGGGCGGCTCGTTCGACTTCCTCAAGTCATCGCTCGGCGTCGATGATGCGCAACAGCTCGTCGCCCCGTCGCCGTTCGATTACGCGAAGCAGGCGCGTCTCTACGTCGCACCGCCGCGGCTGAACCCCAAGTCGCTCGACTTCGCGCGCCGCGCCGCGCCGCTGATCGAGGAGATCCTCGACCGCAGCGGCGGGCGCGCCTTCGTCCTGTTCACCTCGTACGCGCGCCTGCGCGAAGTCTACGCGCTCCTGCGCGAGCGCATCCCGTTCCCGGTGAAAGTGCAGGGCGATCTGCCGCGCTCGGCGCTGCTCGACTGGTTCCGCGGGACGCGCAACGCGGTGCTCTTCGCGACGGGGACGTTCTGGGAGGGGATCGACGTGGTGGGCGACGCGCTGTCGTGCGTCGTGATCGACCGGCTGCCGTTCCCGTCGCCGTCGGAGCCGCTCGTTGCGGCCCGGATCGCCGCGCTGGAGGCGCAAGGGCGCTCCGGCTTCGAGCACTACATGATCCCGAGCGCGATCGTCCGGTTGAAACAGGGGTTCGGGCGGCTCATCCGTTCGACCAGCGACCGCGGTGTCGTCGCGCTGCTCGACGGGCGCGCGACCTCGATGCGCTACGGCGCGACGATCGTCGACGCGCTGCCGCCGGCGACGCGCATCACCGATCTCTCGGCGCTGGACGAGCTGTTCCGGGCGGAGTGACCCGGCAGCCGCGCGAAGGCGCGCGCATGCGTCTTCGTTCACCGCTCGCGCTGCTCTGCGCCGCGCTCGTCGCGGTTCCCGTCCCGGCCTCGGCATGGGGGGCGCAGGGCCATCGCATCGTCAACGGTGCCGCGATCCGCGGCTTGCCCGACTCGCTGCCCGCGTTCCTGCGCAGCCCCGCGGCGCACGACGAGGTCTCGCTGCTCGGTCCGGAGGCCGACCGCGTGAAAGGGGCCGGGATGCCGCTCGACGGCGACGACGATCCGGGTCACTACGTCGACGTGATGGACGATCTCTCCATCGCGGGCACGGTGAAGCTGGGCGCGCTGCCGCGGGACCGTGCCGACTACGATACGGCGTTGCGCACCGCGTCGCCGCCGACGAGCCAGTACGGCCAGGGCTATCTCCCGTACCAGATCGTCGACGGGTGGCAGCGGATCGTGCGCGACCTCGCGTACTGGCGCGTCGACGTCGCCGGTTCGACGAAAGCCGCGACCGCCGAGGAGCGCGCGTTCTTCGCCTTCGACCGCGGCGTGCGCGAAGCCGTGACGCTGCGCGACGTCGGGTACTGGGGGCACTTCGTCGGCGACGGCTCGCAGCCGCTGCACGCGAGCGTGCACTTCAACGGCTGGAACGGCAAGCGTTTCGGAAACCCCAACAACTTCTCGGAGTCGACGACGATCCACGCGCGCTTCGAGACGGCGCTCGTCCGCGCCGTTGCGACGGAAGATCTGGTCTTCCCGCGCATGCCGGCGGTCGCGACGTCGAACGATCCCGCGCTGGTGCAGATCGGCGCGTATCTCGGCGAGACGGCGAGCCATGTCCCCGAGGTGTACCGGCTGGAGGCGGCGGGCGGGATCGACGGACACAGCCCCGCCGCGACGGCGCTCGTCCTCGACCGGCTCGCCGCGGGGGCGGCCGAGATGCGGAACCTCCTCGTCGAAGCGTGGCTCGCGAGCGCTGATTCGACGGTCGGGTATCCGGCGGTGAAGGTGCGCGACATCGAGTCGGGCGCCGTCGCGCCGAGCCGCGCGAACACGGGTCTCGGAGACTAGCGCCGACTCGCTCGCGCAGCGGGTAAGCGAGTTTTGCTCCGGGAGCCCTCGGACAAACCGAGCGTGCTCGATGCACGACCCTCGGAGAACCGGAGCTTGAAACACATCACTCCCGCGCGCACGCTCGCCGCGCTGGCCGCCGTCGCCGCGCTGACGACGGCGACCCTCGGCGTCCGCGCACAGACCACCCCGCCCGGGCCTGCGGCCGGACCGATGTCCGGAACGCAGGTGTGGGCGCGCATGCCGGCCAGCGACGCGGAGTTCGTCCGCGCGCTCGACCTCGCGAACACGGCCGAGCTGAACCAAGCGAAATACGTCGTGAACCGCACGCGCGACGCGACCGTTCATCAGTTCGCGCAGCACATGATCGACGATCACAGCACGGCGGCCGTGCAGCTCGAAGCCGCGACGCGCGGGACGAACCTGCGGCCTGCGCCGCGCGACGACGGACGCGAGACCGTCCTCGCCGCCCGGATCATGAGCATGCTGCAGAGCGACACCGGGGCACAGCTCGACAACGACTACATGCGCGTGCAGGCACCGCAGCACCGGCGCGCGCTCGGGCTGCTGAACTGGGAGCAGCAGAACGGGTCGAACACCAATCTCAAGATGCTCGCCACGCGTCTCGCGCCGACGGTGCAGCAGCATCTTCAGCTCGCGCAGCAGTTCCTCGCCGCGCACAACCTCACGCCGTACACGCCGCCCGACGTCATCCCGGTTCCGGGCAACGTCAACCCGAGCGGCGGCGCCGGCGGCGGGCCGGGCGTCCCGAACAACCCCGCCTCGATGCCGAACGGCGGATCGACGAGCGGTCAAGGCAACGCCAGCGGCGGGACGCAGCCGAACACCGCCCCCGTGACCGGCCCCACGTACCAGCCGTTCGGCTCGGGAACGCCGCCGCCGGGCGCCGGCGGGACCCCCGCTCCGACGCCGATGGCGTCCGCTTCACCGCGGCCGTAGCAGCCGCGCCTCCGGGATGACGTTCGTCACCTCGGACGGCTGACGAGCGTGCCTGGTTCCCTCCGCCGCATCCTGCGACGATAGCGGCGGAGGAACCAGATGCACGACACGACCATCCCGGCCCGCCTCAGCGGCGTCAGCAAGACGTACGGCGCGATCACCGCGCTCGACGGCATCGACCTGCTCGTGCCGCCGGGGGAAACGCTTGCGCTCCTCGGTCCGAACGGCGCCGGGAAGACGACGGCGATTCGGTCGCTGCTCGGCATCATCACGCCGGACACGGGGACGGCGAGGCTCTTCGGGCGGGATCCGCGCGTGCCGCGGAACCGAGCACGCGCGGGTGCCATGCTCCAGACGTCCGGTGTCCCTGCGACGTTGACGGTCGCCGAGCACCTGCGGCTGTTCGCGACGTACTACCCGCACCCGCTGCCGCTCGCCGAGACGCTTGCGGCCGCGGGGTTGAACGGGCTCGAGAAGCGGAAGTTCGGCGATCTTTCGGGCGGTCAGCGGCAGCGCGTCGCATTCGCGCTCGCGATCTGCGGCGACCCCGACCTGCTGATCCTCGACGAACCGACCTCGGCGCTCGACGTCGAGGCACGGCTCGCGCTGTGGTCACATATCCGCGCGTTCGTCGCACGCGGCCGGAGCGTGCTCCTCACGACGCACGACCTCGCGGAGGCGGAGGCGCTCGCCGACCGTATCTCGGTGGTGCTCGGCGGACGCGTCGTCGCCGAAGGAAGCACCGCCGAGATCAAGCTCCGCGCGGGCGGTTCGATCGTCCGCTGCACGAGCGGCCTCGACGACGATCGCCTGCGTGGGACCGGCGGCGTCGACGCCATCGAACGCGCCGGGAGCACGATCCGGCTCTCCACCCGCGTCCCGAACGAACTGGTCCGCGCGTTGTTCGTCGCGGATCCCACCTTCACGCTGATCGAAGTGGCCCAGACGCCGCTCGAGGATGCGTTTCTTGCGCTGACGCGGACGCGCTCGTCCGAGGAGATTCCGGCATGATCGCTCGCATCACGCTCGCCGAGACGCGGGCCGAGCTCACGAAGCTCGCACGGCTCCCCGCCTACGTCATCCCCACGCTCGCCTTTCCGCTCGCCTTCTATGTCTTCTTCGGAATCCTTATGGGACCGGCGCGCGGGATCGGCGCCACGACCGTCGCCACCTACATGCTCGCGACCTACGGCGCGTTCGGCGTCGTCGGCTGCGCGTTGTTCGGCTTCGGCGTCAGCGTCGCGGTCGAACGCGGCCAGGGCTGGCTCCTCGTCAAACGCGCGAGCCCGATGCCGCCGCCGGCCTACATCATCGCGAAGGTCTTCACGAGCATGACGTTCGCGGCGGCCGTCGTCGTGCTGCTCTGCGCGGCCGGCGCCGCGTTCGGCGGCGTGCGGCTGGCGCCCGCGGCGTGGCTGGAGCTGATGGTCGCGCTCGTGCTCGGTGCGATCCCGTTCTGCGCGCTCGGGCTCGCGCTCGGATCGATCGCCGGACCGAACTCCGCCCCGGCGATCGTCAACCTCGTCTATCTTCCGATGTCGTTCGCCTCGGGACTGTGGATTCCGATCGAGTCGCTGCCGCCGGCGATCGCGCGGATCGCGCCGTTCCTGCCGACGTATCATCTCGGCCAGATGGCGCTCGGGACGGTGACGCCCGGCCACGGGCCGGCCGCGACGCACATCGCCGTCCTCGCGCTGTGGGCGCTCGGAGCGGCGGCCGCCGCAGCATACGGCCTGCGCCGCGACGAAGGCCGGACGTATGGGTAGAGCCCCGCGGCGGCTTCCGATCCTCGAGCACGGAGCGATGCCGTATCTGTGGCTCGTGTACGCGGCGAGCGTCCCGCTCTCGCTGGTCGGAGCACCGCCGCGCACCCTGGCGCTGCAGGTCCCGGTGCTGGCGGTGTTCCTGGTGCTCTACGT
>DASWSC010000119.1:0-15937 GCA_036402855.1 Candidatus Elarobacter sp. | reverse complement strand
TATGGGGCACACCGTGGTCATGTTCGAACGCGACGCCGCGGCGGGCGGCCTCGACACGTACGGGATCGTTCCGTTCCGTCTCCCCGCCGAGATCGCGCTGTGGGAAGCGGAGCAGGTGCGCGCGCTCGGCGTCGAGATCCGCACCGGCGTCTCCGTCGGTGAGACGATCGCCGCGGAGACGATTCTGGCCGGCTACGACGCGGTCGTGATCGCGGTCGGGATGGGGAGCGTTCCGCGGCTCGGGATCGAGGGCGAGGACGCGGCCGGCGTGTGGGACGCGCTCGATTTCATCCGCATCGCGAAGTCGGGCGGCGACGTCGGCACGCTCGGCGACGATGTCGCGATCATCGGCGGCGGAAACACCGCGATCGACGCGGCGACGTGCTCGCGCCGGCTCGCCCTTGGAGACCCGGAGCGTGCCATGCCGTCGGTGACGATGTACTACCGCCGCGGCGCCGAGCGGATGACCGCATACGACTTCGAGATCGAGTTCGCGCAGCTCGAAGGCGTCGAGTTCCGCACCTTCGTGCTGCCGAAGCGCATCATCGTCGAGAACGGCCGCGTCGCGGGGCTCGAGCTCATCTCGACCGACCCCGGCGGCAGCGCGCGCCCGCTCCCGGGGACGGAGCGCGTCGTCCCCGCCGACACCGTCATCTTGGCGATCGGGCAGACGCGGCACACGGCGCTCCTCGACGCGTTCGGGGTGATGCACGACGTCCACGGGATCGCGATCGTCGACGACGCGATGCGAACGAACAAGCCGAACGTCTACGCCGCAGGCGACTGCATGTTCAAGCCGGGCGGAACCGACGCGATGGTCGTCGAGGCGGCGCAGCGCGGCAAGGTCGCCGCGCAGAGCGTCGACCTGTACCTGCGCGCGGAGCCCGCCGCGGCGCCGGCCGCCGCGCCCGCGATGGAGGTGCATTGATGGCCGATCTGTCGATCGACCTCGCCGGAATCCGGAGCCCGAACCCGTTCTGGCTCGCCTCCGCGCCGCCGACGAACTCCGGCTACCAGGTGATGCGCGCGTTCGCCGCCGGCTGGGGCGGCGCGGTGTGGAAGACGCTCGCGCTGGAGCCGATCGTGAACGTCACCTCGCGCTTCGGCGGGTTCAACGTCGGCGCGTACCGCATGGCCGGGATGAACAACATCGAGCTGATCACGGACCGCCCGCTCGATGAGAACCTGCGCGAGATCGCGGAGTGCAAGGCGGCGTATCCCGACCGCGCGATCGTCGCTTCGCTGATGACGGAATGCACGCAGGCGAGCTGGCACGAGCTGATCCGGCGCGTCCAGGAAGTCCCGGTCGACGGCTTCGAGCTGAACTTCGGCTGCCCGCACGGGATGTCGGAGCGCGGCCAGGGCGCCGCCGTCGGTCAGGATCCGGAGCTGATCGAGATGGTGACGCGCTGGGCCAAAGAAGCCGCGCACGTCCCCGTCATCGTCAAGCTCACGCCGAACGTGACCGACGTGCGCTACGCCGCGCGCGCCGCCGCGAAAGGCGGCGCCGACGCGATCAGCCTCATCAACACGATCAACTCTCTGATCGGCGTCGACCTCGACACCTGGCTTCCGATCCCGCACGTCGACGGCAAGTCGTCGCACGGCGGCTACTGCGGCCCGGCCGTCAAGCCGATCGCGCTCAACATGGTGGGCGCGTGCGCGAAGGACCCCGCCGTGCAGATTCCGATCTCGGGGATCGGCGGAATCTCCGACTGGCGCGACGCGGTCGAGTTCATGCTGATGGGCTCGACCACGGTGCAGGTCTGCACCGCGGTGTTGCACCACGGGTTCCGCATCGTCGGCGACATGATCGACGGCTTGAACAACTACCTCGACGCGCGCGGGGTCGCCTCGGTGCGCGAGCTGGTCGGCAAGACCGTCCCGCGCTTCGTCGACTGGAACGATCTGAACCTCGACTACAAGATCGTCGCGAAGATCGATCCCGAGACGTGCATCCGCTGCAACAAGTGCTACATCGCGTGCGAGGACGCGGCGCACCAGTGCATCGACCGGCCGGCCGATCCGCGGCTCGCGCCGGTCGTCGACGCCGAGCACTGCGTCGGCTGCAACCTGTGCGCGATGGTGTGCCCGGTCATCGACTGTATCGAGATGGTGCGCGTCGACGCCGGCGACAGCGTCCACACGTGGAGGGAGAAGCTCACATCGGTACCATCGTAAGAGGCGGCACCGTCGTCACCGCGACCGACGTCTTTCCGGCCGACATCCTGGTCGAGGACGGGACGATCACCGCGATCGCGCGTAGCATCGCCGAGATGGGGCACGAGACGATCGACGCGTCAGGCGCCTACGTCTTCCCGGGCTTCATCGACCCGCACACGCACCTCGACATGCCGTTCGGCGGCACGACCACGGTCGACGACTTCGCCAGCGGCACCGTCGCCGCGGCGCTCGGCGGGACGACGACGATCGTCGACTTCGCGCTGCACCAGAAAGGCGACTCGCTCGCCAACGCCGTGAAGACGTGGCACGGCAAGGCCGGCGGCAAGGCGGCGATCGACTACGCCTTCCACCTCACGATCGCCGACGGGCGCCCGGAGACGATCGAAGAGATCCCGCAGATGATCGTCCGCGAGGGGGTCAACTCGTTCAAGGTCTTCATGGCGTACAAGCACGTCCTGCAAGTCGACGACGAGACGATCTTCAAGGTGCTCAAAGCCGCCGCGAAAGCGGGCGGACTGGTGCAGGTCCATGCCGAGAACGGCGACGTCATAGAGGTCACCGTCAAAGAGGCGCTCGCCGCCGGGCAGACGGCGCCGAAGTATCACGCGCTGACGCGGCCGGTCGAGCTCGAGGGCGAGGCCGTGCACCGCGCGATCCGGCTGGCCGAAGTCGCCGGCGCGCCGCTCTACGTCGTCCACGTGTCGAGCGCCATGGCGGCCGACGCGATCAGCGACGGTCGCAAGCGCGGGCTGGCGATCTACGGCGAGACGTGCCCGCAGTACCTCGTCTGCGACGTGAGCGACTACGACCGGCCCGGCTTCGCCGGCGCGAACTACGTGATGTCGCCGCCGCTGCGCGAGAAGCGCGACCAGCAAGTGCTGCTCAAGAAGCTGAAGAACGGTGAGCTGCACGCGTTCGGCTCCGATCACTGCTCGTTCAACAACTGCGGGCAGAAAGAGCTCGGGAAGGACGACTTCTCGAAGATCCCCAACGGCGCGCCGACGATCGAGGACCGCGTCGCGATCCTCTACGAGCACGGCGTCAACAAAGGCGTGATCGGGCTCAACCAGTTCGTCGCGCTCGCCTCGACCAACCCGGCGAAGCTGTTCGGCCTCTTCCCGCGCAAAGGGACGATCGCCGTCGGCAGCGACGCCGACATCGTCGTGTGGGATCCGAACACCGAGCGCACGATCTCGGCGAAGACCCACCATATGAAGGCCGACAACAACATCTTCGAGGGGATGACCGTGCGCGGGCGGCCGCGCTACGTCTTCTCGCGCGGCCGCAAGGTCGCCGACGACGGCGCGTTCGTCGGCGCGCCCGGCGCCGGGATCCACCAGAAGTCCGCGCCCTTCCGCCCCGTCCAGCTCTGAGTGGGAAGGTCATCATGAGCGACACCGACATCGTCCGCATCGGCTTGATCCAGGCGCATCACGACACCGACGGCTCCGAACCGGTCGACGTGCACAAGCGCGAGTCGGTGAAGAAGCACGAGCGGATGATCCGCGAAGCGGCGGCGCGCGGCGCGCAGATCGTCTGCCTGCAGGAGCTCTTCTACGGGCCGTACTTCTGCACCGAGCAGAGCCCGAAGTGGTACGAGGCGACGGAGCCGGTCCCCGACGGGCCGACGACGCGCATGATGCAGGACCTCGCGCGCGAGCTCGGGATCGCGCTCGTCGTCCCGATGTACGAGCGGACGATCAGCGGCGTCTACTACAACACGGCTGCGGTCATCGACGCCGACGGCTCGTTCCTCGGGATCTATCGCAAGCACCATCTGCCGCAGGTCGCCGCCGGTCCCGCGCCGTGCGGCTTTTGGGAGAAGTACTACTTCAAGCCCGGGAACGCCGGCTATCCGACGTTTCAGACGAAGTTCGCGCGGATCGGCGTCTACATCTGCTACGACCGCCACTTCCCCGAGGGCGCGCGGCTGCTCGGCCTCAACGGCGCGGAGATCGTCTTCAACCCCTCGGCGACGGTCGCCGGGCTCTCGGAATACCTCTGGAAGCTCGAACAGCCCGCGCACGCGGTGGCGAACGGGTACGACGTCGGCGCGATCAACCGCGTCGGCTTCGAGACGCCCTGGAACATGGGCGAGTTCTACGGCCAGTCGTACCTCGTCGACCCGCGCGGTCAGTTCGTCGCCGTCGGCTCGCGCGACAAAGACGAGGTCGTCATCGGCGACATGGACCGCCGCCTGATCGAAGAGGTCCGCAACACCTGGCAGTTCTACCGCGACCGCCGTCCCGAAACATACGGCGCAATGGTCGAAGTGTGACCACCGCCGTACCCGTGACGGAGGTGAAGACGCAGGTCGAGCGCGACGGCATCGTGACGCTCACGGAATCGGGCGCGCGGCAGGCGTCGGCGCACACCGATCTGTGGAACGACGATCTCCGGCCGTGCACGCGCGTCGAGCACTCGTGGGGCGCGTCGCGGTTCGCGAGCCTGTGGATCGGGATGTGCTTGTGCATCCCGACGTACTCCCTCGCCAGCGGGATGATCTCGCTCGGGATGAACTGGTGGGAGGCGGTCCTGACGATCTTCGTCGGGAGCTGCGTCGTGCTGGTTCCGATCCTGCTGGTCGCGCACGCCGGAACGCGCTACGGGTTTCCGTATCCGGTCTTCGCGCGGCTGTGGTTCGGGACGCGCGGTGCGCACGTCCCGGCGCTGGCGCGCGCCGTCATCGGCGCGGGCTGGTTCGGGATCAACTCCTGGTTCGGCGGTCAGGCGCTCGACGCGATCGTCTCACGCCTCTGGCCGTCCTGGGCCGCGGTCGGGCCGCACGTGTACGTCGCGTTCGGCCTCTTCTGGCTGCTCAACGTCGGGATCGCGATGCGCGGACCGCAGGCGATCGGGCGGCTCGCCGCGTTCGCCGCGCCGACGCTCGCGCTCGCAGCCGTCGCGCTCTTCGCGTGGGGGATGAGCGCCGCCGGCGGCGTCGGTCCGATGCTCGCCGCACCCGCGACCCTGCACGGCGGCGCGTTCTGGTCGGCGTTCTTCCCCTCGGTGATCGGCGTCGTCGCGTTCTGGGCCACGCTCGCGCTGAACATCCCCGACTACTCGCGCTACGCGGTCTCGCAGCGCGCGCAGCTCCGCGGCCAGCTCGTGATGCCGCTCGTCATGGCGGGGTTCTCGTTCATCGGGATCGCCGTCACGTCGGCGACCGTCGCGCTGTACGGCAAGGCCCTCTGGAACCCGGTCGAGCTGATCGTGAAGTTCCCGACCGCCGTGGTGCTGATCGGCGGTGTCGTGGTGATCCTCTCGTCGATCACGATCAACGTCGGCGCGAACGTGATGGCGCCGGCGCGCGCGTTCGAGAACCTCTGGCCGAGCCGCATCACGTTCGCCGGCGGGGCGATCCTCACGGGGCTGCTGGCGCTGCTGATGCAGCCGTGGTACGTGCTCTCGACCTTCGCGACGTACGTCTTCACCTGGCTCGGAACGTACGGCACCCTCCTCGGCCCGTTCGACGGGATCGCGATCGCCGACTACTGGCTGGTGCGCAACCTGCGGCTGGACCTGGTCCAGCTCTACACGCCGGGCGGGCGCTACGACTACGCGCGCGGCTGGAACCTGCGCGCGATCGGCGCGCTCGCGGTCGGCTGGGTTCCGCCGCTGATCGGTCTGTGGTACGCGCCGCTCGGGTTCTTGTGGTCGGGCGGCTGGTTCTTCAGCATCGTCGTCGCCGGCTGCGCCTATGCATGGTTCATGCAGTCGTCGCCCTCGCGCGTCGGCGAAGCGGAGTACGACGACATCACCGACGTCGCGCCCGTCCCGGATGTTCGCGGTATCCCGGTCCCGGACGCGACGCCGGTCTAGTCTAGACGAACGCCGGGCGTTTTCCGGAGACGTTCTTGCAGAACGTCATGTGCTGGCTATGCGGGATGTACCACGCGTGGATGTCGTAGTGCGGCGTCGGGTAGCCCGGGTGCCCGTTCGTCTCGTACCAGATGTCGACGTGATCGATCTTGTAGCCCGGGAGGGGCTTCAGCGCGTCGTCGAGGTTCATCCCGGCGTCGAAGGCTTTCTTCGACGGCATCACCTCGGTGAAGACCGGTTTTCCGTTGTAGTATCCGTAGATCGGCCCGAACGGCCAGTTCTTGGAGTTGACGTAGTGATAGCCCATCGCCGGGATGCAGCCGCCGGCGGGCGTCACGCCGCTCGGCAGACCGTGCGGCTTCGCCTTGAGCGGCGTGTCCATCATCTTCATGATCTCGGGAGTCATCCCGGGCGGCATGGCGGGCGGTTTCGGCTGCGCGCTCGCGGTCGCAGCGGCCGCCAGCGTCATCGCGAGCGCAAAAACAAACACCCGTGCTGGTGAAATGCTCATCGCGCGCGTTTAGCTGCTCGACGCGTCGACGCCTCCGCACCGGTCGGCCTAGCCGTGAGCGCCCGGCATGAACGGCAGCATCGTCGGGTGGATCTCGGCTTCGAGCAGCCCGTCCACGACGCACGGATCGCTGCCGACGAGCGCCGTGAGCGCCGGCAGATCATCGCAGCGATAGATCGCCACCCCGCCGCTGTCGTCGGTGAACGGGCCGCCGCAGAGCAGCGAACCGTCGGCGGAGCGCTCGCGCAAGAAGCCGACGTGCGCACCGATCCCGCTCTGCTCGCGGAACGGCGCCGCGGCGTCCCAGCGGCCGCCGCGGCGGTAGATCACGGTGGCGTGCGTCATCCGCGCGAGGCGACTGCTCCGTAGGCGTCGAGCACGCCCTGCCACGCGCCGGGCTGAGCGAAGATCTCGAGCATCTTCGCGGCCTGATCGCCGTAGCCGTCGAGCCGGTGCACAAGCTCCACGCGCGTTCGCGCGTCGCCGAGCCGCTCGAAGCGGACCTCGAGGTCGGTGTGGAGCGACGGGTCGTAGGTGAACTCCGTGTTGAGCTGCCAGTCGAGCAGCAGATTCGAGGAGGGCTGGTAACGCAGCACGCGCCCCCAATCGGCCTCGGCGCCGTGCTCGTCGCGCTCGAACCAGCGCTTCGGCGGTTGCTCCTGCAGCACGATCGCGACCCATGGGTTCTCGCCGGTGTGGTGGCTCGCCGGCCACCACGCCGCCATGTCGACGAACACGTCGAACGCACGTTGCTGCGAGACCTCCACGATCGTCTCGACCCGGACGGCCGTCTCCGTTCGATTCATCGGTGCTCCTTGCGGCCGCTCTCCGCGGCGGACTTGAACGCACCGAGCCGGCCGGCCCAGAAGCGCTCGAAGTAGCTGCGCAACGACTCGATCCCCACCGCGTCCAGCTCGTAGACCCGGCGCGTCCCCTCCGCCTGCGAGCGCACGAGCCGCGCGGCGGCGAGGACCTTGAGATGCTGCGAGACCGCCGGCCGGCTCACCGGCAGCGTCCGGGCGATCTCGCCGACCGAGGCCGCTCCGAGCGCGAGCCGCTCGAAGACGGCGCGCCGCGTCGGGTCACCCAAGGCATCGAAGATCGCTCCGTGAGTCATCACTTACCGTTAGTCTACGCTTACCGAACCCGCGAGTCAAGACCCACCGCGCAGGGGCGGGCGCGCGGGCGCGCTAGGCCTTGACTGCGGCGGCCGCCTCGAGCTCGCCGACGGCGGCGTCGATCGTCTCGACCGCCTCGTCGATCTGCTCGTCGGTGATCACGAGCGGCGGCGCGATGTGCAGCACGTTGTACCGGCCGAAGGCGTAGGCGCCGCGCTTCTTGAGCCCGGCGAACAGCGCCGGCATCGGCCCGAGCGACGTCCCTTGCCAGGGCACGAGCGGCTCGCGCGTCGCGCGGTCGCGGACGAACTCGAGCGCGAAGAACGCACCCGCCCCGCGCACCTCGCCGACGATCTCGTGGCGGTCGCGGACGCGCTCGAGGCCGGCGCGCAGCCGCTGCTCGATCCCGCGCGCCGCCCGCTCGTAGAGGCGGTCGTCGCGATAGGCCCGCAACGCGGCGAGACCGGTCGCCATCGCGAGCGGATGACCGGAGTACGTATGGCCGGCGGGCAGCGCGCGCCGGTCGAACGCGCACGCCAGCGTCTCGCGCAACAGCACGCCGCCGAGCGGGACGTACCCCGACGTGACACCCTTCGCGAACGTGATCGCGTCCGGGACCACGCCGAACCGCT
The DNA here is from genome assembly GCA_036402855.1 of Candidatus Elarobacter sp. GTDB lineage: Bacteria > Vulcanimicrobiota > Vulcanimicrobiia > Vulcanimicrobiales > Vulcanimicrobiaceae > Vulcanimicrobium. The sequence continues at coordinate 7,670 of DASWSC010000119.1, read as the reverse complement.
CGCCGCCGAACGCGGCCCCGGTGCGGCCGAAACCCGTCATCACCTCGTCGAAGATCAGCACGATCCCGTGCGCGTCGCACAGCGCGCGCAAGCCGGCGAGATAGCCCGGCGGGAACACGATGACGCCGTTCGAACCGATCACCGGCTCGATCAGGATCGCGGCGACGTGATCCGGGTTCTCCGCCGCGACGACGTCGCCGACGTGCTGCAGCGCGCGCCGCGTCTCTTCCGCGGCGTCTTGCGTGAAGAAGGGGCTGCGATACGGATACGGCGCCCAGAAGTGCACGACGCCCGGCATCACGTTCGCCGGCTCGCTGAACCAGCGCCGGTTCTCGCCGGTCAGGGTCGCCGAGCCGGCGCCCGATCCGTGGAACGAGCGGTATCCGGCAAGCACTTTCGAGCGCCCGGTCACGGAGCGCGCGAACTTCACCGCATCTTCGTTCGCCGCCGCGCCGCTCGTGCTGAAGAAGGCGCGTCCGCCTTCGTCGCCCCAGGGCGCGAGCCCGACCAGCGCTTCGGCGAGCTCGGCGCGCTGGTCGTTGAACCAGCTCGGCGGGCTGAAGCACAGCCGATCCACCTGCTCGTGCATCGCGGCGCGCACGGCCGGATGCCCGTGCCCGAGATTCACGGCGATCAGGCCCGACGTGAGATCGGCGTACCGGTTCCCGTCGGCGTCGTAGAGATAGATCCCCTCGCCCCGCACGATCACCGGCGCCCGCAGGCCGCCTTGCACCATCCACGGCGTGAGCACGTAGCGCGCGTGCTTGACCTCGAGCGTCTCGCCGGAAGCGATCATGGGGAGTCCTCCTGCGAATTCCGTACGCCACCGGGGCGTCCGGACCCCGCTCCGCGCCGCGCTACGGCCGCCGATCCAAAATCGCGAACAGCTCGGCCAGCGAGAGCGCGAAGCCGGGAAGTGCCCAATGCTCGAGGGTATCGCCCTCGCGCAGCGTCGTGACGCCTGAACGATCGTGCATACGCACGATCCTCCGTGCGGGGTCGATCACCGCGACCAACGTCGCGCCGCTCGCGAGATAGACGCCGATCTTGTGCTCGACGTATCGCGACCGGTCGCCGGGAGAAAGAATCTCGAACGCGACGTCCGGGGCGAGCGGCGGAACCTCGAGGTCGTAGCCGTCGAGCTCGCGCAATCGCTCGTTGGAGATGAAGGCGACGTCGGGGACGAGCGGCCGTCGAATCTCGTTCGGCGGCGCGACCCGGAACCGCCACTCCGTGCCCGTTTCACCGTGACCCGGCTCCCACCGCTCCAGCGCGCTCGCAAGCGTCATCTGCAGCCGCGCGTGCGACCGGTATGGGCTCGCTTTCTGGACGGCGCGTCCCAGAATCCATTCGGTCTCGGGCTTCGTTTCGGGGAGAACGATCTCGTGTATCGACATAGGCTCACGCACGCTCATCACGCGTCCCCGCGTGACGGCAAGGGCGTTCAGCTCCCGTAGTCGGCGGCCGCGAACAGCTCGCGGACGGAGAGGGAAAATCCCGGCAGCGCATCGTGCGTCACCGTATCGGCGTCGCCGAGCACGCGCGCGCCGCGCGCGTCGTGCACCGCGACGGTGCGGTGCCGAGGGTCGACGACCATCACGAGCGACGCGCCGCTCGCGAGGTAGACGCCGATCTTGTGCTCGACCGAACGCGACCGGTCACCCGGCGAAAGGATCTCGACGGCCACATCGGGGGCGAACGGCGGAATCTCGAGGTCGTATCCGTGCAGCCCGCGCAGGCGTTCATCCGCGACGTACGCGACGTCGGGGACGAGCGGGCGCCGAATCTCGCCCGGCGGCGCGACCCGAAAGCGCCATTCGGCGCCGACGTGTCCGCGACCGCGCGCCCAAGCGGCCAAGGCGAGCACGAGCTCGCGCTGCAGCCACGAGTGGGTGCGGCGCGGACTCACTTTCCGGACGGCGCGGCCCAGAATCCACTCGGTCTCGGGCTTTGTTTCGGGGAGAACGATCTCGTGTATCGACATAGCTTCACGCGCGCTCATCACGCGTGATCGCGTGAAATCAAGAGCTCTCGCCGAGAACCTTTACCATGCGCGCGCCGTTCGGCGCAATACCTAACCGGGATGGACGAGCGCGAACGCGTGCTGGGCGACCAGCACGATGCGCGCGATGATCCCCGGGAAGAACTGATAGAACGCCGCCAGCGAGAGGAACGTCTTGCCGAACCCGGTGAGGACCACCGGCAATCCCGCGACGATCAGCGCGAGCACCCAGCCCAGGATCGGCCCGAACGCGCGCATCCGGCTGCGCGCGACGACGGTGCCGCCGGCGAGATCGCCGAGCCGGCGATGCGACGGGAGCAGCGCCAGGACGCCGCCGATCACGAGCAGATCGATCGGCCGCAGCAGCATTCGCACGAACGCGCGGCCCAGCCCCACCGGGCCGCCGCGCACCGCGAAGACGTGCAGCCCGAGCGCGAGCTTGAAGATCGTCGTTCCGAACGCGGCTTCGGCGGCGAGGACGTAGACGAGCGCGATCACGATCCCGATCGCGAGCGTCGCGTCGAAGCCGCGCTGGCTGTTCGTCGGCAGACCCGTGATCGGGTTGACCGCGATGAACGAGTAGGCCAGCGACGTGATCACCGCCGAGACCAGCGCGACGTCGAGCACGAATGCGAAGAACCGCGCAAAGACGTAGCCGGCCGGGTGCCCGAAGTCGTATGCCGGCATCCTTCGCACCGCGGAGGGCGGAGGCTGCGGCGACACGTGGACCGGCCCGGAAGGCTCGACGATCGCAGGATCGATCTGGCGGCGCGGGGGAGGCGGCGGCGCGGTGACCCGCGGCATCGCGACCGTCGCTTCGAGCTCGTCGTCGGGGGGTGGCGGGGTCGACACGTCCGTACCTACCGCGCCGCGCGCCGCATCGTTTCGCGCCGGGACGCTCGCCTCACGGCTCGTATCCGAGCGCCCGGAGCCTCGTGCCGAGGCGCGTGCTGAACGTCTCCCGCAGCGGCTCGCTCAGCTCGCGTCGCCAGCGCTCGACGGATCCGAGCGCCGAGCCGGACGTCATGTGGTGGCCGAAGGCTGCTCGATCGCGGACGATCGCATCGGCGTCGAGCTCCAGCTCCAGCCAGCGTTCGAGCCGCAGCGTCGCGCCACGCGGGTCGGTGACGATGTCTTCGTACCGGAAGACCGGCGCCGCGCCGGCATCCCGCGCCGCGATGGCGGCGTCGAGGTGGTCGGCCTGCCCGCCCAGGAAGCGCGCGAGATACTCGTTCTCCGGCTCGTCCGGAAGACGGCCCAAGCCGTAGTATCCGCGCTTTGCGTCGAACGCCAGGATCGAGAGCCAGACGTCGCGCGGATCACGAACGAGGAAGAGTCTCCGCGTCGTCACCCAGTCGAGGCCGACGAGGCCCTGAGTGCGCATGCACTTTTCCGCGTAGTACCGGACCGGCGCGAGGCCCGGCGTATGGGCGCGGGTGTGGTTCTCGGCCCTGCGCGAGAACTCGGTCCACGCCGCGCGGAACAGCGCTTCGGCGAGCGGTGTGTCGCCGTGTCCTTCGATCTCACGATCGCGCCACGGGATCGGACCGATCAGCCCGTCGCCGAGCGGGCCGGTCGCCGGGTGCATCAGCGCCCCGGTGTTCCAGACGTCGTGGCGCGTCTGCTCTCGGACCGGAACGCGCGCCCATTCGAGGAAGTAGCGATAATAGTATCCCTCGTAGGGATAGCGGCGTTCGACGGCGACCTGCGGTGAGGTCGCGAGCAGATGCATCATCATGGTCGTGCCGCTACGACCGCGCCCGTCGACCAGGACAGGGACCAGCACGCGGATGCTAGACGAAACCGCTCGCCGCGGTCGCGCCCTTCTTCCGCAGCTCCGCCTGGCGCAGCTCGACGCGGCGAATCTTCCCCGAGCGCGTCTTCGGCAGCTCGGCGACGAACTCGATCGCGCGCGGGTACTTGTACGGCGCGGTGACGCGCTTGCAGTGCTCCTGCAGCTCCTTGACGAGCGCGTCGTTCGCTTCGATCCCCGGCTTGACGACGACGAACGCCTTCACGATGTTGCCGCGGTCGGCGTCGGGCGAACCGACGACGGCCGACTCGACGACCGCGGGGTGCTCGAGCAGCGCGCTCTCGACCTCGAACGGCCCGATGCGGTACGCGCCCGACGAGATGACGTCGTCGGCGCGGCCGACGAACCAGAAGTAGCCGTCGTCGTCGACCTGCGCGCGGTCGCCGGTGAGGTACCACTCGCCGCGCCGCGAGGCGCGCGTCTCCTCATCGTTCTTGTAATAGCCGCGGAAGAGCGAGGGCGGTTCGCCGCGCAGCGCGATGTCGCCCACCTCGCCGGGCTCGCAGATCTCGCCGTTCTCGCCGACGACGGCGACGTCGTGGCCGGGCGTCGGCTTCCCCATCGAGCCGGGACGCACGCCGGTCCCCGGGCGGTTGGCGACCAGCAGCGTGTTCTCGGTCTGGCCGTAGCCGTCGAGGATCGTGAGTCCGAACGCTTCTTTCCAGCGCTCGATCACCTCGGGGTTCAGCGGCTCGCCGGCGCTCACGCAGTGCCGCAGCTCCGGGAGCTTCCAGCGCCCGCCGAGGTTCGGGAGCTTCGCCTCGAGACGGTACTCGGTGGGCGCTTGGCAGAGTACCGTCACGCCGAGATCGCGGATCAAGTCCATCCGTTCTTCGGGGACGAACGCGCCTTCGTGCAGCACGATCGGCGCGCCGCACGACCATGGTCCGAGCAGCACGTTCCACAGCGACTTCGCCCAGCCGGTTCCCGCCGTGCACCACACCAGATCGTCGCGCCGCACGTCGAACCACACCGCCGCTTGCATCCGCTTCGCGTACGTGTAGGCGACGGAGTGCACGACGCCCTTCGGGTCTTTCGTCGTTCCGCTCGTGTAGACGATGTACGCCATGTCGTCCGGCGCGGTCGGCTCGCCGTCCCACGGCGCCGCGCGCTCGAGCAGCGGCGCGACGCCGGTCCAGCCGTCGCGCTCGCCGCCGACCAGCAGCCACGTGGTCAGCATCGGCGCGTCGGGCCGCATGGCGTCGAATTCCGCGGCGTTCGAGGCATGCGCGACGACTGCGACGGCGCCGCTGTGGCTGGCCCGGTAGAGCAGATCCTTCGCGCGCAGTTGCTCGGCGCTCGGAACCGCGACCGCGCCGATGCGGAGCAGCGCCGTCATCGCGAAGAGCCAGTCGGGGATCTTCGGCAGCACGAGAACGACGCGATCGCCTTTGCCGATCCCGGCGTCCCGCAGCACCGCCGCCCAGCGCTTCGAGCGGTCGGCGATCTGCGCGAACGTGTACTCGTGCCGCCCGCCCGCGGCGTCGACGAAGAGCAGGCCGCGCCGGTCTTCGCGCGCCAGCGCGTCGACGACGTCGCGTGCGAAGTTGAACGCGGCGGGGACGTCCCAGATGAGCGCGGCGGCGGGGTCGGTCATGGAGCCGAGGATTCGCAGACCGGCCCGGCGCACCCGCCCGTATCATGGCCCCCTTCGCTCGCCTCGACCCGGCCCGCATCCTGCGCGCCTCGCAGATCCGCGTGGGCAAGAACTTCCGGGTGCGCGGCGTCCCGGCGATCCTGCTGGGCGTGAGCGCGATCGTGATCTCCGCCGGGACGGTGCGCGCGCTGCGCGCCGCGGCTCCGTCGCTCGCAGAGTCGCTCCGCGAGGCGACGAAGCTCGTGGACGCGTTGCGCGCCGACCGCGCCGATCAACGCCGTCTCAACGCCTGATCACCACGGCGCCGTCACCCGGAAGACGATCCGGCGCGGCGCGTTCCACTGCGTCGTGTTGAAGCCGTTGTTCACTTTGATCACGTAGCGGTGGTCGAACAGGTTCTCGACCGAGAGCGTGTAGCCGAAGCGCTTGGAGGCTCGGTCCGCGGCGCGCCCGAGCGAGGCGTCGACGATCCAGTGCGCCGGTAGCCGGCCTTCACCGCGTTCGAACTGGGTCGGGAACCCGGTGCCGTACTCAGCCTGCAGCGTCGCGAAGGTGCGGAGCGCGTCGCCGAAGTGGCGCGTGTAGAACGCGTTCGCGGACCAGCGCTGATCGTGGTCCTCGGGCTGCAGCGTCACGTCGCCGGCCGCATCCGGCGCGAACAGGAACGTGCTGCCGGAGACGCCGCCGGCTTCGGCGCGCTGGTACGTGAGCGAGACGCCGGAGTCAACGCGCGCCGACGAGGCATCCAGGCGCAGCTCGACGCCGCGATCGCGACCGGCCGCGTTGTTGAACACCGCGAAGAGCGGCGTATTCGCGAGCTGGGTGGTGTCGAGCACGTTCACGGCGGTGCGGTCGAAGAGGTTCAGGTAGCCGCGCAGCCCCGGCCGAAACGTCCGCGCGAGGCCGAGCTCGACGTACGTGTCGCGCTCAGGCTTCAGATCGTAGACGGGTGCCGCGGTCGCCGACGTCGCGGTGACGACGGCGTCGCGGCGGACGTCCTCGAGTGCCGGTGCGGCGTAGAGCCGCCCGACGTAGGCGTGGAGCACGGTCCCGCGTCCGATCTCGTCGTTGATCTCGAGCCGCGGGCTGAGCTGCGCCCCGCCCGCGTAGCCGGTACTGTGGTCGTAGCGCAGCCCCGCGCTGATCGCGAGGTTGCGGCTCGGCGTCCACTTGTCCTGAACGTAGGCCCCGGTCTGCGAGCCCTTCGCCGCCGCGTCGTCGATGAAATCGGGCGAGCCGGGGATGCGGATCAGGACGTGCGAGCGCAGGTTCTGCTGCTGCAGGTCGACGCCGAACTTCAGCGCGTGGTGGTCGCTCGCGCGGAACGCGGAGGCGCGCAGGCCCGTGTACGTGACGACGCGGTCCTGACGCAGCCCGTTCTGCGCGGTGAGCGTTCCGTCGTCGTTCACGACGTTGGCGAGGACGTCGTCGTTCAGGTCGCCTTCGTACGCGACGCGGTTCCAGCGCATCCACGGAACGACCCGGACGTAGCCGTTGCCGTCCTTCGAGGTGTGCGTGAACGAGAGGCTGGCGAAACGGTCGTACTCGCGCTGCACGTCGTCGGTCCCCGGCACCGCGACGTACGGCGACTGCGCCGAGAACGCGGTGCTGATCGGTATCTGGAAGCCGGCGTAGCTGCTCGACAGGTCGGCTGCGAGCAGATCGCGCTCGCCCATCGGCAGCGCGATGCGGAGAAACTGATCGGAGCTCGCCGAGGCGTCGTGCTGCGCGTCGCGCGAGGGCGCGTCGAGCCCGCGGCCGGTGCGCTGCGTGTTCAGCGCCAGCGCGAACTGCGCGCGTCCGGCGGTGAAATGCTGCACCAGGCGCGCGTCGGACGAACCGAGCTCACCGGCGCCGAGCGTGAGCGCGCCGCCGCGCGCGCCGGTCGCCTCGGTACCGCCGCTGACGATGTTGACGACCGCGCCCTGCCGGGAACCGCCGAACTCCGCCGGAAACGCGCCGGTGAAGACCTCGACCGCCTGCGCGTTGCGCGGGTCGACGAGCTGCGCGAAGTTCGAGCTCGTCGACTGCGGGAGCGGCGCGCCGTCCAGCTCGTAGGTGAGGCCGTGGAACCCGTGCGCGACCGGCTCGTCGTACGAGAAGCGCACGACGCCGGGTACCTGCTCGACGACGGCGTCGAGCCGGTCGTTGCGCGGCAGCGCCGCCAGACGCCGGGCCCCGAACGCGTTCTCCGAGATCGGTGTCCCGCGGACGCTGGTCGTCGTCGCGGCGGTTCGGCCGATCACCGCAGCCGCGAC
>DASWSC010000118.1:0-28234 GCA_036402855.1 Candidatus Elarobacter sp. | reverse complement strand
GCCTGAACGATCCGAAAGCTGCGCGACCGACGCAGACGACACACGGGAACGAGGCGGCATGGGTGGCGACATTCCTGCTCGTTCTCGCCGTCGCGACGGCCGCGGGATATGTGCCGTTGCTCCTGCTGCACGCGAGCTGGCGGAGCTCGGCTGCGGCGCTCGCGGTCGGATTCGGAGCGCGGGAGACCTGCGTGCTGCTTGCGGTCGCGTTCGCGCTTCGCCGGTATCTCGGCCTGACGTTACGCGATCTCGGCGTCGTTCGACCGCGCAGGACGGAAGTCGCGATCGGACTCGTCGCGGGGTTCGCGCTGATCCTCATCAGTATGCTCATCGCACGGCTGATCCCCGAGCGAGGCAGCGGCATCGTCGCGGTTGCGGCGACCGGGTCGACCGGAGCGCGAGTCGCGGCGATGTTCGTGATTGCTCTGTGGTCGCCGTTCGTTCAGGAAGTGCTCTTCCGCGGCGCGCTGTTGCGAGCGCTCCGCGAGCGGCTGCCGGACTCTCCATCCGTCCTGCTGAGCGCAGGCGTGTTCGGTCTGGTCCATGCGGGCTCGGGACCTGCTTCGATCCTGAGTGCCGGCGTTGTCGGAGTCGTCCTAGCCGCATTGACGATTCGGTACGGGACGTTGACCGCCGCCATCGTCGCCCACATCGTCGTCAACGGGGCCGCATGCGTCTGGTTGATCCTTTGGTTGGCGCATCTGTTGTAATCGGAAAGGAAAGAATCTACCGGCTTCGCGGCCGTCGTGGCTTGAGTTGACCGAACGTGACATTGGCAACGTTGCGTAAGAAAGAAAGAGGCCGGCGAAGAATCGTCGGCCCCTTTCTTTTTGATTACGGCTTCGAGCGTCTGGAACTCGTAAGTCCCATAATGCATGTGCGATGTTGCGTACGTACCAAATTACATCGTTTCAGATGCAAAATGGTACTACGGCGTCCTACGAACAGCCGCTCGTCGTGCCGCAGCTGTCGCACTTGAGGCACGTTCCGTTGCGGACGAGCGTGAACTGGCCGCACTGGGTGCACGCGTCGCCGCTGTAGCCCTTGGCGATCGCGTCACGCGCCTTGGCCGCGACGATCTGACCCTTCGCCATCCCCGCGGAGGGCGGCGCAGCGACTGCGCCGACCGGTTCTGGGACGCGCGTCACGACCGCTGTCGCGACCGGCGTTCCTGCCTTCGGCGGGATCGCGGGCGGTGCGAGGTAGTGCACTTCGCCGCTGTCCTCTTCGGCGATGTACTCCGGTTCCGGGCCCATTGCGTCGAGTGCCTGCGACGGCTGCACCTGCGCGAGGTCGTAGCGGCCGAGATAGCTCACGGCCAGCTCGCGGAAGATGTAGTCGAGGATCGACGTCGCCATCTTGATGTTCTCGTGGCCGACGACCGGTCCGTTCGGCTCGAAGCGCGTGAACGTGAACGCGTCGACGTACTCCTCGAGCGGTACGCCGTGCTGCAGCCCGAGGGAGACGGCGATGGCGAAGTTGTTCATCAAGCTCCGGAAGGCCGCGCCCTCCTTGTGCATGTCGATGAAGATCTCGCCCAGCGTCTGGTCGTTGTACTCGCCGGTGCGGAGGTAGACTTTGTGTCCACCGACCACGGCCTTCTGCGTGTAGCCGCCGCGACGGTCGGGCATCCGCCGGCGCTTCGCGATATAACGGTACACGACGCGCTCGGCGATCTGCACCGGCGTCTCGTACGCCGTCTGCGGCTCGTCGATCGCTTCCGGATCGCCGACGTCGTAGCTGGCGGCGAGCGGCTGCGAGAGTTTCGAGCCGTCGCGGTACAGCGCCACCGCCTTGATCATCTTTTCCCACGAGTAGCGGTATGCTTCTTTGACGTCCGCAATGGTCGCCGTCTGGGGAAGATTGATCGTTTTGCTGATCGCCCCCGAGACGAACGGCTGCGCGGCCGCCATCATGTCCACGTGCGCCAGCGGGCGGATGAAGCGCGCACCGTGCTTCCCGCACGGCGTCGCGCAGTCGAACACCGGCAGATGCTCGTCCTTCAGGAACGGCGCGCCTTCCAGCGTCATGCGGCCGCAGATCACGTCGGAGGCTTCCTCGATCTGCGATTGCGTGAAGCCTAGGGTGTCGCGGAGGATCGAATGGTTCCAGTCGGCGAGCTGTTCGGTCGTCATGCCGAGCTTCTCGCGGCAGAACGCTTCTCCGAGGACGTGCTGGTTGAACGCAAACCCGATCTCGAACGCGCCGACGAGCTGCGCCTCGATCTTCGCGACCGCCTCGTCGTCGAAGCCCTTTGCCTTGAGCGTCGCCTTGTTGATGTGCGGCGCGCCTTCCAGCGTGTTCGTGCCCTTGGCGAAGGTTTCGATCGCGGCGATCTGCTCGTTGTTGTAGCCGAGACGGCGCAGTGCAGGCTCGACGGACTGGTTCACGATCTTGAAGTAGCCGCCGCCGGCCAGCTTCTTGAACTTCACCAGCGCGAAGTCGGGCTCGATCCCCGTCGTATCGCAATCCATCACGAGCCCAATCGTCCCCGTTGGAGCGATACACGTGACCTGTGCGTTGCGGTAGCCCGCGACCTCGCCGATCGCAAGCGCGTTGTCCCACGTCGACCGCGCGAGAGCCCAGGTCTCTTGCGTGAAGAGCGTCGGCTGATGCGTCGTCGGAAAGACCGTCAGATCTTCGTAGTCGTCGTTCTTCGCGGCGTACGCCGCGCGGCGGTGGTTGCGCAGAACGCGACCCATGTGTTCGGCGTTTCGGTCGTAGCCGGGGAACGGGCCGATCTCACGGGCGATCTCGGCCGAAGTCTTGTATGCAGCGCCCGTCATCAGTGCCGAGATAGCCGCGCACCATCCGAAGCCTTCCTCGGAGTCGTACGGCAGCCCGAGGCGCATGAGTAGTGTTCCCATGTTCGCATAGCCAAGGCCGAGAGTGCGGTAGATGTGCGACCGTCGCGCGATCTCGGCGCTGGGGAATTGCGCCATGAGGACGCTGAGCTCGAGGGTGAACGTCCAGATCCGGCAAGCGTCGGCGAACCGCCGCGCGTCGAAGTGACCAGCGTCGTCCAGGAACGTCGCGAGGTTCAACGAGGCGAGGTTGCAATTGTGCGCGATCATCCCTTCGACGATCAACGAGCGCGTCGCGGGCTCCGTCACATCGTAAACAGTCGTCGTGCCAGCGTACTCGATGCTCAGAACCTTCGGCGCGCGCGGATTCTTGAGCGCACCGGCGAACGGGCGGCCGAGGATCGACTCGGCGCGGCGCTGTTTTGCTTCGGAGCACGGGAACCCGATGACTGCAAGAAACTTCCGCGCCTGTTGGTTGTAGACGTGCAACTGTCCCTGCGGGTTCTTACGACCTGCCGGATGGTGCCATGTAATGCGGGAGACGATCCCGATATCGGAGAGCAGAAGCTGGACCGATCGAAGCATGTCCGGCGATGAGGAGGCCAGCATGACCTGCGGCTCGGTACCGGACTCGTTCGCCAGAATACAGCCATCCGCGGAGAAGAGCCCTTGGAGGTATGCGACCTTGAGGTCGTCGGCGACGGAGTGAATCGCGGTCGGGACGTCCTTTGTGATTGCCGTGCCCTGGCGGAACCCATAGCGGCCCGTGAGATGCTGTACCAGAGAGGTCTGCGAAGTGGTCACCTGTAGGACGCCGTTGCGCTGCGTCCCAAACGTCGACACGCGGGCGCCGGCGTCCCCAGCGGCGGCAGCCTTTAGTTCATTGAGCTGCTCCGTCATCGCGACCGCGGTCGCGTGCTCCGTCGGGCCGAAAACGAGCGCGACAGTATCCTTGGAGAAAACGCCGTCCCCGCTTAGCCAACCCAACATTTGCCAACGCTTGGCGTCGGGCTCTGCGGAGCTGAATGCGACCGGGTTACCGCTCTCGCGAATTGCGATCCGGTCGGTTCCCGGCGTGATCGCATCCAGACGCTTCCACTGGCCCTCGCTCGTCAAAAAGCGATGATCGGCGGTCGCGCGGATCCGGCGGCCGTCCTTCAGCGTCATCGCGTACACGTCGCGAACCCCGACCTTCGTCACATATGCGGGGCGATGCGACGTGATGCGGCGATGGTCTTGCTCTGAGTGGATGTCGGTGGTGACGACAGCTCGCTCGCCGCTCTGCTGAAGCGCGTACAGCTCTTCGACCGTACGAAGGCCGTGTGGCGTGCTTACCCGCGTCTCAGGTGCGAAGCACGCCGTGTCGTCGAGGAAGACATATTCGCTGCAGGGGTTGCTTGCGTTGATTCGACCGTCCGTCGCGCACGTGTGCCACTCGTTCAACGTTGTATCGAACTGAATTCCGGGATCTGCACATTGCCATGCAGCCAAACCGATCTTCTCCCAGAGGTCGGCTGCGGGTACGGTACGATGCACCCGGCCGTCTCTGCGGCCTACGAGATCCCACGTCTGTCCCGCATCGAGGCGCGCGAAAAACTCGTTCGGAACGCGGACGGAATTGTTCGAGTTCTGTCCGGACACCGTGCCGTACGCCTTGGAATCCCAATTCGTATCGTACGTGTCGACGACGATCTCTTTGTAACCTTGCTTTGCGAAGTCAAGAGCATACTGAACGTTCGCTTGCGGCATTCCGGTCGCTACGGCGCTACGAATCGCCTTCTTGAGTCCGCTGTTCAGTGACGGATCGAGCCGTGCCGCCTCAGGAACTGACGGATCTGTTGCGGCGCGCATGATCGCATTCAGGTGTTTTTCACAAACGATCGAGCCGACGACCAGGTCGGAGACCTTCTGCTCTTCGGTGACCTTCCACGAGATGAAGTCTTCGATGTCGGGGTGATCGAGGTCGAGCACGACCATTTTCGCGGCTCGTCGCGTCGTACCGCCGGACTTGATCGCGCCGGCGGCTCGGTCACCGACTTTCAAGAAAGACATCAGCCCGGACGACGTTCCGCCGCCGGAGAGGCGCTCGCCCTCACCACGAATCTTCGAGAAATTGGAGCCTGTACCTGAGCCGTACTTAAAGATACGGGCTTCACGAACCCACAGGTCCATGATGCCGCCCTCGTTGACGAGATCGTCTTCCACGCTTTGAATGAAGCAGTTGTGAACGACAACGTCGTTCGTCAGAAACGTGTGGCTCGCCGTCTCGATATCGTAGACGTCCGTCGTAGCGACCGTCTCTACGCTCGTCACGGCGACGTCGATCGTTCCGAGAAGGTCTTCCTGTGGCGGTGCGACCAGCATGCTCGAGAAACGACTGGTCGGCTGCGAAACCGCCTCTTGGCGCGAGGGTTTGAAATCCACCCGCTGGATGAGCCGCCATTCGGGAGCGATGTGACGCAGTTCGTACCAGTGGTACGCATCGGATGGTTCGCGTCGAGCCAGAACGTAGTGGTCTTCCGTCGCTTCGAGGACGTTGCCGTTCGCGAGGTTTACGCGATAGACCGGCTTCCGGCCGTTGTGCTTCACGGCGACGACCCTTGTCGTACCGGTGATGTCGTACACCGGCAAACCGATCAGACTATTCTCGACGATCTTACCGATCGCGACTGGACCGTCCGGGGTTGAAACCAGGGCGTCATAGGGCAGGCACGCATGCGGGGCCGGGTGCTCGTAAGCGGACGTCGACTCTTTGAGCTCTTCCGTCTTAGGGTCGACGTAGTAATGTCCCTGAGCCGGGCCCGAGATGCCGTACGCCCAGTGCAGCCCGGTGTTGAACCACTGCGGGGAATTGGGCGCGCCGATCTGGCGGGCCAGCATGCCGCACATCTCGTCGTAGTAGGCGCGCGCTTCGAACTCGCTGTCGAAGTAGCCGTGCTTGAAGCCCCAGTAGGTCCAGCAGCCGGCGAGGCGATGGAAGACCTGGCGGGCGTCGGTCTCGCTGCCGAACTTCGCGTCCGAGGCGGGCTCGGAGCGCCAGAGCCACTCGGGGACCCCGTCCTCCGGCACCGTGACCAGCGCGTCGGGGACGCCGGCCTTGCGGAAGTACTTCTGGGCGAGGATGTCGGTCGCGACCTGGCTCCAGCCGGTCGGGATGGCGGCGTCCTTCAGCTCGAAAACGACCTTGCCGTCGGGGTTCACGATCCGCGACGTGCGCGGCTCGAACGAGATTCCGGCGTACGGGTCGCCGGGGGCGGAGTAGGTGCGCGAGAACTTCATGCCGGCTGCGTCCTCTCGGTCGCGGTGATAGCGATGGCGAAGTCTTCAAAACATCGAACGTGCGTTCGGTTTCGTGGGCTGCGCCGATGCCCCTGAGCGACGACCGACACAATCTCTTGTGCCTGTTTCCGCCGGGCTGTACTAGATATTGTACCGCGCCGGGGATGCCTTGTGAATGGGCGTGGACGACAAAATTTTTCCGGTGGAGGGACGCAGGCGAGCCGGTGGACCGGCTGCGAGCGGGGTGAGCGGGCTGTGGACGGAACCGGGGATAGCGTGGAGAGGTTCCGCGCCGACCATCACGCCGACACCCTGCCCGAGGTCCCGCTCGACTTGCTCGCCGGGGCGGGCATCCGGGGGATCGTGGTCGACCTCGACAACACCGTCTGCGCGTACCGCCGGCCGGAGCTCGCCCCGGGGGTCGCCGAGTGGGTCTCGAGCGCGCGCGACCGCGGCTTCGCGCTGGTGCTCGTCTCGAACAACTTCAGCGAGCGCGTCGCGTCGGTCGGGGCGAAGCTTGGGATCCCCGTGGTGCCGAACGCGCTCAAGCCGCTGCCCTTCGCGTTCTTGCGCGCGCTCAAGGTGCTCGGGACGCCGCGCCGGGCGACGGTCGTCATCGGTGACCAGCTCTTCACCGACGTGCTCGGCGCGAAGCTGCTCGGGCTGCGCTCGATCCTGACCAAACCGCTGGTCGAGAACGACTTTCCGCTCACGCGCGTGCTCCGCTTCCTGGAACGCACCATCGCGGGCCGCACGTGAGCGCACGCGTCGCCGCGGTCGTCTTCGACCTCTACGGGACGCTTCTCTCGATCGAGACGATGCGCGAGCACGTTGCCGCGGCCGGCGTCGGCGATGCCGCGGGGTTCGTCGCCGAATGGCGGCGGAAGCAGCTCGAGTACGCCTTCCTGTGCACGCTGGGTCAAGCGTATCGAGACTTCGACGAGCTGACGCTGCTCTCGCTCGAGCAGACGTGCGCGCAGCGCCGCGTAGAGCTCGACGGTTCGGCGCGCCGCGCCCTCGCGGGCGCATGGCGCTCGATGCCGCCGTTCGGCGACGTCGCGGCCGCGCTCCGCGCGCTGGCCGAACGCGGGATCCCGCTCGCGGTGCTGACGAACGGAACGCCGGTTTCCGCGAACGCAGCGCTGGAACGCGCCGGCCTGCGGCCGCTGCTCGCCGACGTCCTCTCGGTCGAAGCCGTCCGCGCCTACAAGCCCGATCCGCGCGTCTACGAGCTCGCGACCACACGCTTCGCGTGCGAGCCCGCCGCGATCGCGTTCGTCTCATCGAACGCCTGGGACGCGTGGGGTGCGGCGCGCTTCGGCTTTCGCGTCGCCTGGTGCAATCGCGCGAGCGCGCCGCCGGAGGCGCTGCAGCCGGCGCCCGAGGCAACGCTCGCGGGACTCGACGAGCTGCCCGCGTTCATCTGAAGAACGCTCCGAGGCCGTAGCGCTTTGCGACGCGGTCGGCAGCGCTTTCTTTCCAGGTATTGCAGCCCGCTCCGTCGCCGGGAACCGCGTATTGCTCGCCGTCGGCGGCGCGGTAGTACGTGTTGCAACCGCCGCCGATCACGCGGTACGCGACCGTCGCGCTCCCCGGACCGTTCGGGCCGCCGACCGAGATCCGCGGATCGCCGCCGGGCGGAATCACGCCGGTCGGAAAGCGCGGGTTCCCATAGAAGAGCACCATCGCGCCGGCGATCTTCGTGCTGAGCCCGTGCGGGAACGAGACGATGAGCCGCTCGCGCTCGCCCGGTTCGCTCGCCGCCGCCACCGCCCGAATCGCCGCGCGCTGCGGCGCCGTCAGCACCGGCGTTCCGGGCTGTCCGATGCGCGACGCGGGGAACGAGACCGGCGCAGCGGACGCGCACGCGGTCAGCAAAGCGCACGCCAGCACCACGGCGATAAACCCGAACCAGCACAGCTTCATACCGGTCTGGCGTTCGCGGTCGGTCGTCGAAACGCGCCTGCTCGCACCGCGCGGGCTCGCTCGCCGTCCAAGACGGCGCGCGGCCGGGGGTAACGCTCTCGCATGGAAACCGGAATGCAGAACTTGGGCAGCGGCGGTGAGGCGAAAGCGTCACCGGCCGATCGCGACGACGCCGAGACCGACCTCGCGCGGCCCGGCAGCGACGAGAACGTCGACCAGACCGAACGCGGCGGAACGATGGACACCGCGCTCGCCGCGAACGCCGATCCGGCGCTCGGCAGCGTCGTCATGCCGCAGGTCGGCCAAGGCCAGACCGCCGCCTACGGCGAGACGATCGAGAACGCCCCCGCACCGACCGCCGGCGGGCCGGGTCGCGACGAGTGAGCCGCTTGCTCGCATGCCGTGACGACGGTCGGGTACGAACGACGCGTGCCCCGCACACGACCCGGGAGATGACCGCATGAACAACCGAACCAATCCCGACGAAGGCGCGACCGACGAACCCGCGCTGACCGAGCGGAACACCGAGACGATCCGCGGCGAAGAGACGCTGGCCGACGAGACGACCTCCGAGTCGAACGTCGACACCGCGACCGCCGCGCGAACCGGCCTCGGCGCGGTGCCGTCGTCGTACGGAGCCGCCGGCGGGACGACCGATGCGACGGAAGAAGGCGGCGACGGGACAGGGATCTAGGGGTTTGACGCCGCTCGAAGCCGCGCCGCCGGAGCTGCAGCAGATCAAGGAGCCGGCGACGCCGCTCGCCGGTCCGTACGGGCACCCGTTCCACCCGATCGCCGTCACCGTCCCGATCGGGGCATGGGCGGCGAGCCTGCTGTTCGACCTGCTCTCGCTCCGCAGCGACGAGCCGCGCGTCTTTGCGCGCGGTTCCGCCGAGCTCGTGAAGACGGGGATCGCGGGTGCCGGCGTCGCGGCGTTCCTCGGCTTCCTGGACTACCTGAAGATCCCGAAGAAAAGCATCGCCGGCGTCACCGCGACGACGCATCTCGCGCTCAACGTCGCGACGACGGCGCTCTATCTGCTCAACCTCGCCGGACGCGAGAAGCGGCTTCGGGACGAAGCGACGCGCGATGAGCCGGTCTCGGGCGGGGAGCTCGGTCTCTCGCTGCTCGCGATCGCACTGCTCGCCACGTCGGGCTGGCTCGGCGGAATGCTGTCGTATCACTTCGGCGTCCGCGTCGCCGACGAGCGCACGCAGTCCGCGGGGCTCAAGCAGGTCTAGCCGCGGCGCGCCTTTCCGGGTGACCGGCGCCTTCGTCGCGTAATCTACGCCGGTGACCATGACGGCCCGCCCGGAGCTCCCGAAGACGTACGATCCCGCCGAAGTCGAGCCGCGCCTGTACGAGCGCTGGCTCGCCGCCGGCGTGTTCCATGAAGAGGCCGACCCCGCGCGTCCGCCGTTCATCATCTCGATGCCGCCGCCGAACGTCACCGGCCGCGCGCACCTCGGTCACGGGTCGACCTACACACCGATGGACGTGCTCACGCGCTACCACCGCATGCTCGGCGAGAACGCCGACTGGATCCCCGGACAAGATCACGCGGCGATCGCGACCGAGACGGTGCTCGTGCGGGAGCTCGCCAAGGAAGGGAAGACCCGGAACGCGCTCGGGCGCGAGAAGTTCCTCGAGCGCGCGTGGGCCTGGCGCGAACAGTACGGCGGCGAGATCAACGAGTCGTTCAAGCGTCTCGGCTTCGGACCCGATTGGGACCGCGAGCGGTTCACGCTCGATCCGGCGCTGTCCGCGGCGGTCGTCAAGGTGTTCGTCGATCTCTACCATGACGGTTTGATCTACCGCGGTACGCGCTTGGTGAACTGGGACCCGGTCGCGCAGTCGACGCTCTCCGATGCCGAGGTCGAAGACGAAGAGCGCGACACGTTTCTCTGGGATATCCGCTACCGCGCCGAGGACGGCGGGGAGGGGATCGTCATCGCGACCACGCGCCCCGAGACGTATCTCGCCGACGTCGCCGTCGCGGTACACCCGGAGGACGAGCGCTATCGCGCGCTGATCGGTAAGAACGTCGTTCTGCCGATCGTCGACCGGGCGATCCCGGTGATCGCCGACGAGGCGGTGATGCGCGAATTCGGAACCGGTGCCGTGAAGGTGACGCCGGCGCATGACCAGACCGACTACGAGATCGGCGAGCGGCACGGATTGCCGATGCCGACCGTGATCGACTTCGACGCGCGCATCTCGGCGCCGCTCTGGCGCTACGATGAAACACCGGAGCGCCGGGCGCCCATCGACGCGCAGGCGCTCACGATGGCGCGGTACACCGGTCTCGATCGCTTCGAGGCGCGCAAGCGCATCGTCGAGGATCTGCGCGCGCTCGGCGCGCTGGTCGAAGAGCGGCCCTACCACACGACGATTCCGGTCAGCTCGCGTTCGCAGGCCGTGATCGAGCCGCTGCTCTCACTTCAATGGTTCGTGAAGATGCAGCCGCTCGCGGCGCCCGCCCTCGACGCCTACCGCGGCGGTGTCCCTCGCTTCGTCCCGGAGCGGTTCGGCCGTACGTACGCGGCCGGACTCGAGAACATCCGCGACTGGAACATCTCGCGCCAGATCTGGTGGGGCCACCGGCTGCCGGTCTGGTACACCCCGAACGACGAGGTCGTCGTCGCGCACGACGAGGACGAAGCGAAACGCGTCACGCGCGAGCGGTTCGGCACGGACGAACTCCGCCGAGACCCCGACACGCTGGATACCTGGTTCAGCTCGGGGCTTTGGCCGTTCTCGATCCTGGGCTGGCCGGAGCAGACGCCCGAGCTCGAGCACTGGTATCCGAACCAAGTCATGATCACCAGCCGCGACATCATCTTCCTCTGGGTGTCGCGGATGGTGATGCTCGGGATGCGGTTCGCCGGCGGCATGCCGTTCGAGACCGTGTTCGTGACGCCGCTCGTCTTCGACATGCGGGGCCGCAAGATGTCGAAGTCCCTCGGCAACGCCATCGACCCGATGACCGACCTCGTCCCGCGGTACGGAGCCGACGGGACGCGCTTCGGCATCCTGCGGCAGATGCGGCTGGAGTCGCAAGAGCTGCGCTTCGACGAGCGCTACTGTGACGAGGCGAAGCGCTTCGCGACGAAGCTCTGGAACGCGCTGCGCTACGCCGTCGCGCTCCCCGAGGACCTGCCGCGCGCGAACGTTCTCCCCGCCCGCGAGAAGCTCACGCTCGCCGACAAGTGGATCCTCACCGAGCTGCGCACCTGCGTCGAGGCAGTCACGCGCGCGTACGACGGGTTCGAGTTCGGCGTCGCGGCCGACGCGCTGCTCGAGTTCGGCTGGTACACCTTTTGCGACTGGTACGTCGAGGCGAGCAAAGCGCCGGGACAGCAGGAGACGCGCGCCGCAGTGCTCTCGTTCGTGCTCAACACGTTCGTCCGAGCGATGCATCCGATCGCGCCGTTCGTCACCGAGGAGATTTGGCAGACGCTCCCGCACGACGGCGCGACGATCGTGACCGCGTCCTGGCCCGACCTCGCCGAGCTGCCGACGTTCCCCGGCGACGCCGCGACATTTCGTACCGTCGTCGAGAAGGTCGAGCAGCTCCGCAACGTGCGCTCCGAGTGGGGGATTCAGCCGAAGGACCGTATGCAGGTGGAGATCCCGGCGACGCTCGAGCCCGAGCGCGGCGTCGTCGAAGCGATCGCGACGCTGCTGCGCGCGGACGTCTCGACGTACGAGGGCGGGAACGGCAGCTTGCGCGACCGCATCCTCGGCGTGCGCGGCGTCGCCGACACGGCGAAGCTCCGCGAGCGGTACACCCGCGATCTCGCGAAGCTCGAGTCCGAGGTGGCGCGCTCGGAGAAGAAGCTCGCCAACGAGGGCTTCATCGCGAAGGCGGCGCCGGACGTGGTGGAAGGCGAGCGCGCCAAGCTCGAGGATTACCGCCGGGAGCTCGCGCGGGTGCGCGCGGCGCTTGCCGAGGTCAGCTCACGATGAGCGTCGAGCCGGGGAAGTCGATCGTCACCGCGCGCTGCGCGAACAGCTGATCGCCCGCGACGGCGTTGATCGCCGTCGTCGGGACGTGAGCGTTGGCGCCGGCCGCGTAGACCAGCGGTGAGGCGGCAAGCAGCGTCCGCCCCAGCCGCAGCGACCCGACCCGGCCCGGTGCGAGCGCGGCCTCTTCATAAGTGTAGAGCGGGGCTTTGGCCTCGGGCAGGATCGTGACGTCGGGAAGCTTCGTGGTGAAGAGGATCGCGGTCTTCGCCATCGCCGTGTCGAGCTGTGTCACCAGCGGCGTGGCGTCGACGCTGAGGCCCTCGAACGTGACGAGCTGCGGCGAACGGTCGTGATACTTCATCCAAGTGATCGACGCGCGCTCGCCCTCCGGCATCACATCGGGGAAGAAGAGCCGCCGGTTCTTGAAGTCGAGCGTCACGACGCGGTCCTTGAACGCGTCGTACCCGAGCGAACCGTCGACCGCAAACCCGATGAGCTGCGACCAACTCGCCGCCGGTGTGACGATCGCCGTGTGCGAGCGCAGGACCGATCCGGCCAGCGTGACGCCGGTGAGCATCCCGGTCACGGGCTTGTTGCTCGCGGGCGTGGTCTTCACGAGCCCGATCGCGTCGGCGGCGCTTTCCGAGAGCGTCGAGAGCGCGTCTCCGGTATCGATCACGAGCGTGAGATCGCGCGTCCCGACGCGGGCGCGCACGACCGGCACCGTCGTGCGGCCGTCGAACGCCGCGACGGGCGTCGCCGCGGACGCGCGGGACGCCCCGGCGGCCAGCGCACCGCAGACCGTAAAAAATGCCGTTCGGCGCATGCGGTCCGTATTCGCTAGGAGCGCGTGCGACTCAGTTTTGTGCGCTCACCGCGAGGCTCGGCTCCGCTTCGCCGGCGCCGCGGCCCGGGACGGCGCGCGTCGCCCGCGGATCGAGCTTCTCGCCGCAGTGTCCGCACACGAGCTGCGGGTCGGCGCGGTGCTCGCACGATGCGTGGATCAGCACGACCGGCGGGCCGTCGCTCGCGTACCAGCGGTCGCCCCATCCGAGCAGCGCGAGGAGGACCGGGTAGAGGTCGCGCCCTTTCGGCGTCAGCCGGTACTCGACGCGAGGCGGTCGCTCTTGGTACGGGCGCTCTTCGAGCACGCCGTGCTCGACCAGCCGGCGCAGCCGCACGGTGAGGATGTTCGGCGCGATGCCGAGCCGCTCGACGAAGCCGTCGAAGCGGCGCACGCCGCGAAACGCCTCGCGCATCACCAGCAGCGTCCACCATTCCCCGACCACGTCGAGCGCGCGCGCGATCGAGCAGTTCATCTCGTCGAAGCTCCGGCGCCGGGCCATCGCGATCACCTCCGTCCGAAGGAAGAATCGACGCCGGAGCGATAAGTTCCTTGCATCATGCAAGCGACTCGCGAACGCCTCGTCCAATGGGAAGACCCGGCGCCGACCGCCGACTTCGTGCGCCGCTCGCCGGGGATCGACGCGATCCGTGCGATCATGGCCGGCGATCTCCCCCGTCCGCCGATCTCGGCGCTGACGAACTTCACCATCGCGGAAGTCGGCGAAGGACGCGTCGTCGTCGAGGGCTATCCCGGCGAGGAGCACTACAACCCGATCGGCGTCGTGCACGGCGGCTTCGCGCTCACGATCTTCGACACGGCGATGAGCTGCGCGATCCACACGCTGCTCCCGGCCGGCGTCGGCTACACGACGACCGACGTGCAAGTCCGCTTCATCCGCGCCGTCACGACCGCGACCGGTGCGGTTCGCTGCGAAGGGATCGCGCTGCACGTCGGCCGCTCCACGGCCATCGCCGAAGGGAAGCTCTACGACTCCGCCGGCAAGCTCCTCGGCATCGGCACCACCGGCTGCGCAATCCTCCGCGGCTGACGCGCCGCACCCGCCGGACGCCGGTCGAAGGCCATCCCGTGGCCGGGCGCCGAACGTTCCGGCGATGCAGACCGCGGTCGCACGGCGGCGCGTGCTCATGTCGCCTGACGAGATCGAACGGGCGATCGCGCGCATGGCCCACCAGATTGTCGAGCCGGAGGACGTGCAGGACGGCCTGCTCCTGATCGGCATCCGCCGCGGCGGGGAGGCCCTCGCGCGGCGGCTGGCCTCGAAGATCGCCGAGATTCGCGGCTCGCTGCCGCAGCTCGGGTTCCTCAACGTGAACCTGTACCGCGACGACGACGTCGCGCGCGAGCTTCCGGAGTCGGAGATTCGCAGCGCGATCACCGGCCAGACGGTCGTGCTGGTCGACGACGTCCTCTATACCGGCCGCACGGTGCGTGCCGCGCTCGACGCGGTCACCGACCTCGGCCGCCCGCGCGCGATACGCCTCGCGGTGCTGATCGACCGCGGGCTGCGCGAGCTTCCCATCCAAGGCGACTACGTCGGCAAGGTCATCCCGACGAGCCGTCGCGAGCACGTCGACGTGGTGCTCGCCGCGCAGCGTTCGGAGGCCGACGCGGTGAGCGTCTCCGACGAGGACCGTGGCGCCGCGTAGCCTGCTCGACGTCGACGACCTCAGCCCCGACGAGCTCGTTTCCGTCCTCGACCGCGCCGTCGCCTTTCGCGACCGCCTCCCGCCGCGCGACCTGCTCGCCGGGATCCCGGTCCTGAACTTGTTCTTCGAGGCGTCGACGCGCACGGCGACCTCGTTCACGCTCGCCGAGCAGCGCGTCGGCGCCGACGTCATCACGTTTGCCCCCGGAGCGTCCAGCCTCGGGAAAGGCGAGACGATCGCCGACACCGCGCTGACGCTGCGCGGGATCGGCGTCCGCGTCATCGTGGTGCGTCATCACGAATCCGGGTTCGCGCGACGGCTCGCCGACGCGTTCGACGGCCACGTCGTGAACGCGGGCGACGGAACCCACGCGCACCCGACGCAGGCGCTGCTCGACCTCATGACGCTGCGCCAGGAGTTCGGCCGTTTCCATGGCCTCAGCGTCGCGATCGTCGGCGACATCCTGCATTCCCGCGTCGCGCGCTCGAACATCGTCGGGATGCGGGCGCTCGGGGTCGACGTCACGCTGGTCGGCCCGCCGACGCTCTTGCCGCGCGAGTTCGCGCTCCTCGGCGTGCGGATCGAACGCGACCTCGATGCGATCCTGCCGCGCGCCGACGCCGTGATGATGCTCCGCATCCAGCGCGAGCGCATCGAAGGCGGGCTCCTGCCCTCGCTCGACGACTACACGCAACGCTTTCAGCTCAACCGCGCGCGGCTGCGCGCGCTCCGCAACGACGCCGTCATCCTGCACCCCGGCCCGTACAACCGCGGCGTCGAGCTCACCGACGACGTCCTCGACGATCCGCGCTCGCGCTACGTCGCGCAGGTCGAGAACGGTGTCTTCGTCCGCATGGCCGTCCTCGATCTCCTCGTCAACGGCGCGGCCGTGCCGGCATGAGGACGCTGATTCGCGGGGGGCGGCTCGTCGATCCCGTGCAGGGAATCGATGCGAACCGTGACGTCCTGATCGAGAACGGGTTCGTCACGCAGATCGGCGAGCACGTCGATCCCGACGGTGCACGGGTCGTCGATGCGACGAACGCGATCGTCGCACCGGGCTTCCTCGACATGCACGTCCACCTGCGCGAGCCGGGGCAGACGCACAAGGAGACGATCGCGACCGGGACGGCCGCCGCCGTGGCGGGCGGGTTCACGGCGGTCGCGTGCATGCCGAACACCGAGCCGGCCCTCGACTCCGCCGCGATCGTGAGCGAGGTGATGCGCCGCGCCGACGCGGCCGGGCTGGCGCGCGTCTATCCGATCGGCGCGCTCACGCGCGCGCGGGCGGGCAAGGAGCTGGCTCCGTACCATCTGCTCGCCGACGCGGGCTGCGTCGCGTTCAGCGACGACGGCTCGACGCCGCGCGACGCGCGCGTGCTGCGCAACGCCGCCCGGTATGCAGCCGATCTGAGCGCGCCGTTCATCTCGCACTGCGAGGACCCCGATCTGAAGGGCACCGCCGTGATGAACGAAGGCCCGGCGTCGATGCGGCTGGGGCTCGAAGGCGCGCCGAGCATCGCCGAGGACGTGATCGTCGCGCGCGACCTCCTCATCGCAGGCGAGACCGGAAAGGCCTGGCACATCGCGCACGTCTCGACCGCCAACTCGATCGACCTGATTCGCTGGGCGCGCTCGCGCGGCGTTCCGGTGACGTGCGAGGTGACGCCGCACCACCTGGCCTTCGCCGACGACCGTTTCGACGACTACCGTGCCGAGTCGAAGGTGAACCCGCCGTTGCGGAGCGAGCACGACCGCGACGCGCTGCTGGCCGCCGTCTACGACGGAACGATCGACGCGTTTGCTACCGATCACGCGCCGCACGGCCTCGACGAGAAGGCGCAGCTCCTCTCCGCCGCGCCGGTGGGCTTCAGCGGCCTGGAGATCGCGATCGGCGCGTACGCTTTCGCGCTTCCGCATCTCCCCGTCGCACGATTCGTCGAGCTGCTCTCGGTGAACCCCGCGCGGATCCTCGGCGTGCCGGGCGGGACGCTCGGGATCGGGAGTCCCGGCGACGTGACCGTGTTCGCAGATCGCGCCTGGACCGTCGACGCACGGCTCTTCCGGTCGAAGGGGAAGAACACGCCCTTCGACGGGATGGTGCTGCCCCGCCGCCCCGTCGCGACCGTCGTCGAAGGCGCCGTCGTCTTCGAGCACGGCCTCGTCCTGCCGCGCGAAGAAGTGCCGGCGTGAACGGCGCGAAGAACCGCGCGACGCTGCTGCTCGCCGACGGGACGCGCTTCGACGGCGAAGGGCTCGCCGCGACCGGGATCGCGCTCGGCGAGGCGGTCTTCTACACCGGGATGACCGGGTACGAAGAGGCGATCACCGACCCGTCGTACGCCGGACAGATCCTCGCGTTCACCTATCCGCTGATCGGAAACTACGGGATCAGCGGAACGGTCTCGCAGCACCCGCGCGCGTGCGTCGCGGGCGTCGCGATCAAGCACGTCGCCGAGCATCCCTCGCACTACGCGTCGAAGCAAGACCTCACGTCGTGGCTGAACGAACAGGGCGTCCGCGCGATCGCCGGTATCGACACGCGCGCCCTCACGATCGCGCTGCGCGAGCACGGCGTGATCCCGGCGGCGCTCGCGGTCGGCGACGAGGCGATCGCGCGGATCGAGCCCGTGCTCTCCACGTACGTGCGCGAAGCGACGACGGTCGGCCTCGTCGCCACGGTCGCCGACGCGTACGCACCGGGCGAGACGATCGGCGAGGGCCGCAAGCATGTCGTGCTGCTCGACTGCGGCGTGAAGAAGAACATCATCCGCGACCTGACCGCGCTCGACGCGCGCGTCACGGTGATGCCCTACGGCGCGTCGCGGGAAGAGATCCTCGCCCGCAACCCCGACGCCATCGTGGTCTCGCCCGGACCGGGCGACCCGCGCGATCTCGGCCCGACCGTCGAGACGCTGCGCTCGCTGATCGGCGAGCGGCCCGTGTTCGGCGTCTGCCTGGGGCACCAGCTCCTCGCGCTCGCGTGCGGCGCGACGACCTACAAGCTCAAGTACGGCCATCGCGGCGGGAACCAGCCGGTGAAGGACGTGGTCAACGACGAGGTGCTCGTCACCGCGCACAATCACGGATATGCGGTCGACGGGGCGTCGCTGCCCGCCGACCTCGAGGCGACGATGGTGAACCTCAACGACGGCACGAACGAAGGCTTCCGCCATCGCACCTTGCCGGTCGAGGCGGTGCAGTTTCATCCCGAGGCTTCTCCCGGTCCGTTCGACGCGCGCAACCTCTTCGCGCGATGGCTCGATCGCGTCGACGCGTAGCCGCGGCGGCGTTCGGTGCCGTCGCGCTCGCCGCCGTGCTTGCGGCGCCGGCGCCGGTGCTCGCGCTGCGGAAGCTGCACGTCGACGCGCTCTCGATGCGCGCCGACCGGACGCGTCTGCAGGTCGGTGAGGTGTTCCATCTGGCGATCCACGCCCGAGTCCGGGAGCCGATCGTCGCGCTCGACGAGCTGGTGGTCCCGGACGTCGGGACGATGCAGCTCCTCGGCGACGAGCGGCACGTCACCTCGACGCCGGGCGGCGCCGACGTCGTCGAGACGCTGACGCTCGAGCCGACGCAGTCGGGGACGTTCACCTTCGCCGGTGCGTACGTCGACGCGATCGACGCGCGGACGGGGAAGCCGTCCAGGTTCTCGAGCAACTCGGTCCGCGTCGTCGTGGAGAAGCCGGGCGTCACGTTCGACGGGCCGTGGACGGCCTCCGCGAGCTTCGTCGCGACGACCGTCGTCGGCACGATCGTGGTCGGCGGCTTCATCGTGCTCGTGATCGGCGGCTTGCTGTTCGCGCTCGTTCGCGCGCGTCCGAAACCCGCGCCGCCGAACCCGGTTCCGCAGGCGCCTGCGTCTGCGGGGCCGCCGCGTACCGCGCGTGACGAGGTCGCCGAGGCGCTGCGCGCGTTCCGCGCCGCGCCGGAGCACGCGTCGCTGATGCGATTGCGGACGGCGCTGTTCGCGGCGGCCGGAGCAGGCCCGGGCGCGACGCTCTCCGATGCGACGGCGGCGACGCAGGACGAGCGACTGCGTGCTGCGCTGGTCGCCGCCGAGCATGCCGCCTTCGGCCCCGCCGCGACGCGGGAGCGTTCGGCGGCGGAGCTGGTCGAGGAGAGCGAACGATGGCTGCGCTGAGCGGGCGCCCGCGCGACGTCCTCGACGCGCTGCACGCGACGATCGTCGGTCAGGACGAGGTCGTCGAGGCGCTGGTGCTCGGGATGATCGCCGGCGGCCACGTCCTGCTCGAAGGCGCGCCCGGCGTCGCGAAGACCCTTGCGTGCCGCGCGCTCGCCGCGTCGATCACCGGGACGTTCCGGCGCGTGCAGTTCACCCCCGACCTGCTGCCCTCCGACATCGTCGGAACGCGCGTGTTCGACCAGAAGTCGGGCGAGTTCGCGACCGTGCTCGGGCCGCTGTTCGCGAACGTCGTGCTGGCCGACGAGATCAACCGCGCCCCGGCCAAGGTGCAATCGGCGCTGCTCGAAGGGATGCAGGAGCGGCGGGTGACGATCGGTCCGCAGACCCACGACCTCCCCGCGCCGTTCGTCGTGCTGGCGACGATGAACCCTTTCGACACGGACGGGACGTACGCGCTCCCGCTCGCGCAGCTCGACCGGTTTCTCGCGAAGGTGATCGTCGCGTTCCCGAGCCGCGACGAGGAGCGCGCCATCGTCGACCGCTTCGGCGCCGGCGAGCCGCCGCTGCGTTCCGGCGTCGTCTCGGCCGCCGACGTGCTGCGCTGGCAGGACGAGGCGCACGGCGTGTTCGTCGATGCGAAGCTGCGCGACTACGCGATCGACCTCGTGCGGGCGACGCGCGGCGCCGAGCTCGTCGCGCACGGCGCCAGCCCGCGCGCCGCGCTCGCGCTGGTCGCGCTGGCGCGGGCTCGGGCGTACCTCTACGAGCGCGCCTTCGCGACGCCCGACGACGTGCGCGACCTCGCGCCGGCGGT
Organism: Candidatus Elarobacter sp.; assembly: GCA_036402855.1. Classification (GTDB taxonomy): domain Bacteria; phylum Vulcanimicrobiota; class Vulcanimicrobiia; order Vulcanimicrobiales; family Vulcanimicrobiaceae; genus Vulcanimicrobium. The sequence goes on along the minus strand of DASWSC010000118.1, from coordinate 8,781 downwards.
CTTCCGCCATCGCATCTCGTACGACGATCGCATCGCGATCGCCGGCGGCGATCCGGAGGAGGTCGTCCGCCGGATCGTCGCCTCGGTTCCGGCGCCGTGAACGCGCTGCGCGAGGCGATCCTGCGCGGCGCGCGCGCGACGCCGCGGCCCGGCGGCGCCGTGCGAGGGCCGCGGGCCGGCGACGGCTTCGTCTTCTCGCAGCTTCGGGAGTACGTCGAGGGCGACGACCCGCGGCGCATCGACCACGCGGCCACCGCGCGGGCCGGGGCGCTGCAGACGCGCATCTACCTGGAAGAGACGGCGCTGGTGCTCGCCGCGATCGTCGATGAGTCCGGCTCGATGCGCGTCGGCCGCAGGCGCGCGCTCGCCGACGCGGCCGGCGAAGCGCTGCGCGCGTGGTACGGCGCGCTCGAAAGCGAGGACCGCGCGGCGCGGATCGTCGACGAGCGCGTCGTGCGCGACCGGCGGGCCGCCGCGCACGTCCGCGCCGCTGCGCCGTTCCGCTGCGGCGTGGCCCTCGCCGTCGCGCAGCGCGCGCTCCCGCGCGGGGCCTCGCTGCTGGTCATCGCCGACGGGTTCGACCTGCCGGACGACGAGGCGCTGAAGCGCGCGGCGCTGCGGTTCGACGCGACGGTGCTGCTGGCGCGCGATCCGTGGCGCGACGATCTCCCGCTGCGCGGCACGGTTCGCTTGCGGGACGCGGAGACGGGCCGGACGCGGCGCGTCTTCGTCACCTCGCGAACGCGCGCGCGGTACCGCGAAGCGTCGCAGGCGCGCGAGGCCGCGTTGCGCGCGCGGTTTCGCGCCGCGGGCTGGCGGATCGGGGTGCTCGACGAGCACGACGGCCGCACCTCGCTGCTCCGCGCGTTCGGTCTGCCGGCGTGACGCTCGCGCACCCGGCGTGGCTGTTCGCCGGGATCGTGCTCGCGATCGCCTTCCTGTGGGCCGCACGCGTGGCGATGCGGCGCGCAGCCGCGGCGGCGCTCGCGTACAGCGATCTCGCCTTCTTCGAGGCCGCGACGAAGCAGCGCTTCGATCCCGCGCCGGCGATCGCGGCGGCGTGCGCGGCGGCGATCGTCGCCTTCGGCGGCGCGCTGGCCGGCCCGCGGTTCACCGCGCTGGTCCCGGTGCGCGGCGGCGCGATCGTGTTGTGCGTCGACACGTCGGGCTCGATGCGCGCGACCGACGTCGCCCCGACCCGCGCCGACGCCGCGGCCGCCGCGGTGCGCGCGTTCGTCGACGGCGTCCCGGACGGGACCCGCTTGGCGATCGTCGGGTTCTCGAGCGGCGCCGGCGTCGTGCAGCCGCTCACCGGCGACAAGGACGCGATCCGCGAGGCGATCGCCCGGATCCCGCCGCCGAACGGCGGCACGGCGATCGGCGACGCGCTCGCGGCGGCGGCACGCGCGCTGCCGTCCTCGGGGAAGCGCGCGGTCGTCCTCATCACCGACGGCGTGAACAACCTCGGCGTCGACCCGCTCGGCGTCGCGCAGCAGCTCGGCGCGAACGGGATCGAGCTCGACACGGTGGGGATCGGCACGAACGACAGCGGGCGGCTGATCCCCGGGACCGCGCAGGAGGCGACGATCGACGAAGAGGCGCTGCGCCAGATCGCCTCGTCGGGACACGGCGCCTATGCCCGCGCGAACGACGCCGGGACCCTGCGCGCGCACCTCGCGTCGCTCGCGAACAGCACCACCGCGGAGAAGAAGCGGATCGACGCCGCGCTCCCGGTCGCGCTGACCGGCGCCGCGATCTTGCTGCTCGCCGCCGGCGGCGGGATGCTCGCCGGACGCTTCCCGTAGAAGAGAGCCGCATGTCCGACTACGACGTCCATGCCGAGCTGCGCGACCGCCGGCTGACCTACGAGCGCGGCGAGCTGAGCGCCGAGGTCGTCGCCGCCGATCCGTTCGAGCAGTTTCGCGGCTGGCTCGACGACGCGCTGCAGAAGGAGGCGATCGTCGAGCCGAACGCGATGACCGTCGCGACCGTCGGCGCGAACGGGCGACCGTCCGCGCGCGTGGTGCTGCTGCGGCAATGGGACTCGCGCGGATTCGTGTTCTACACCAACTACGAGAGCCGCAAGGGCGGCGAGCTCACCGTGCATCCGTACGCCGCGCTGCTGTTCTGGTGGGGCGCGCTCGAGCGGCAGATTCGGATCGAAGGGACGGTCGAGCGCATCCTCCCGGTCGAGAGCGACGCCTACTTCGAGAGCCGCCCGCGCGGCCACCGCCTCAGCGCGTGGGCGTCGCGCCAGAGCGGCGTGGTCCCGGACCGCGAGGCGCTGCAGCGCGCGATGACCGACGCCGAGGCGCGGTTCCCCGGCGAGGTGCCGCGGCCTCCGTTCTGGGGCGGGTTCCGCGTCGCTCCCGATCGCTTCGAGTTCTGGCAGGGGCGTCCGAATCGCGTCCACGACCGCGTCGTCTACGACCGCGGTCCCGACGGCTGGGCGATCAGCCGCCTCTCGCCGTGATCTACTCCGTCCGGTCGCTCGGGACGACCTGACCGTCGGGCGTGATCTGATCGAAGCCGGCGACGCGTCCGCCCGCGCGGCGGAAGCGGATGCGAACCGCGTCGGTGTTCTCGAAGGCGAAGAGGTCCGGCATGAGCGGCCGGAGCCCGACGGGGTCGCGGCCGTCGCGCTGGTAGACGAGCGCGTGGTTCGCGACGCGGATCGACCGGATCCCGTAGCGGCCCGCGTACGCGGCGAGCGCGTCGTCCGTCACGACGGGCGGGTGGAGACGCGCGTCGATCCCGACGGTCGCCCACTCGTATGCGGTGCGCCGCGGCGCGGCGGCGCCGGCGGCGAGGGAGCGGAGCGCGCGCACGAGCGCTTCGTCCAGCGCGGTCGCCGGCGCGACGTCGACGTCGGGCGCGACGCCCTTCCCTTCCCAGTTGGTCTTGCTGACGGGGTGCGTCACGGTTCCGGTCGAGATGCTGACCACGAATCCCGGCGCGACCGGAAAGAGCGTGTTGTTGTTCCCGGCGCCTCCGGTGGTGCGGCCGACGAGCGTGCCGCGCTTGAACTGCTGGACGTGATACGCGAACTCTTCGGCGGCGGAGCCGGTGCCGCCGTCGATCAAGACGTAGAGCGGCATCGACGGCATCCGCGGAGCGGCGAGATCGTTGAGGACGCGCGCGTCGAACGTCTCCCCGGTGATGCCGTCGCGGTAGGTCATCAGGAGCTGGTTGTCGCTCTTCATGAAGTAGCTGATCAGCCGGTGGACGGCTTCACCCGAGCCTCCGCCGTTGCCGCGCAGGTCGAGCACCACGGCGTCGCCTCCGCCGAGGAAGCGCGCGGCGTCGTCCACGACGCGCGCCGTAACGTCGTCGGTCCAGTGAAAGCCCGAGATGCGCGCGTACCGTACGTTGGCGTCGAGGATGCGCAGCTCTTCATAGCCTTGGTTGTGCAGCCGCGCGACGGACGCTGCATGCGCGTCGTCGTTCGACGTGTCGTGCGTCGCTCGCAGCCCCGCGAACGCCGCCGGGTCGTAGTTGACGTACATGTGGCGGTCGCTGCTGGCCGCGAGGAGATCTTCGGTGAGGCGCGCCGAGAGCACGGCGGGGTCGGAAACGTCGTAGCGCTTCGCCGCGCGAGCCTCGCGCAGCCGCTTCAAAACGCCGTCGCGGCGCTCGGCGACGACGTAGTCTTTCGCGACGAGCGCGGCGACGCCGTCGACGACGGCACCCGCCTCGGCGCTCGACAGCGCCGGTGCGGCGACCGCCGGAAGCGCGGCCGGCGCGGACAGCACGAGCAAACAGAAGGCGGCAAACAGTGCCGGGGGACGGTACATGGAAGGAGTATAGCGGCGCCGCCGCCGCGGTTCACACTGTTCTTAAAAGGACAAGAGTCGATCCGCAGCGTTTTCATCCGCGATGGACCACATCGACCGCGCGATCCTCAAAGCGCTCCGGCGCGACGGGCGGATCAGCTTCCGCGACCTGGGCGAGGTGGTCGGGCTCAGCGCCAACGCCGTGGCGGAGCGCGTCCGCCGTCTCGTCGCCAGCCGGACGATCAGGCGGTTCCGGGCCGAGATCGACCCGGACGCGGGCGGGACGCGGCTGGCCGCCTTCGTCGACCTGCGGCTGGCGCCCGGAACGGCCGCGGACGCCTTCGAGGCCGGTCTGCGCGAGATGGACGGCGTCGTCGCGGCCGCGCTGACGACCGGGAACTTCGACTACACGCTGCGCGTCGCCGTCGCCGACCAGGCGGCCCTGGTCACGATGGTGGAGCGGCTGCGCGCCGGCGGCGCCGCCGAGACGCAGAGCCGCATCATTCTCCGCGAGACCGAGCTGGAGTGAGCCGCAGGCGCCACAGCCAGGCGGTCCCGATCGCGAACTCGATTATGACGCACACGAGCGCGACGCGGGGGCCGAGCCCCAGCGAGCGCGCATCGAAGAACTCCACGACCGGCCAGGTGATCAGCGGCGCGGCGATCTGCGGGATCGACGCCGCGAGATTCCAGACGCCCATCGCCGAGGCGAGCGCGGCGCGCGGCAGGACGGCGTACGCGATCGCCCAGTCGGCGGTGAAGAAGGCGCCCCACGCCGCGCCCGCCCCGATCGCGCAGCCGAGCGCGACGGTGAACGTCGGCGCCGCGGCGAACGCGCCGACCGCGATCGCGATCGCACCGCATGCCAGGCTCACCACGACGCGCTTGTCGAGACGGTCGGCGGGACGGCCCGCGACGGCTGCGCCCACCACGCCGGCGATCGTGAACGCGAGGAACAAGATCCCGGTCGTCGTGCGCGCGTCGGGGACGTGCAGCGACTCGCGGACGAAGAAGAACAGGTAGCCGAAGAGCGTGTAGAAGCCGACGTTGATCAGCGCGCGCGAGATCAGGACGGTGCGCATGTTCGCGTCGACGCGCAGCGGCTCGGCGACCGCGCGCGTGCGCGGCAGCCGCGCGGCATGCCGCTCGGTGACGAGCCAGCCCCCGGTCAAGCAGACGGCGAGCGCGATGCCGAGCGCCCAGCCGTGCAGAAGCGTCGTCAGCACCAGTCCGACGACGCTGCCGGAGAACTGGTGGATGCTCATCCACGACGAGACGCGCCCGACGCGGCTCGCTTCGAAGTAGTCGCCGACGATGCTCTGATACGGTCCGCCGCCGAGGTTCATCCCGAGCTGCAGCACGAGAAACGCGATCCACAGCCCGGCGAGCGACGGGACGACGGGGACCGCGATCAGCCCCGGGACGGCGATCGCGACGCCGGCGGCGTAGAAGGCGCGGCGGTGTCCGGCGAGCGCGCGATGCCGGTCGGAGCGAAACCCTGCGACCACCTGCACGACCGAGGCGAAGAGCGCGCCGGCGGCGAGCAGCAGCGAGAACGCGTTGACCGCGTGCGGCGCGAGCGCGCTGACGCGGTCCTGCAGCACGACGCCGAGTACCGCGGTCCACACGACTTGGATCCCGAACCAGAACGCGCCGAGCCGGCGCGGATCGGGCCTGACGGACCCGGTCACGCGGCGCCCGCCGCATGCGCGCGCGCGTACTCGAGATCGGCGAGCGTATCGACGTCGTAGCAGAGGCCGGGATCGCAGCCGCGCAACGCGCCGACGGAGACGCCGAGCCGCCGCCGCCCGTAGCGCTCGAGATCCGCGATGCTGAGCCGCTTGAGCGCAAAGCGCAGGCACATCGTGGGCCCGAGCAGCAGCGCCAGCTGCGGCAGGCTCTTCCGTGCCGCGAAGAACTTCGTTGCGAGCGCGCGCGCCGGGGCGACGGCGTCGGGGCCGATCACGAAGGCGTTTCCGTTCGCGACCCGCTCGCCGTTCAGCACGACGCTGTGCTCCGGCGCGTTCGGAAAGCGCGCCGCGTACGAGCCGGCATCGGCGAGCGCCATCGTCACGGCGAAGCCCTCGCTGCGAGCGACGAGGTCACGCAGCCCGTCGCCGTTCGCGAAGGGCATGTCGGAGGTGAGGTAGACGAACCGCTCGCCGGGCCACGCGTCGAGCGCGCGCCGGACGTTCGTCCCGCCGTCCTCCGCAGCATCGATCATGCGAACGTCCTCGCGCCCGCTCGCGTGCGCGCGCACGGCGGGGCCGCCGATCAGCGCGACCCCGGTGATCCCCGCGTCGCCGCACGCGTCGAGCGCGACGTCGAGCAGGGTGCGCGGACCGAGCCGAGCGAGCGCCTTGACCGGCGTGCCGATCGCGCGGGCGAACTCCCCGTCCACGAGTCCACCGGCGGTGATGACGGCGCGCATCGCAGCGCGCTTCGCCGCAGAACCGCGGCGTACCGGCCCGGGAGGCCATCGAAGGGTCCCGGCGTATCTCCGCGGGACATGCATCGGCGTACCATCATGGTGATCGGATCGGGACCGATCGTCATCGGTCAGGCCGCCGAGTTCGACTATGCGGGCGTGCAAGCGTGCCGGGCGCTGCGCGAGGAAGGCCACCGGGTCGTCCTCGTCAACTCGAACCCCGCGACGATCATGACCGATCCCGAGATCGCCGACGCGGTGTATCTCGAGCCGCTCACCGTGTCCTCGATCGAGCGCATCATCGAGCGGGAACGCCCGGACGCGCTGCTGCCGACGCTCGGCGGCCAGACCGGTTTGAACCTCGCCGTCGAGCTGGCCGAGGCCGGCGTGATCGCGCGCTACGGCGTCGAGCTGTTGGGGACGCCGCTCGACACGATCAAGCTCGCCGAAGACCGCGAGCGCTTCAAGGACAAGATGATCGAGATCGGCGAGCCGGTTCCGCGCTCGCAGATCGTCACGGACGTCGAGGCGGGCGTCGCGTTCGCGAACGAGATGGGCTATCCGCTGGTGGTGCGCCCGGCGTACACGCTCGGCGGAACCGGCGGCGGCGTGGTGTACGACGAGGCCGAGCTGCGTGCGACGCTCCGGACGGGGCTCGACGCTTCGCTGATCCACCAGGCGCTGGTCGAGACGTCGCTGCTGGGCTGGAAAGAGATCGAGTACGAAGTCCTGCGCGACCGCGCCGGCAACTGCATCATCGTCTGCAACATGGAGAACATCGACCCGGTCGGCGTCCACACCGGCGACTCGATCGTCGTCGCGCCCTCGCAGACGCTCTCCGACCTCGACTACCAGATGCTGCGGACTGCGAGCATCAACGTCATCCGGGCGCTCAACGTGCAGGGCGGCTGCAACATCCAGTTCGCGCTGCACCCCGACCGTCCCGAGTACCAGATCATCGAAGTCAACCCGCGCGTCTCGCGCAGCTCGGCGCTCGCGTCGAAAGCGACGGGCTATCCGATCGCGAAGATCTCGACGAAGATCGCGCTCGGGCAGACGCTCGACGAGATCCCGAACCCCGTCACCGGCGGACGCACGAAAGCGGCCTACGAGCCGACGCTCGACTACTGCGTGGTGAAGTTCCCGCGCTGGCCGTTCGACAAGTTCCCGCTCGCCGACACGCGGCTGGGGACGCAGATGAAGTCGACCGGCGAGGCGATGGGGATCGGCCGCACGTTCGCCGCGGCGCTGATGAAAGCGGTGCGCGGGCTCGATCTGAAGTTCGAGACCCTCACCGGCGGCGCGTTCGCCGAGTGGAGCGACGACGAGCTGCTCCTCACGCTGCAGACGCCGACGCACGAGCGGCTCTTCGCCGTCTGCGAGCTGCTGCGCCGCGGCCGTTCGGTCGAGGAGCTGCATACGGTCTCGACCATCGACCGGTTCTGGCTGTGCGAGCTGCGAACGCTGGTCGATCTGGAAGAACAGTTCCGGGCCTTCCGCGACGCGGGGCCGCTGTTCGGGCAGCCGCCGGACGATGCGCTCGTGCAGCGCGCGCTCGAGGCCGGGTACAGCGTGCGCGGGATCGATTCGCTCTTCGGCGGCGAGCTCGCGCGCGAGCGCGACACCGGCGCCGCGTTCCGCATGGTCGATACGGCGGCGGCCGAGTTCCCTGCGACCTCGCCCTACTACTATCTCTCGCGCTTCGAGAGCGACGAGGTCCGGCCGCCGGCGCATGAAGCGGTCGTGGTCGTCGGCAGCGGCCCGATCCGCATCGGCCAGGGGATCGAGTTCGACTACAGTTGCGTGCACGCGGCGTGGTCGCTGCGGGAGGCCGGGCGCGCCGCGGTGGTGATCAACAACAACCCCGAGACCGTCTCGACCGACTTCGACGTCAGCGACGTGCTCGTCTTCGAGCCGCCGGGAGCCGACGAAGTCGAGGCGACCGCGCGCGCGACGAACGCCCGCGGCGTGATGCTCGCGTTCGGGGGGCAGACCGCGATCAACCTCGCGGGCGAGCTCGCGAAGCGCGGGATCACGATCGTCGGCAGCGACCGGCGCTCGCTCGACATGGCCGAGGACCGCGAGAAGTTCGACGCGGCGCTCGAGAAGCTGGGCGTCGCGCGCCCGCGCGGCCGCGCGGCGAACACGTTCCGCGAAGCGCGCGCGATCGCGCGCGAGATCGGCTTCCCCGTGCTGGTGCGGCCGTCGTACGTGCTGGGCGGGCGCGGCATGGAGATCGTGTACAACGAGGGCCAGCTCGCGTCGTACGTCGAGAGCGCGCCGCCGATCACGCCGGGCTCGCCGCTGCTGGTGGACAAGTACATGCGCGGCCGCGAGGTGGAGGTCGACGCGGCGTTCGACGGCGACGACATCATGATCCCGGGGATATTCGAGCACGTCGAGCGCGCGGGGATCCACTCCGGCGACTCCATCAGCGTCTTCCCGACGCAGACGGTCTCCGACGGGATGGAGGCGCGCATCGTGACCGTCACCGAGGCGATCGCGCGCGAGCTCGGGATTCGCGGGCTGATCAACATCCAGTTCGTCATCCCCGAGGGAACCGACGAGCTGCTGATCATC
>DASWSC010000117.1:0-7172 GCA_036402855.1 Candidatus Elarobacter sp. | reverse complement strand
TCTTCCCCGGCTCGCGGAAGCACGAGATCGCGAACGTGCTGCCGCTGTTCGTCCGGGTCGCGCTGAACCTGCGCCGGATGCTGCCCGACGTGCCGATCGCGTTCGCCGGGTCGCCGTTCGTGAGCGACGAGGCGGTGCACGACTCGCTCGTGCGCGGCGGCGAGCACCCGCTCTCGTACGGCGCACCCGCCGAGCTCCAGGACGGCGCGATCCTTGCCGGCGGTCACCGGTTTCCGCTCGTGCGCGCGGCGATGCGCGCGGCGGCCGGCGCACGCCTCGCGGTTGCGATCCCGGGGACGAAGGTGATCGAGCTGGCCGCGCTCGGCGTCCCCGCCGTCGTCTGCACGCCGCTCAACGCGCCGGAATTGGTCGTGGTCGGCGGCCCGTTCCAATACCTCGGAAAGCTCCCGCTGGCCGGCGTCCCGCTGAAGCGCGCGGCGGTCGTCGCGTACGCGAAGCGGTTCGACCACTTCGCGCAACCGAACATCGACGCCGGACGCGACCTCGACGTGGAGATCGCCGGAACGCTCCTCCCCTCGCAGGTCGCCCACGCCGCCGCGGAGCGCTGGCGCGACGCCGCATGGTGCGCCGGCACCGGCGCCGAGCTGCGCACGCTCTACCGCCACCACGCCGGCGCCGCAGAGCGCATGGCCGGCTTCCTGCTCGAGCACCCGACGTGAAATTCTCGGTCGTCATCGCGACGAAGGACCGGGCGGCGCTCCTCGACGGCGCGCTGGCGTCGCTGCGCGCGCAGCAGAACGCGCCGGAGCACGAGCTGATCGTCGTCGACAACGGGTCGGCCGACGCGACGCCCGAGGTCGCGCGCAAGCACGGGGCGCTGTACGCGTTCGTCGCCGAGCCGAATCGCGGCAAGGCGCGCAACGCGGGGATCGCGCGCGCGAGCGGCGACGTGATCGCGTTCGTCGACGACGACGTCATGACGCCGCCGCATTTCCTCGCCGCGCACGCGACGGCGCACGACGCGGGGATGTTCCCGCTCGCCGTCTCGGGGCCGATCGTCAACGTCCCCGACCCGGCGGTGCGGCCGCTACCGACCGCCGCGAACGTCTCGCGCGCGTTCTTCGTGACGTGCAACGTCTCGGTGCGCGCCTCGGCGCTGCGCGCGGTCGGCGGGTTCGACGAAGCGTTCGACCTCTACGGATGGGAAGACACCGAGCTCGGCGCGCGGCTGCGCGCGCACGGCGTGCGGCGGGCCTTCGCGTGGGACGCCTATCTCTGGCACATCAAGCCCCCGACGCCCGAGTCGCTCGAGGACGCGCTCGGGAAGGCGATCGAGAAGGCTCGCATGGCGGCGCGCTTCGTCCAGAAGATGCCGACGCGCCGCGTCAAGCTCGCCACCGGCGCGTACGGCTTGAACCTGTTGCGCGCGCGCCTGCTGAACCCGGGCTTCGCGCAGCCGCTCTTCGCGGGGCTCGCCTCGTCGAGCCGCATCCCGCCCGCGGTGGCCCAGCTCGCCCGCGGCGCGCTGCTCGACAGCGTCTACACCGAAGAGCTCGACCGGCAGCTGCGCGGGCGCTGAGGCGTGCGCGTCCTGCTGGTGCGGCTCGACGGGATCGGCGACGCGGCGGTCTGCGTCCCGCTGATCGCCGCGCTGCGCGCCGCCGGTCACGACGTCGGCGTCGCGCTCTCGAACCGCAACGCCGGGTTGTTCGACCCCGACGCGCTCGCCGCGGAGCACGTCCTCGATCGCATCCCGTGGCCCGACCACGGCTCGACGCCCGAGAGCACGGCGCGCGCGTCGGCCGAGATCGCCGCGATGCGGTACGAGGTCGCGCTGATCGCGAGCGAGGAGCCCGAAGCGTTCGCGCTCGCCGCGCCGGTCCCGCAGCGCGTCGGGTTCACGACCGGGCTCGCCCGCCCGCTGAAGACGCTGTGGGTGCGGCGCCGGACCACCCGCACCGTCAGCCGGTCGCAGCGCGCGGCCGGCGACGACGCCCACGAGGCCGAGGTGATCTACCGGCTCGGCGCGGGATTGGTCGGCGACCCGCGCCCGCCGGTCGATCTCGAGCGCCTGCGAGCCGTCCTCCTCGCACCGCGGCTCGGCGAGCAGACGGCGCGTCCTGCGAGCGCGCGCGTCGTCGTGCAAGCGGGGCCGAAGTGGGTCGCGACCGGCGTCGCGCCGCACGCGATGCGGGACGTGTTCGAACGGCTCGCGCGGTCGGCCCGGATCATCGCCGCGCCGGGCGAGGCGGCATGGGTGCGCGAGCACGCCGGCGTCGAGCCGGAGACGTTTTCAAGCCTTCGTGCATGGGTCGACGCGCTCGCCCAGGCGGCGCCGCTGGTCACGGTCGACACCGGCGCGGCGCACGTCGCGGGGATGCTGGGAACCGGCGTGGTCGACGTCTTCCCCGACGCCGGGTTCGAGGCGCAGGTGCGGCGGTGGAGGCCCTGGGCGTCACCCTACCGGGCGCTCCGCGCGTCGCAGGTCGACGGCGGTCCGCGCAGCGCGTTCATCGAAGCGATCACCGATGGGTTCTGAGCGCGCGCTGCTGGTGGCGGCCGGCGGCGGGATCGGCGACACGCTGCTGGCCGGGGTCGTCGCGCGCGCGCTGCGCTCGCGCTTCGCCGGGGTCGACGCGGTCGTGCTCCCGGCGCACGCCGACCTGGCCGCGCATATTCCGGCGATCGGCCGCACCATCGGTCTCGGTGAAGCGCTCCCCGCACGCTATGCGGCCGCCGTCGTCACCTGGGCGACGATGCGCACCGCGATGCTGCCCTGGCGCGCGCGCATCCCGGTGCGCGTCGGGCAAGCGCGGCGCCTGTACTCCTCGCTGTTCACCACGCGCGTCGTCGTGCGCAGCGAGCTCGGCGACCGGGTCTCGCCATGGACCGAGATCCTGCTCGACTACGCACGAGCGATCGGCTGCGACGCGCCGGGCGCGCTCCCGGAGTTCGCGGTTCGCGACGACGAGCGCACGACCGCCGACGCGTTGCTGCGCGTGCACGACGTGCACGGCCCGTACGTGCTGCTGCACCCGACACGCGGCCTCTCGGCGCAGCGGTCGCGCTGGCCGGGCGACGGCTTCGCCGCGCTGGCGCGCCGTCTCGTCGCGCGCGACGGCGTCCCGCTGCTCGTGACCGGCTCTCCCGACGACGCGTCGATCGCGCACGCCATCGCCGAGGCGGCGGGGAAGGGCGTCACGTCGATCGCCGGCGCGACCTCGATCGGCGTCTTCGGGGCGCTCGCCGAACGCGCGCGCGCCGTCGTCGCGATGGACTCGGGGCCGATGCACGTCGCCGCCGCCGCCGGCGCGCCGACCGTCGGAATCTTCGCGCTGCAATCCGACGAGCCGGACCGCTGGGCGCCGCAGGGGCCGCGCGCCGCGCTCGTGCGGCCGAGCTACCCATGCCCGCCCGATCACCGGAAAGAAACCTGCCCCGACTTCGCGTGCGTGCGCGCGCTCGACGAAACCGCCATTCTCCGTGCCCTCGACGGACTGCTCGTCGCGGCCGCCGAACGCTGACGGGTGATCGCCTACGACGATTTCCTGCGCGTCGACGTGCGCGCCGGAACCGTGCTCGCCGCCGAGCCGCTCGCCGGCGCGCGCAAGCCTGCGTACGCGCTGCGGATCGACTTCGGTCCCGAGATCGGCGAACGCCGCTCGTCGGCGCAGATCACCGGACGGTACGCGGCGGGCGAGCTGGTCGGGACGCAGGTCTGCGCGGTGGTGAACTTCCCGCCGAAGCGGATCGCCGGCCTTCAGAGCGAGGTCCTCGTGCTCGGAATGGACGACGAGCAGGGGAACGTGATCCTGGTGCGGCCGACGTTTCCCGTGCCGAACGGCAGGCGGCTCTACTGATGACGACCGCGACGCGCGCGCCGGAGATCCGCGAGCTGGCGCGAGAGGGCGAGGACCCCGCGCTGTTCGCCGCGCTCGCCCGGCTGCTCGCCGACGCGTATCCGATCATGCGGCGCACCACGACGGAGGCGCTCGACGCGTACGCGGAGACGTTGCGCGCGAGCCTCGCGCCGGAGCTGGAGCGCACCGTCGTCGCCGAGCGTGACGGAGCGCTCGCAGGGTCGATGCGGCTCTACGATTACACGATGAACGTGCGCGGCCGCGACGCGCTCACCGGCGGGGTCGGCAGCGTCGCGGTCTCGACCGTGTTCAAGCGGCAGGGGATCGCGCGCGCGCTCATCGCCTGGTACCTCGAGCACTACCGCCGGCGCGACGCCGCGTTCGCGATCCTGCACGCGTTCCGCCTCGACTTCTACCGCGCGCTCGGCTTCGGCTACGGGACGCCGGTGCAGCGCTACCGCTTCGCGCCGGCGACGCTGCGCGACGAGGGCGCGCGCGGGACGGTGCGCACCCTGGGCGCGGGCGACGCCGAGGCGCTGCTCGCGTGCGACGAGCGCGTGCGCGCGGCGACCCACGGGCTGATCCGCCGGCATCCCGCCGCCGTCGATCGCGCGCTCGGCGACGCCGCGCTGCGGTACGTCGCGGTCGAAGACGACGGCGCCGTGCGTGCGTTCATGCAGACGACCGCCGTCCCGGCCGGCGACGACCTGCGCAACCGGGACGAAGTGATCGTCCGCGACCTCACCTTCGAGGACGAGACGTACCTGGCGGCGCTGCTGCGGTACCTGCGCTCGCAGCGCGACCAGTTCGCGCGGATCGTCGTCGAGTCGCAGGATGCGGCGCTGTACCTGCTCTCCGACGACCCGCGCGACGGTTCGGACGAGGCGGTCGCGCCGCCGGCCGCGCACCGCGTCGCGCGAACCGGGCTCGGCGTGATGTACCGCCTCCTCGACGTCGAGCGCGCCTTCGGTTACCTTCCGGCGGCCGCGGCCCCGTTCACGCTGAACGTCCGCGTCGAGGACGCGTTCTTCGCGCCGACGGCGGGGGCGTGGACGTTCGCGTTCGGCCCGGGCGGCGCACCGCGCGCGGTGAGCGACGGCGCAACCGCTCCGGACGCCGTGCTGACGATCGGGATCGCCGACCTCGCGTCGGTCGTCCTCGGCTCGCTCTCGCTGCACGACGTCGTGCGGGCGCGGCTCGCGCGGCTCGAGCCGAGCGGGATGCTCGCGCGCGTCGCCGCGGCGTTCGCCGTCGAGCGGCCGCCGGTCTGCACGACGCGGTTCTGAACGCCGTGCGCCTCTCGATCCAGCTCTGCACCTATAACCGTGCGCCTCTCCTCGAGCGCGTCCTCGAAGCATGCTTCGATCAGACGCTCGCCGCCGGCGCGTACGAGGTCGTGCTGGTCAACGACGGCTCGCGCGACGAGACGCCGGCGGTCATCGAGCGTGTCGCGCGGATCGCAACCTGCCGCTTCACGGTCGTCCATCAGGAGAACGGCGGCTTGGCAAAGGCGCGCAACGCGGGGATCGCGCGCTGCACCGGCGAGCGCATCGCGTTCATCGACGACGACGTCCTGACGACGCCGGTCTTCGCCGCGGAGCACCTGCGCTCCGACGAGCGGCACGGCGACGTCGTCGTGCGCGGCGCGGCGATCAACACCGAATCGTTCGACGCGCTCCCCGTTCCGGTGTGGACGCCGCTCAACTACAGCGGGAACTGGTTTTGGACGACCAACGTCTCGGTGCGCCGGACGCGGCTCGACGCGGCCGGCGGACGATTCGACGAGTCGTTCAGCGAGTACGGCTGGGAAGACATCGAACTGGGGCTGCGGCTGCGCGCGCTCGGGACGAAGGCGGTGTTCAACCGCCGCGCGCTCGCATTCCATTACAAGCCGCGGCCGACGGGGACGAACGTCGCCGGGATGCTGCGGCAGGTGCGCGCGCAGGCGCGTACCGCGGTGCGGCTCGAGGAGCTCCATCCGAACTGGCGCGTCGCGCTCGCGATCGGCGACACCGCGCCGCAGCGGATCCTCGCCGAGGCGCTCCGGAAGAGCGGGGTCCTCCCCCGGCTCGAGCGCACGGTCGCCGGCGGCGGCGCGACCGACGACCAGCGCCTCTCGCCCCCGAAGCTGGCCGCGGCGCGGCTCCTTGCGGCCGCCGCCTACTACGACGAGCTCGAGCGCGCCAAGCGCGCGTGATGCGCATCCTCCTCTCGCGGACCGACCGGGTCGGCGACTTGATCCTCTCGACGCCGGCGATCGCGTCGGTGCGCCGGTCGTTCCCCGACGCGCACGTCACGCTGGCGTGCAGCCGGTACAACGCCGTCGTCGTCGACCGCTCGCCCGACGTCGACGAGCTGGTCACGCTCGACCCCCGGGAGCGCCCCGGCGCATTCGGCGCGCGCTTTCGCGGCGTCGATCTCGCCGTCGCGCTCGCGCCGCGCGACGTCGACCACCGGATCGTCGCCGCGACGCGCGCCGCCCGCCGCGTCGGCTATACATACGCGACGCGGTATCTCGCGCGGCTGATCCTTCGCACGATGCTCACCGACGTCGTGCTGAGCGAAGCGGACCCGGCGACCAGCGAGCGGCGCCCCGACCGCGTGATCGCGCACGAGGTCGATCAGGTGCTCGCCGTCGTCGAGGCGGCCGGAGCGCGCACGCTGGTTCGCGACCTCGTTCTGCCGGTCGCCCCCGCCGACCGCGCCGCCGTCGCGCACCTCCCCGAGCGGCCGATCGTCGTCCAGCTCGGCCAGCGCTGGACCGAGAAGGGCTCGACGACCGCGAGCTGTCTGCAGCTCTTCCGCGAGCTCCGCGCGCTCGATCGCCCGCTGGTCGCCACCTACGGCGAGGACGCCCAGGGGCTCGGCACCGAGGTGGAGCGGGCGCAGGTCGCCGATGCGGTGCTCGGGCGCTTGCCCTTCCACGTGTGGGCCGCCGTCTTCGAACGCGCCGCCTGCGTGGTGACGATCGACACCGGTGCGACTCATGTCGCAAGCGCGGTCCGCGCGCCGGCGGTCGTGCTGTTCGAGGACAAGTGGTTCCGTCTGGCGTCGCAGGAATGGTCGCCGTACCGCGTGCCGAACGCGATCCTGCGCAAACCGCCCGACGAATCGGAAGCCTCGCTTCGCGCCTCGCGCGCCCAGATCGTCGCCGCGGTCGCCGAACTCCTCCGACGCCCGTAGCTCAGGATGCGATGAAGATCTCCGTCGTCGTTCCGACGTACAACCGCCTCGACACGCTGCGCCACGTGATCCCCTCGCTGCTCGGGCAGGATCTGCGGCGCGGCGAGTACGAGGTCGTCGTCGCCGACTCGAACTCGACCGACGGCACCGCAGAGTACCTGGCCGGCG
>DASWSC010000116.1:0-6958 GCA_036402855.1 Candidatus Elarobacter sp. | reverse complement strand
CGCTCGTGCATCCGGGTGGCGAGGACGAAGAACGCGAGCGCGCACAGCATCGCGCCTTCGATCAGCGCGCGGTCGTCGCGCCGCTGGAGGTAGCGGCCGACGATGAGGATCGTCGCCGCGGCGACGAGGACGATCCCCCACACGGCGAGCGAGCCGAGCGGGATGCCGAAGAGCGAGAGCGACTGCGCGTCGGACTGCCAGAACTGCTGGCGGATCGCGTACAGGTTGAACGCGTTCACGGAGTTGAACTTGTAGACGCCGCTGCCGAACGCGTAGCGGCCGAAGAGCCAGCCGATCACGTCGGCGGCCGGGTGGAACAGCAAGCCGATCACGAGCGCGAGCGCGAATGCGGCACCGGCACCGGCGATCGTGCCGAGGAGCCTGCGCCGGCGTACGAGCACGTCGGTTGCGGCGAAGGGGTACGCGAGGAACAGCAGCCCGATCGTCGCGCCTTGAGGCTTGATGAGGACCGAGAATCCGAACGCGAGCCAGGCCCAGACCAGCCGCGGGACCGTCTTCTCGGGCTCGTCGCCGGCGCGCAGGATCAGCCACAGCGCGATCAGGACGAGCCCCCACGAGACCGAGTCGACCTGTCCCCAGTACGCGGAGACATAGATCGCGGCCGGGTTGAGCGCGATCAGCGCCGCCGCGACGACCGCGACGCGCTCGGCGGCGTAGCGGCGCACGATCGCGTAGATGACGGCCGCGTCGACCAGGTCCATCGCGATCGCGGGCAGCTTGACCAGCGCGCGAAGGAACGGCCAGCCGTGCGCCGACTCCGCGGCGCCGCCGAGCAGCGCGTAGATCTTCGCCAGGACCCAGAGCACGACGAAATAGCCGGGCGGGTAGTCGGCGAAGCCCGACTTCGCGTAGAACGCCCAGGGCGGGTTGTCGCGCAGGGTCAGCGTCCACGACTCGAACGCGGCGACGTCGTTGTGGAAGCCCTCGCCGTTCACGAACAGCAAGCGCGCGACGAGCCCGAGGGCCAGGACGACGACCAGCGGGGCGGCGATCTGCTTCGCGCCCACCAGCGCCGTCCCGGTCACCCGGGCCGGTGTATCGGTGCTCATCGGCCGCCTGTGTTCGCCTCGCCGGGGCGTCAACCCGGTTCGCTCTGTGCCAGGCAGTCGTCACCGGCGGACGCGAAGATGACGGGGTGGCGAAGCCCAAGTCGGTCTTCTTCTGTACCGGGTGCGGGTTCGAGTCGGCGCGCTGGCTGGGGCGCTGTCCCTCGTGCGAAGCCTGGAACACCTTCGAAGACGCTCCGGTCGTGAAGCCCGCCAAGTCGGCGCAAGGGCGGGCGGTCGCGCCGCTGCGGACGGCCGGCCCCATCGCGCTCGCCGCGATCGAGGAGACCCGGATCGCGCGCCGGCGCACCGGTATGAGCGAGTTCGACGCGCTGCTCGGCGGCGGGATCGTCCCGGGCTCCCTCGTGTTGCTCGGCGGCCCGCCCGGCGCGGGGAAATCGACGCTGCTCCTGCAGCTCGCGACGGCGCTGGCGCGGGACGGCGCGCGCACGGTGTACGTCTGCGGCGAAGAGTCGGCGGCGCAGACGAAGCTCCGCGCACAGCGCGTCGGCGCGGCCGACACGCTGCTCGTCTTTCCGGAGACCAACCTGCGCGCGGTGCTCGACGCGCTCGAGCGCGACGTCCCCGACGCGCTGGTGATCGACTCGATCCAGACGATGTGGCTGCCGGACGTCGAGTCGTTCGCCGGGAGCGTCTCGCAGGTGCGCGACTGTTGCCAGGTGCTGGTGGAGTTCGCGAAACGGACGGGCTGCGCGGTGTTCGTCGTCGGCCACGTCACGAAGGACGGCGCGATCGCCGGGCCGCGCCTGCTCGAGCATCTCGTCGATACGGTGCTGTACTTCGAGGGCGACCCCTCCGGAGAGTACCGGATCGTCCGCGCCTACAAGAACCGCTTCGGCGGGATCGACGAGATCTGCGTCTTCGCGATGGACGATCGCGGGCTGCATCAGGTCGCCGACCCGTCCGCGCTCTTCCTCCAGGGGCGCGGCGCGCGTCCGAGCGGCTCGTGCGTCGTGCCGACGCTGGTCGGGACACGGCCGGTGCTGGTCGAGATTCAGGCGCTGGTCGGCGAGGCCGCGTACGGGACGCCGCGCCGGCTCGCGGCGAACGTCGACGCCGCGCGGCTGGCGATGATCATCGCGATCCTCGAGCGCCGCGCCGGTCTCCACCTCGGCGGGCACGACGTCTACTGCTCCGTCGCGGGCGGGCTGCGGATCGCCGAGACCGGGGCCGATCTCGGGATCGCGCTGGCGATCGCCTCCGCGTTCCGCGACCTCCCGCTCGCGACCGGGAGCGTCGCGTTCGGCGAACTCGGGCTCTCCGGCGAGGTGCGCGCGGTCTCGCAGCCGGCGCGGCGCGCCGCCGAGGCGACGAAGCTCGGATTCACGCGCGTGATCGCGCCCGACAACGCGCGCGATCTGACCGCGGCGATGCGGCATGCCTTCGACTGAACCGCTGCGGCTCGCCGCGGCTCTGACGGCGTTCGCCTGCGCGCTGCTCCTACCGCTCGCCGCCGGGGCGCAAACGCTCGACGAGTCCGTCGCCGCGTGCCGGAACCCGGACCCCGACCGCGCGATTCCGGCCTGTACGGCGGTGATCGAGCGCACGGGCGTCCCGCAGGCGCTGCTGGCGATCGCGCTCTACGACCGCGCGAACGCGTACTACGCGAAGAAGCTGAACGATCAGGCCTTCGGCGACTACGACCGGGTGATCGCGTTGCAGCCGAAAAGCTCGCGCGCGTACTACGGCCGCGCCGGGATCTGGTACGTGCGCAACGAGTTCGACCGCGCGCTTGCGGACTACGACCGGGCCGTCGCGCTGGAGCCGGGCAACGCGCTGATGCGGTTTTGGCACGGGCTCACCTACTACCGCCTCGAGCGCTACGACCGCGCGCTGACGGACTTCGACCGGACGGTGGAGCTCGACCCGGCGTACATGCTGGGCTACTTCGGCCGCGCCAGCGCCTACGCGCGGCTCAAGGACTACGAGCACGCGCTGGCCGACGCCGACCGCGCCGTCACGCTCGAGCCGCGCTCGGCGATCGCGTGGTCACAGCACTCCTGGATCCGCGAGCTTCGCGGGGAGGACGACGACGCCATCGCCGACGCCGAGCGCGCGATCGCGCTCGACGCGACCCACGCGAACGCCTGGTACAACCGTGCGAACGCGTACTACGCGAAGCGCGCGTACGCGCAGGCGCTCGCCGACTTCGACCGGGCCGTGCAGCTCAAGCCGAACGACGCGGCAAACTGGAACGCGCGCGGTTTGGTGAAGGCGGCGCTCGGCGACATCGGAGCCGCGATCGCCGACTACGACCGATCGATCGCGCTCGATCCGAAGCTCGCCGATGCGTACCGCGACCGCGCGACGGCGTACCGCGCCCGCGACCAATTCGACCGCGCGATCGAGGATTACGGCCGCGCGATCGCGCTCGCGCCGAGCGACGCGGCGTCCTTCGCCGGGAGGTGCTGGGCCCGCGTGCTCAGCGAGAAGCCCAACGAGGCGCTCCCGGACTGCGACCGGGCCGTCTGGCTCGGCTCGGCGAGCGGCCTCGCCGCGCGCGGTTATGCGCGCTTGGAGCTCGGCGACGCCGAAGGAGCGCTGGCGGCCTTCCTCGCGGCGCTCGCGATGGAGCCGAAGCGCGCGACGGCGCTGTACGGGCGCGGGATCGCCAAGCGCCGCGGCGGCGACCTGGCAGGCGGCGATGCGGACCTCGCGGCGGCGAAGGCACTCGACCCGCAGGCGATCGAGGCGATCGTCCGCCGCCGCATCGCGCCGCCGTAGCGTTCGCTACTGCTTGGCGCCGCCGGGTTCGGCGAGCTTGCCGTGCTGTCCGGCGGTGACTTCCTCCGGGACGATCTTCGAGACGAGCCCCTCGAACTTCGTCTTGAGCGGGCCGGCGATGACCTCGTGCTTCCCGGCCATCAGCGCCTCGAAGCCTTGGCGCGCCACCTGCGCGGCGTCGGCCTTCTTCTCCTGACCGACCTTGGTGTCGTCCATCCCGGCGCGGTGGAAGAAGTTCGTCTCGGTCGGGCCCGGCATCAGGGTCGTCACCGTGACTCCCGTCTCCTTGAGCTCGTTCCGCAGCGAGCCCGCGAACGATTTGTCGAACGCTTTCGAAGCGCCGTAGACGGCCTCGTACGGCGTCGCGGCGACCGCCGCGATCGACGCGGTGATGAGGATTCGCCCGGCTCCCCGCTGCACCATCGCGGGCAGGATGCGCTTCGTCAAGTGAACCGTGGAGCGCACGTTGAGATCGATGAGCCGCAGCTCGTCCTCCAGCGGCGTCTCCAGAAAGCGCCCGCCGACGCCGACGCCGGCGTTGATCGCGATCGCATCGATCGGACGCCCGCTCGCCGCGATCCGCCCGGCGAGCTCCTCGACGCCGTCAGGCTTGCTCAAGTCAACGCGGCACGTCTGGACCGAATGTCCGAGCGCGCGCACCTCGGTCGCGGCTTGCTCGAGACCGGCGTCTTCGGCGGCGAGCAGCACGTCGAAGCCGTGCTCGGCGAACTGCTTGGCGAGCTCGAGCCCGATCCCGCTCGATGCACCCGTGACGACCGCATAGCTACCCGTGGTTGTACCGTTCATGCAGGAAGGCTCCCCGGCCGCGCGGGGTGCGAATCGCGTCCCCTCGCCGGGCGACCGAGGAGCCGCGCGCCGGTACGAGGGAGGGATGCGCGTGAACGAGTTCGAGATCGTTCCGAACGTGAGCGAGGGGCGTGACGGCGCGGTCGTCGACGCGTGCGCCGCGGCGATGGAGGCGGCCGGCGCGCGCGTCGTCCACCGCACGAGCGACCCGGTGCACCACCGCAGCGTCATCACCGCGGTCGGCAGCGGCGCCCAGGCGGTCGCGGCGGCGGTCGCGCTGGCGCGCACGGTCCACGAGCGCATCGACTTGCGCGCGCATCACGGTGCGCATCCCCGCATCGGCGCGCTCGACGTCCTGCCGTTCGTGCCGCTCGGCCGGGCGACGCTCGAGGACGCCGTGGTCCTCGCGCACCGTGCCGCGGCGCGGATCTGGCGCGAGGTCGGGATCCCGTCGTACCTGTACGGCGCGGCGGCGAGCGCGCCGCACCGCCGGCACTTGGCGGACGTGCGGCGCGGCGAGTTCGAGGGCTTGGCCGCCCGGCTCGCCGCCGACGAGCGCTGGCGGTTCGACTACGGCGACGCCGCGCACGCGTCGGCCGGCGCGATCGCGATCGGGGCGCGACCGTTCCTGATCGCCTTCAACGTCGACCTCGCCTCCGGCGACCTGGCGCTGGCGAAGCGGATCGCCCGCTCGCTGCGCGCGACCGGGGGCGGCCTGCGGACGCTGAAGTGCCTCGGCCTGCGGCTGGGCGACGATCGCGTTCAGGTCTCGTGCAACCTCACCGACGTCGACGCGGTGCCGCTCTACCGCGTCACCGAGCTCGTGCGGCGGGCGGCCGCTCGTGCCGGTGTCGTCGTGGCACGCAGCGAGCTGATCGGGCTGGCGCCGCTCAGCGCCGTCCGCCGGAGCGCGAGGGCGTACGCCGCGGTGGAACCTCTCAGCTAGAGCGAGTATACTAGCGGGATGCCCGTTCGCCGACTCGCCGCCGCATTGATCGCGGCGCTGCTGCTGTGCTTGCCGTTTGCCCCGCCCGCCGCGCGAGCCGCCGCAAGCGCGGACGCCCCGGCACCGCAGACCCGTACGCTCCCCAACGGCCTCAAGGTGGTCGTGATCGAAGACCATGCCGCGCCGGTCGCGCAGGTTCACATGTGGTACCGCTTCGGCGCGCTCGACGAGACGCCGGGGAAGACCGGGCTCGCGCATGCGCTGGAGCACATGATGTTCCGCGGAACGCACGACCTCTCGAGCGCGGGGCTCGACGACATGACGGCACGGCTGGGTGCCGAGGTGAACGCGCAGACCGAGAACGAGATCACGCACTACTACTTCGTCATCCCGGCGGATCGCGTCGAGACGATCGTGCACCTCGAAGCCGACCGGATGCGGAACCTCACGATGGCGCCGGCCGACTGGAACCTCGAGCGCGGCGCCGTCCTCGCCGAGTACGCGGAGAAGCACAGCAACCCGGTGACGTCGTTCATCTACGACGTGAACCAGCGCGTCTACCCGAACTCGCGGCTCGGCTCGACGTCGCTCGGCGCGAAGGCCGACATCGAGAAGGCGACGGTCGCCGACCTGCGGCGCTACTACGACGCCTGGTACCGTCCCAACAACGCGACGCTGGTCGTCACCGGCGACGTCGATGCGGCCGAGGTCTTCGGGGAGGCGCAGCGCTGGTTCGGCCCGCTCGCCGCGGCGAAGCTTCCGGCGCGGCGCCAGTACGCGCTCAAGCCCGCGAGCGGCGCGACGTACACCGACCGCTCGAACTACCCGTACACGATCGTCGACGAGGCGTACGCGGCGCCCGGCGACGCGAAACCGTACGAGCACGACCAGGTCCGCAACGACGTCGCGATCGGCGCGCTGTTCAACCCGCGCGGACCGTTCCGGACGCTGGTCGAGCGGGGGCTCGTGCTCGCGTACAACCCGCAGCCGCTCGAAGACCGCCGCGCGTCGGTGGTGCACATCATGCTGGTCGTTGCGCCGGGCCACACGCCCGCCGAGGTGCGCGCGGCCTACGAGAAGACGATGGCCGATGCGCTGGCAAAGGGGATCGACCCCGATCTCTTCGAGGCCTCGAAGCGCTCCGAGCTCGCCGGGATGACGTACGCGCGCGACTCGATCGTCGGGCTGGGTGACGCGATCGGCGCCAACATGGTGTTCCCCGGCGACACCGATCCGTCGGAGTTCGATGCGCTCTACGGCGCGATCACGCGCGAGGAGTCGACCGCCGTCGCGCGGCGCGTCTACGCGAAGGCGAGCGTCGTTGCGATCCTGCAGCCCGGCGCGCAGGACCCCGCCACCGCCAAGCCGCCCTCGAACGTGACGCAGTCGGTCA
>DASWSC010000115.1:0-6733 GCA_036402855.1 Candidatus Elarobacter sp. | reverse complement strand
GGCGTCGGCGCGGGCGGTGCGATCGACTGCGGGGACGACGATCCGCCGCCGCCTCCGCCGCCGCAGCCGCACGCGATCGCGCCGGCGAACGTGAGGGCGAACGTGAAGAAGAAGCGTCGTGCGAGACGCGCGGATGGAATCGGCATTCGCGTCCTTCCTGATGGCGCACGTCCGCCGTGCACCCGTGTGCGCCGTTCTACGCGATCGCGCCGAGGCGCGACTCGTTCGTCGCGTGAAAAACGGCGAAGTTGGCCGAAAGGAAACTACACCGCGCGGGCGCGGTCGATTCCGAGCCTGGCGGTGATCTCCCGTATCGCGGCGAGCTCGCTCGCGGATCCGTACTGCTCCAGGAGCGCGAGCGCCTCACGCGCGTAGCGCTCCGCGTCGGGGCGGCGGTGCTGCGCGATCGCGACCGCCGCGAGCAGCCGCGCCGCATCGCCGCGCACGCGCCCGTTCCCGATCTCTTCGGCGTCGTTCCGAAGCGACTGCGCGACGGCGCGCGCGTCCTCGTAGCGCCGCGCACCGAGCATGAGCTGCACGCGCCGGGCGCGGGCGAACAAGCCGAGCGCGCCGCGCGGCGGGACGAGGCGCTCGGCGGTGTCGATCGCGTCGAGCGCGGCGTCGGGATCGCGCTCGGCGATCGCGGCGACGTACGCGGCGAACGCGACCTCCGGCGGCATCGTCTGCCGCATCGCGGTGTCGAACGGCGCGAGGATGCGCTCGAGGACGCGTGCCGCGCCTCCGGCCTCTTCCAGCTCGTTGCCGATCCGCTCGGCCCGCGCAAGCAGCAGCGGGCGCACGTAGCCGCGGGCGGCGGCGATCTGCTCGACTGCGAAGTAGCGCGCGTACGCGGCCGGGTCGCCGCGCAGCCGCGCGAGCCGGGCGTCCGCCAGCATCACCAGCAGCCGCACCTTCGTGCGCCCGCGGTCGAGCGATCCGACCAGCGCGTACGCCGCGCGCACGGCTTCGGCGCCGCGCACGCCGTCGCCGGCCTCCCAGCGCTGCAGCGCGTATTCGGCGAGCGCGCGCGTCCGCACCGCGCGGCGCGCTTCGTCGTCGCCGTCGCGCGCGTGGTGCGGCTCCGCCGCGCGCGGCGGCGGCGCCGCGAGACCGCCGGTGACGCCGGTCAGCCTGCGTAGCGACCAGCCCGTCAGCTCGATGCGCTCGGCGGCGAGCGTGCGCGCCGGCTCGCCCAGGCCGTCCTCACGCCGCGCCAGCAGCGCGTTCGCTTCGGCGACGCGCAGCGCGGCTTCGGCGTACCGCGCGGCGTCGAGGTCGATCTCGGCGGCCAGGCAGAGCGCCTCGATCCGCCGCTCGCAGCGCTGCGGCGCGGCGGCGAGCGCCTCGCACGCGGCGGTCGCCAGCGCACTCTGGCCGAGCTCGTGCAGCTCGGCGGCCTGCAGCAGCCGCAGCGTCGCGGTGTCGTGCACCGTCGCCGCCGCCGCGTCGGCCGCGCCGTCGCGGAACGCGTGCAGAAACGCTTCGTGCGCGGCGCGGCGCTCGCGGCGCACCTGGCGGTCGGAGAGACCCATCTCCGCCGCGACGATCGCGAGCGGCTGCCGGTCGATCTCGCAGCGCAGCAGCGCGGCGTGCATGCGGCCCAGACCGGTACGCGTGCACGCCGCCTGCGGGCGCTCGCGGCAGCGCGTCAGGCTTTGGTGCACGAGGCCGCGCACGCGCTGCAGGGCGCTCGCGCTGTCGGCGCCGCGCCGGCCGGTGCCCGGCGAGAAGCAGTTGCGCACGAGCGGATTGCGGCGGAGCTCCGCCGCGTCGTCGAGATTGCGCAGCAGATGCCGCGAGGCGCAGTACTCCGAGCGTGTCGGATCAGCGCGCGGCATCGCCTGCGACCCTGGGGGAATCGAGGTGGAACATCGTCGGCTCTCCAGCCGAGCGGTCCCGCCTACACCCGCGTTCTGTCCGGAGAGTACGCGCCGGGCCCCGCAGCATCCTGTCACGGATGCCGCGAGGCCGTGCGCGTCAGCGCTGCGTCGTTTGCGGCGGCGTGATCCCGAGCTCTTGGTAGAACGCGTTCGGGTTCATCGGCCGCCCGAGGAACGTGCGCACTTCCTGATCGGGCTCTTGCAGCCGAGCCGGCGCGAGGATGGCGTTCCGATACGCCATCCCGGCCGCGGGATTCGTGAGGCCCTGGGCCTTGAAGCGCGAGAACATGTCCTGCGCGTAGACCTTCGACCACAGGTACCCGTAGTAGCCCGCGTCGTAGCCGCCCATGAGGTGGCCGAACTCGGACTGCGGGTGCGTCCCGGGGACGTACTGGTTCGGCGTCGTCTGCGCGACCGTCGCGGCCCACACGGCCGTCGTGTCGACCGGCGGCTTCGTCGTGTGGTACTGCATGTCGACGGTGGCGTACAGGATCTGGCCCGTCGTCTGCAGCGCGTAGTGAACGTAGCGGGCGGCGATCATCTTCTGGATCAGCGCGTCGGGGAGCGGCTGGCCCGTGGTGACGTTCTTGCTCACCCGCTTGAGGATCGCCGGGTCCCACGCCCAGTTCTCGAGCATCTGGGAAGGCGCCTCGATGAAGTCCTGGCGGAAGCCGCTCGAGAGCGTCTCGTACGCGTCGGTCGCGAGAACCGCGGCCATGCAGTGCCCGAACTCGTGGAAGAACACCTCGACGTCGTCGTGGCTCAGCAGCGCGCTCTTTCCCGGCGCCGGCTGCGGCCAGTTGCCGACGATCGCCGTCGTCGCCAGCCGGACCGTCCCGTCGGGGAGCACGCGGCGCGGGACGATCCCGAAGTTCGCGAAGTGGTTGTACTTGCCGGGCCGCGGAAAGAGGTCGAGGTAGAAGCGCCCGAGCGGTTTGCCCGTCGCGGCGTCCGTGACGTCGTACGCCTGCACCTGCGCTTGCCACGCCGGAACGCTCGCGCGCGCGAAGCGCACCCCGAGCAGCTCTTGATAGATCGCCAGCACGTTGTCGACGACGGTCTGCACGGGGAAGTACTGGCGCACTTCGTTCTGGTCGACCGCGTACTTCGTCTTGCGGAGCTGGTTCTCGTAATACGTCTGGTCCCACTGATCGAAGGTCGTCTTGCCGTCGGCCTTCGCGAGCGCCGCGTCCTCGTCGCGCTCCTGGCGCGCCTTCGGAAGAATCGCCGCGTCGATCTGCGAGAGGAAGCTCTGCACGCGCTGCGGCGTCGCCGCCATGCGGTCGGCGAGCACGAACGCGGCCCACGTCGGGTAGCCGAGCAGGTGCGCAAGGCGGTCACGCGTCGCGATCGCGTCTTGCAGCAGCTTCACGTTCGTCTCGCCGCCGCGGTTGTTGTAGGCGAGGTAGAACGCCTTGCGCGCCGCCGAGTCGGTCTCGTTCTGCATGAACGGCCCGATCGTCGACTCGTTCACCGGGAGCGTGTAGCCGCCGTCGGCGGTTTTCTTGAGCGCCGCGGAGACGAAATCGGCGGGGAGCGCCTGCGCCTGCGCAGCGGTGATCGGGATCGCGGTCTCGTCGTTGCCGAGGTTCGCCTGGAACGTGTTCTGCCCGTTCGTCAGCTTCTGCTGGAGCGCGATGAACTCGGCGCGCTGCTTCTCCGGCAGGCCGGCGCCGCTGCGCTTGAGGGCGGTCATCCAGAGCTGGGTGAGCTTGAGCTGCTCGGCGCCTTTCGCCGACCCGCTCGCACTCGCCGCGGCGAGCGCACGGTACAGATCGGGCCGCGCCGAGAGCGTCGTCAGCACGTTGCCGGCGTCCGTCGAGCACTTCAGCGACGCCTTGCGGACCGCCGGGTCGGTCGAGACGTTGTACAGGAACGCCTGCGCGGCCAGCTCGTCGTTGAAGTCGGAGGAGGCGTTCTCCAGCGGCAGCACGACGGTGCTGAAGCGTCGCGCCGAGCGCGCCTTGACGATCGCGTCGACCCGCTTCTGGATCGTGGCGATCGACGTGCTGCACGAGGCGGCGATCTGCTGCGGGGTGAGGCTCCACGAGATCGGAAGGACGGCGGCGCCGGATCTCGCCGGTGCGGGGACCGGCAGCGTGGCGAGGAGCGCGGCGCCGAGAAGCGCGGCGAAGCTACGTGAGAATACGGAGTTCATCGTCCGCTGTACGTTCGCGCCACCCGCCCGCGTTCCGTCCGGGCGGCCGTTTCCCCGGGTGCCGGGATTACGCCACCCCTCCGGCCGGGCCGCCTGCGACGGGAAGGGGTTCCCCTCCGGCCCGTAGACCGGTATGATAGGCCCTGCCTCGACGAGGGTTGGGCCTCGCGCAACGGTAATCCGTGAACCCCGCCAGGCCCGGAAGGGAGCAACGGTAAGCGGACTCCTATCGTGTGCCGCGAGCCACCTGGCCCTCGTCTTGGCCTTCTTTTTGATATGAACGACCTGATATCGGCCGTGCTCGCCGCAGTGGTGAGCGCGCTGGTCGTGACGATCGGATACCATCTGCTCGTCGTGGGCCCGCGCGTTCGAAAGCTCCAGGCGACCCTCGACACCCATGACGGACTCCTCGGCGGCGGCGCCGCCCGGGCGACCGACCGGCTTGCCACGCTCGAGCGCGACGCAGCGGCGAGCGCGGCGGCTCGCGAGGCGGAGCTGCGGCGCATCGACGCGCTCGAGCGCGTCGCGCGCGCCGAGGTCCCGCGCGTCGGCTTCGTCCGGTACAACGCCTTCAGCGACGTCGGCTCCGACCTCTCGTACGCGCTCGCGCTGCTGAACCGGGACGGCGACGGCGTGGTGCTGAGCAGCATCTACTCGCGCGAGGAGACGCGCACGTACGGCAAGGCGGTCACCGCCTTCAAGCCGGCGCAGGACCCCTCCGAAGAAGAGCTCGCCGCGATCGCGCGCGCCAAGGCGGCCGCGTCGTGAGCGACGTCGCCAGGAAGACCTTCTTGGTCAAGATCATCCCGCCGAGCGGCTACAGCGTCTACCGCGTCGCGTTCACGCGCCGGCATCTCATGCTGGCCGGGATCGCGATGGTGCTCGCCTCGCTCGCGCTGGTCGGAATCCATAGTTGGCAGCTTCGGAACGCCGAAGCGAACGTGCGCGCGCTGCAGCTCCTGACGTCGGAGCAGCAGACGAAGCTGCAGACGATCGACAAGCAGGCGGACGACCTCGCCGGACAGCTCAAGGCGATGCAGCGCGAGAACGCCGAGATCAAGCGGCTGATCGGCGCCGACCGCGCGCCGAAGCAGCATGTCTTCGCGTCGCCGCATCTTCCGGCCGTCCACCGTCCCGACTTCGCCGCCGTCCAGGACCGCCTGCGGACGCTGGCGCGCGCCTCGGCCGCGACGCGCACCGACGCCGACGAGGTGCAGCGGATCGCCCGGCGCGTCCTCAACCTGCGCCGCCTCGCATCGATCGCGCGCGAGCGGATGGTCGCCTCGATCCCGTCGCTCAACCCGGTCGGCGGCGGAATCGCCGCCGCGTACGGCTGGCGCACGAACCCGTGGCCCGAGTTCCACAAGGGCGTCGACCTCGAAGCGAACTACGGCGATCTCGTGCGCGCCTCGGCGGCGGGGACGGTCGCCAGCGCCGGATGGGACCCCGGCGGGTTCGGGATCAAGGTCGACATCGACCACGGCAACGGCTACCACACGTGGTACGCCCACCTCTCGCGGGTCGCGGTCAGCGCCGGGCAGCGCGTGACGAAGGGCGCGCCGATCGCCTACGTCGGCTCGACCGGCGAGTCGACCGGACCCCACCTGCACTACCAAGTGATGTACGAGGGAAGCCCGGTCGATCCGGGGCCCTTCCTGAAGGGTATCCCGGACAAGGTGCTCGCGACACTTCCCGATCCCGCGGGCGTATAACGAGCGATGGTGCCGTGCTTCCTCTGGGATCTGCTCTCGAAGTTGTTCCTGGTCTACCTGCTGCTGATGCTGGTCTACGCCGTCGTGTCGTGGGTCCCGAGCCTGCGCGGGCGCTGGACCGACTACCTGGCCAGGATCATCGAGCCCGTCCTCCAGCCGGTGCGCAGCATCATCCCGCCGCTCGGCGGGATCGACATCTCCTTCCTGATCGTGTTCATCGTGCTCCAGTTCGTGATCCGGCTGATCGCGAGCAACGCCGCCGCCCAGGCTTGCTGACCCCTTGATCCAGAGCGCCACGGCGACGGCGTCGCGCGGCCCCGCGAACGTCCGGAACTTTTGCATCATCGCGCACATCGACCACGGCAAGACGACGCTCAGCGACCGTCTGCTGGAGTTCACGCGCACCGTCGAGCAGCGCGAGATGGAGGAGCAGCTCCTCGACGCGATGGACCTCGAGCGCGAGCGCGGGATCACCATCAAGATGCACCCCGTCACGCTGACCTACACGGCGAACGACGGGAAGACGTACGAGCTGAACTTCATCGACACGCCGGGCCACGTCGACTTCTCTTCGGAGGTCTCGCGGTCGCTCGCGGCATGCGAGGGAGCGCTGCTGGTGATCGACGCCGCGCAGGGCATCGAGGCACAGACGCTCGCGAACTACCACCTCGCGCTGGCGCAGAACCTCACGATCATCCCGGTGATCAACAAGATCGACCTGCCGGCGGCCGACGTCCCGCGCGTGCGGAGCGAGATCGAAGAGCTGCTCATCATCGAGGGTGACGAAGCGATCCCCGCCTCCGCGAAGGAGGGGATCGGGATCGAGGAGATCCTCGAGGCGATCGTCACCCGCGTTCCGCCGCCGCGCAGCACCGCCGACAAGCTGCGCGGGCTCGTCTTCGACGCGCAGTTCGACTCGTACCGCGGCGTCGTCGCCTACCTGCGCGTCGTCGACGGCGAGCTCAAGGCCGGCTCGCGGTTCA
>DASWSC010000114.1:0-5019 GCA_036402855.1 Candidatus Elarobacter sp. | reverse complement strand
AGGATCGCCTCGAAGATCTGCGACGGGTAGCGGTAGGCGTCGGGATAGGCCGGAAACAGAATGCAGTACGGGTGATCGGGGAGACAGCGCTTTCCGGGCAGCTCGTCGTTGATGAAGTTCACGAGCCGCGTCGTGAAGATGCCGATCGAGAGCAGCGGAACGACTTCGTCGCCGAGGATTCCGAACGTGAGCCCGGGGTGCTTGCGCAGGAACAGCACGATCGCGAGGATGACGCCGACCAGCGCCCCGTGGAACGCCATCCCGCCCTGCCAGATCGCGATGAAGTTGAGCGGGTGCGCGACGTACTCGCTGAGGTTGTGCTTCGTGATGACGTCGGCGATGACGAAGCCCGTGCGCCCGCCGACGAGCACGCCGACCAGCGCGTAGACCAGAAAATCCTGAATCTGGTCGGTGGTGAGACCGAGCCGCCGGCGGCCTTCCGGCCGGTTCATCCACAAGAAGACGCAGACGAATCCGAACAGGTACGAGAGCCCGTACCAGTGCACGGCGATGGGGCCGAGCCTGAACGCGATCGGATCGATGTTCGGATAGACGAACCAGTGGCTCACCCCGCCGAGGATACGGCGCGAAGCGGGACAACCTTTGTCGGCCGCCTCGGAGAGGGCGGTCCTTCCCCAATCCCGTCGAAATCTGGCGGGTCGTGAGCGCCAACGTCAACGTCCTGACCGCGTTTCTCGCCGGGCTCGTCTCCTTCGTCTCGCCGTGCGTGCTGCCGCTCATCCCGGCCTACCTCTCCTTCCTCACCGGCTCCAGCCTCGAGGAGCTCAAGGCTCAGTCCGACGCGGGGAGCCGCGCTCGCGTGATGTTCCACGCGCTCGCGTTCGTGGCGGGCTTCACCGTGGTATTCATGGCGATCGGGCTCTCCGCGAGCGCGCTCGGCGCCGTCTTCGTCGACTACAAGGACTGGATCGCACGGATCGGCGGCGTCGTCGTCATCGTCCTCGGGCTCAACATGATCGGGGTGTTCAAGATCCCGGCCCTGATGATGGACAAGCGCCTGCAGGTCCGCAGCGCGAACCGCTCGGTGGTCGCCTCGTTCCTGGTCGGCATCGGCTTCGCGGCCGGCTGGTCGCCGTGCATCGGCCCGATCCTCTCCGGGATCATCCTGCTGGCGTCGCAAGAGCACTACGGCCGCGCGACGTTTCTGCTGTTCATCTACTCGATGGGGCTCGCGGTACCGTTCCTCATCACGGCGGCGGCGATCACGCGCGCGCTCGGCGCGCTCAACCGCGTGAAGCGCTATCTGAACGCGATCGAGATCGGTGCCGGCGTCTTCCTGGTCGCGACGGGGCTCGTCCTCGTCACCCTCTCGTTCGGGCGCGTGGCGGGCTTCTTCTACCAGTACGTGAAGCCGCCGAGCCTGTAGCGCGATGGACGTGCCGCAGCCGGGCGACGTGATCTACGTCGAGAGCGAGCTGTATCTCTCGCACGGCGTCGACGACTTCCGCGGGGGCAAGGCGACGGTCACCCGCGTGCGGCCGGGGACCAGCCGCGGCCGGAGCGTGCCGTTCGTCGAGGTGGCCGAGAACCCGGGCTCGTTCTACAACTGGGAGCTGCTGGCGCAGCAGCAAGCGGCGCTCGCGGCGGAGTTCGGCGAGCGCTGGGCGCACGCCGATCCGGATCCGCGGCCGGAGTTCAACGAACCGTAGGAGGCGGCCGGGGACGCGCGAACCCGGCGTCCGGTGTACGTCCTCTGGCTCGTCGCGCTGCTCGTCTTCGTCCTCGACCGCTGGACGAAGACGCTCGTCCTGCACGGCTTCATGCCCGGCGAGAGCCGGCTGGTGATCCCGCGGCTGCTGTGGTGGACCTACGTCCAGAACACCCACGGCGCGTTCGGGCTGTTCGGCAACTCGCCGCTGCTGCTGATCGTGCTGGCGCTGATCGTGCTGGGAATCTTCGCGTATGCCTTCCGCGACGCGGTGCGCCACTCGACCCTCGTCCGCGTCGCGTTCGGGATGATCGCCGGCGGCGCGGTGGGGAACATCGTCGACCGCTTCCAGCACCGCTGGGTGGTCGACTTCATCGACTTCCGGACGATCTGGCCGAACGTCTTCAACGTCGCCGACGCGTGCATCACCGTCGGCGTCGCGCTGCTCGTCCTGGCGTCGCTGCGCCGCGAGAAGCGCGCCTGACGCATCACGTCGGCGACGCCGAAGCCGGCCGCCTCGACGTCCTGCTGACAAAGCTCACCGGGCACTCCCGCTCGCACGTTGCGAGCGCCTTGCGCGCCGGCGCCGCAACCGTGAACGGCGCGGCCGGAAAACCCAGCACGCTGCTGGAGCCGGGCGATCGCGTCGAGTACGCGATCGACGCGCCGCGCCCGCTCGCCGCGGAGCCGGAAGCGATCCCGATCGACGTCGTGTACGAGGACGACGACGTGCTGGTGGTCGACAAGCCGGCCGGGATGGTGACGCACCCGGCGCACGGCGCGACCGACGGAACGCTGGTGAACGCGCTCCTCGCCCACGCGAGCGAGCTCCCCGGCGAGCGGCTGCGCGCCGGGCTCGTCCACCGCCTCGACCGCGACACCTCCGGGCTGCTCCTGGTGGCGAAGACCGAGGCCGCGCTCGGGACGCTGGGCCGCGCGATGCAAGCGCGCTACATCGAGCGCGAGTACCGCGGCATCGTGATCGGCGTCCCCGACGATCCCGAGGGGACGATCCGCGGCGCGATCGGCCGCGATCCGCGCAACCGCATGAAGTACGCGATTCGCGCCGAGGGAAAGCCGTCGGTGACGCACTACGCGCTGCGCGAACGGCTGCACGGGGCGAGCGAGCTGACGTTCCGCCTCGAGACCGGGCGCACGCATCAGATTCGCGTCCACATGGCCGCGCTCGGGCACGCGGTGCTGAACGATCCGATCTACGGGCGCAGCGACTCACGGCTCCCGCTCCCCGGCCAGGCGCTGCACGCCTGGCGCCTGCGCTTCAAGCACCCGCGCACCAAGCAGATGATGTCGTTCGAAAGCGAGCCGCCCCCCGAGTACATGGCAACCCTCGCAATGTACCGCCGCCGCCCCACCTCGTGAGCGTCCGCACCGCCGCGCGCCCCCATGTCACCCTGAGCCTGTCGAAGGGTGCGCCGTGACGGCGGCCTTCAGCCTCGATGCAACGTCGGGCACCGCGCGCCGCGGAACCCTCACCACCGCGCACGGCGACGTCGCAACGCCGTGCTTCATGCCGGTCGGAACGCTCGCCGACGTGAAGCTGCTCGAACCGCGCGATCTCCACGAGCTCGGCGCGCGCATCGTCCTCGCGAACACGTATCACCTCTGGCTGCGCCCGGGCCGCGAGACGCTGGTCGCCGCCGGCGGGATCCACCGCTTCATGGCCTGGGACGGCCCGATCCTCACCGACTCCGGCGGCTACCAGGTCTTCAGCCTCGAGTCGCGGCGGCAGATCGACGAGGACGGCGTCACGTTCCGCTCGCATCTCGACGGCAGCGCGCACCGCTTCACCCCCGAGAACGTCGTCGCGTTCCAGGAAGACCTCGGCGTCGACGTCGCGATGGCGTTCGACCAGTGCGTGAAGCTCCCGTCGGAACGCGCCGAGCTCGTACGCGCCGTCGAGCGCACGACCGCGTGGGCGCGGCGCTGCGCCGCCGCGCGGAAACGCCCCGATCGCACGATGCTGTTCGGGATCGTGCAGGGCGGCCTCGACGAGGACTTGCGCGCGCGCAGCGCCGCGGAGCTGGTCGAGCTCGATCTTCCCGGATACGCGATCGGCGGTCTCTCCGTCGGCGAAAGCCGCGAGGAGATGGACCGGGTCGCGCGGTTCACCGCAGCGCTCCTGCCCCCGGCGAAGCCGCGATATCTCATGGGCGTCGGCACCGTACGCGATCTCCTGGCCGGGATCGACCGCGGGATCGACCTGTTCGACTGCGTCTACCCGACGCGGAGCGGGCGGCACGGCCGCGTGCTGACGCGCGCCGGGGCGGAGTACAACGTGCGCAACGCCGGCAACATCCGCGACTTCGGGCCGCTCGATCCGGACTGCGACTGCCGTATCTGCGCGACCTACACCAAAGCATATCTTGCCCATCTCTTCCGCTCGGGGGAGACGCTCGCGCAGCGGCTGCTCTCGTACCACAACGTCGCCGCGCTCACCGCGCTGGTCCGCGAGGCGCGCGCGGCGATCGAAGCCGATCGTTGGACGGCCTTTCGCGACGGAGTCGTCGCCGGCTGAGCGGCGGGGCGGTCAGCGCCTCACGGAGGCAGCAGCCCGAGGCGGCGCGCGCGCGCGACCGACTCGGCGCGGCTGTGCGTCTCCAGCTTCGTCCCGATGTTGCGCAGATGCGTCCGGATCGTGTGCGCGCTTCGGTCGAGCAGCGCGGCGATCTGCGGCGCGTTCTTGCCGGCCTCGACGAGTGCGAGCACGCGGAGCTCCGTTGGGCTGAGCGTCGCGGAGACGGCGCGCACGTCGCGGCATTCGAACGCTGCGCGGACGAAACGCGCATAGCCGCGGTCGCTCTGCGGAACGGCGTCCAGCAGCGTCCCGGCCCGGACAGCCGCGGCAAGGTCGCGGGCAAGACGCATCCGCCGCTGCTCGTCCGCCGATGTCGTACCGCCCGCAAGAACCGGCACCCGCGTTGTGCGCCGCGCGAAGCGACGGACTCCTGAAGCATCACCGAGCGCCAGACCGGCGACTGCGAGCAACGCGCCGCAGAGCGCGCGTTCGCCGTCGCTCGCGCTCGGCGATTCGTCGAGCTTCGCCAATGCGATCCCTGCCGCGCGAAAGTCTCCGCTCCATCCGTGCCGCAGCGCGCCGGCTAGAACGGTCGCGATTCGCGCCGGCTCCTGGGCTGGGTCGAGCCGCTCCATCTCGCCGTCGTCGCCGCGCTCCGCGGCCAGCGCGAACCGGATCGTGCTCGCCCGGCGAAGCCGCGCGGCATCGCCGCCGGCGCGCGCCACGCGCTCGAGCTCGCCGGAGTGGTACCACGCCGCATCGGCGTCGCCGGTGCAGCGCCGGTGCACCGCGAGCGCCGTGACGTGCAGCGGGA
>DASWSC010000113.1:0-7349 GCA_036402855.1 Candidatus Elarobacter sp. | reverse complement strand
ACGTGAAGCTGCGGGACAAGGAGTTCGAGCTGATCGCGCTGCTCGCGTCGAGCCGTGGCGGCGTGTCGCGGGAACGGATCGGCGAGGCGCTCTGGGAGCACCTCGACAGCGGCGAGTGGTCGAACAACCTCAAGGTCACGCTTCACCGCGTTCGCAAGACGCTCGGGTCGTACGACGTCGTGCTCAACGAGGAGGCGCGCTATCGCCTCGCGCCGCGCATCGACGTCGACGTCGCTCGTGCCGAGCGCCTCGTGCGGGAACGTGGCGACGGCACGCTCGACGAACGGAGCCGCGAGGAACTGACGCGTATTGCGGGCTCGGTCCACGATGGTGTCCTCGAACGATACGAGCGGTTCGGATGGTCGCACGGGCTCGTGGGACGGTTGAACGATCTGATCGGCAAGTGCGGGCTCGTGCTCGCGCACGATGCGCTGGCCGCCGGAGACTATGAGGGCGCCGCACGGCATGCCGGCCGCGTCCGCGAGCTCGACGCGCTCAACGAGGAGGCGGCCGAGGTCCTCGTCCGGGCGCTTTGGCTCGCCGGCGCGCGGGACCGCGCGCGACGCGAGTTTCAGCGCTACGCCGAGGCGTTGCAGCGTGAGCTCGCGACCGCGCCGTCCCGCGGGTTGGCGGAGGTCATCCGCGTACCGAGCGCTACTCGATGAGCAGCCCCATCGGACCATGCTCGCTTCCGCCGTCCTCGGGCGGGATGAGCGCGGTCGGCGTCGTCGCGCCCGCGGGAATCACGACCTGGTTGTGCACGAAGATCGCTTTGTACGGCATCTCGGCGACCTCGCCGTCGTTGACGGCGACGAAGAAGAGCTGGTGCGAGCGAGACACCGCGCCCGGCGCCTGGTCGCCGAGCGAGTCGGCGCGCTCCCGGCGAAAGAACTCGACGCCGAGCAGCCGCGGTTCGGCGCGGTCGTCGCGCGGCCGCCGCTCGAGCTCGTCCATCAGCGCCGCGAAGAGCGGTCCGCCGGGGACCGCCTCCGACAGGTACGCGGCCGCGGTCGCAAAGTGCCCGTCGAAGCGAAGATGGAAGATGATCGGCCCGCCGGAGTATGCGATCGGCACCGGCTCCGGGAGCTCCGCGCCGGCGCCCTCGTACGAGACGGCGAGCGTCGCGCGGTCGTACGGGCCGCCCGGCATCGCCGGCAAGACTTCCGGCCTACCGTCGATCGGACAGTTCATCACGCTCGTGATGCGGTCGCTGATCGTGAAGGCGAGGGTCGTCTCCTGAGGGACCGCGCTGCAGAAGAGCCGTTTTCCGGTATACGGTATCCGGGCGCTGAGTGCGACGGGCGGGCTCTTCGCGTCGAACACGTTCGCGTACGCCAGAGAGGCGCGGAAGACGGTGGGATCTGACATGGCCGTATACCTCGTTACGTTGCGATGAGTGCGGTAGCGAACTGGAGCGCGATCTGCGGCGCGATCTCGGCCGCATGCGCGCGGACGACCGCCATCGCTCGACCGTCGCGCTGCAGGGTCACGCAGGACTGACAGATCGATGCTGAAGGCGGCAGCGAATAGCCGGGGATGTACCGGGCGACGAAGGCGGCGATTCCGGCCGGGCCCGCCACGTGCAGCCACATCTTCATGAGCTCGTCGGGCGCGCTCGCCAAGACGTCTTGCAGGCGCCGTTCGGCGATCGAGCCGATGCGGAGCTCGGGAAGCTGTTCCGATGGAAAGCCGCAGCAGGCGACGACGTCCTGCGCCGGCGTCACGGAGATCACGTTCAGGATCTGCGCGCAGCTTCCGTAGCCGTGTGGCCCGGTCTCCGAGAGAAACCGCCGGTGAGACAGCGCGGTCGTGCCGCGTCCGCCGGCATCGGGGATCCACGGATCGCGACCGATGCGGAGCCGCCGAGAAGCGATGAGGTCGGCGACCGCCGCCTCGAGCGCGCGTTCGTCGAAGTCCGACTGGTCACACGTCTCGACGGAGATGCGCGTCGCGATCCCGGCGGCGGCCGCAGCGCGCGCTCCGTGGATCACCCGCTCGACGGGGACGAATCGTTGATGGAACGTCCCGGTCGAGAGCATCATCTCGTCCAGGCCGACGGCGGCCAGCTTCCGGACCCGCTCGGTGGCGGCGCCGGCGTCGACGGCCCAGTAGCCGTTCGTGATCACGCGTGTCGTGAAGCCGGCCGCGGCGGCGCGGCCGACCAGAGCATCGAGCGCCTCGCCGAGCGTGAAGCACTCGCCGCCGGTGAAGCAGATGCGGCGGATCGAGGGGATCTCGGCGGCCTCATCGATGAGGCGGTGGATCCGTTCCACCGGGATGGCGAGACGCTCCCGCGGACCGGCTCCGACCGAGCAATGGTCGCACGCGGCGGAGCAGCGACGTGTGGTGAGGATCGAGAGGCTGACGGGTGCGATCAGCAAGCGGAACTCCTTCGGACGGTGAGCTCCGCACCAGGATGGCGGCCGGGGGTTACATGGCGGTTACCGGTTCGGCGTTTCCGGTCTCGGCGCGCAGGTCAGGGCCGCGGCGGGCAGGGGTCCGGTGACGATCTCCATTCGCGGCGCCAGCCGGCGAACGCGCCCGCCATCTCGCGCCGGCGGAACGCCCGCCAGCGTTCCTCGGCGCCCGGAAGCACCTTCGCCGGATCCGTCTCGTAGACGGGCCAGGCCGCGGCGGGATCGAGGACGGGGAAGCGCGCGAGCCAGCAGTACAGCTCCAGGTTCGTCTGCTTCAGGCGCGCATGCTCGACCGAGACGAAGTAGCGCGCGCCCTTGCGGATCGCGCTCTGCTCGTTGAACGGCGTCCACAGATGCGGATCCTCTTCCCAGCCTTTGCGGCCGATCGTGTAGAGGATCGACGGGTCGTAGTGCCCCATCACGACGAGCGTTCCGGGTGCGAGCGCGGCGTCGAGCTGTTTCGCGCGGACGAAGTTCACCCGGCTCCAGCCGTAGTACGGCGCGATCTCACGGTAGCCGAGGACGAGCATCGCGATCCAGGCCACCGCACCGAGCGCGGCGAGCGTCGTCCTGCGCTCGCGCGCCGTGCCCCAGCGCTCGACGGCGAACGCGCACAGCCGCCCGATCGCGAGCGCGCCGAGCGGGAGCAGCAGATACAGGTAGTAGTCGACGCGCTCGACGGTCACGACGACGTACGCGTAGAGCAACCCGCCGCCGAGCCAGCCCCAGAGGAGCGCGTCGCTGCGCGAGCGGAGCGGGACGCAGAAGCCGGCGAACGCGAGGACGAAGCCGATCGGCCCGAGCATCGTCGTGGCCAGCATGCGCATCACGTGGACGAACCAGACGGCCTTTTGCGCGAACGCGTGCGGCGAGGTCAGCGCCGCCTTCAGCGACGGGATCACGTGCAGCGTGGTGATCCCGCTCGCCCAGTGCCACTCCGCGTGCGAGGAGACGACGCGGTCGTACAACGCCAGCGGGACGAACGCGGCGGCGAAGAGCGCCCAGAGCTGAACGCGCCCGAGCGCGCCACGCCACCCGAGCTGCGCGATCGCGCACGCCGCAACCGGGATCGCGGCGGTGACCGCGACCGGCTTGGCGAGAAACGCGACCATCAGCAGCAGCGCCGGAGCGACCCAGCCGCGCCACGAACGTGCCCGGTCCTCGATGAGCCACCGCGCGCACGCGAACAGCGCGCACGTCGTGAAGAAGACCATCGTCGTGTCGGGCATGAACGTGCGGCTGTAGTACCACGCCCCGGGCAGGATCGCGAACGCCGCCGCCGCGGCGACGCCGGCCAGGTCCGACTTGAACAGCCAGCGGCCGAAGGCGGCGATCACCGGGATCGTCGCGACGCCGAACGCGAGCGAGATCAGGCGGCCGAAGATCTCGTGGACGCCGAACAGCTTGTAGAGCGTCGCCGCGAGGAACGGGACGATCTGCAGCTCCAGCTCGACGTAGTTCGGCGGCGGACCGTTGTAGTCGGTCTGCGGAAAGAAGATGTCGTACTGGAGCTGCGCGAAGTTGCGCGCGATCGCCGCGGTGTCGCCCTGCCGCCAGCCCGGGTGGTCGAAGATCGGGTCGTGGATCCCCTTGAGGCGCAGCGCGGCGCCGGCCGCCGTGCACGCGAGCGCCGCGATCCAGAACCGCCGGGCGGGCGTCACTCGACCGACCGGAACGTCCAGTACTTGTTGACGAAGAAGTTGACGACGATCCCGGAGACCGTCGCGACGAACCAGGTCCGATGGCCGTGCCCGAGCGTCGGGCCGACCAGCGCCGACACGGCGAGCCCGACCAGAAGCGCGAGCACCGAGACGCTGAGGAACTGCGCCGCTTCGCGACCCGCGTGGCCGGTCGAGCGGAACGTCCAGATGCGGTTGAGGAAGTAGTTCGACACGCCGCCGCTCAGGAACGCGACCGAGTACATCGCGTAGTACGGTCCGGCCGCCGTATGGTTCGCGACGACGCGCTGCAGCAGGGTGAAGATCACGAGGTTCACGAGGAACCCTGAGGCGCCCACGATCCCGAACTTCACGAACTGCCGGACGCCGCGGCGGCGGCGGACGCGCTGGAAGATGTTCGCGCTCGGCGCTCCGTTCATGCGACCCAGTACCAGTCGGCGAAGAGCACGGTGAAGAGTCCCAGGAGCGGGAGCGAGAACGCGACGTACGCGTTTCCGAACGTCGGTCGCGCGCCCCACAGCGCGAAGAGCGCGAACATCGGGAACAGCACGAGCGCGAACCGAGGCATGCTCATCAGGCTCGACGTGCACATCGGGATCACGATCGAGAGCGCCATGTAGACGACGTAGGACAGCCGCAGGCGCCGGGCGCCGAGGACGAGGACGACCAGCATCAGCGCGGTGAACGCGAGCTCGAGGCTGTCGTTCGCCGACGTCTGCGTCGTGTGGGCGGTGAGGATCTTGTGCACGGTGTTCGCGACCGAGTCCCACGGCGGCGCGAAGTGGCGGCCCCAGTGCGACTGGACGTGCGAGAAGCGCAGCGGATCGCCGTTGAGGACCCATAGGTACGCCATGTAGACGGCGAGGCCGAGGGGGACGAGCGCCATCCCGATCAGCGGCTTCACCACGTCGTCGACCCAGTAGCGGAAGAACTCGCGCCCGCCTTCGCGCGCCGCGATGACCCACTCGATGAAGAGCGGCGCGGCGAGCAGGATCCCTTCGGAGCGCGTGAGCGCGGCGAAGAACCCGAACACCCCGGCGGTCAGCCAGCGGCGCTCGCGCACGTAGTAGAACGAGGCGACGGTGAGGCAGAAGAACAGCGACTCGCTGTAGACGGCCGAGAAGAAGATCGCGGTCGGGAAGATGGAGACGTAGAACACCGCGCGTTGCGCGACGTGCCGGTTGTACTGGTGCTCGATCAGCTTGTAGAGATAGAGCAGGCCGAAGAAGCTGGCGGCGTTCGAGATGATCAAGCCGGCGACGAGCTGCGAGCCGGTGAAGGCGCCGACCAGGCGGATGAGCAGCGGATAGAGCGGGAAGAACGCCGGCTCGTTGCCGGAGTAGCCGTTGCGCGCGACTCCCAGATAGTGCTCGGCGTCCCAGCGGCCCCACACGGCGAGCAGCGGGTTCGCCGAGGCGGAGAAGTGGACGCCGGGGCGCTGTCCGATCACCATCGCCGCGAGCTCGGCGATCGCGATCAGCGGCAGGCGCGTCATGAGGAACGTCAGCGCGACGTCGCGGACGGTGCGGTTGAAGCGCGCGGCGACGACCAATTTCGCGAGCACGAACGCTGCGACAGCCGCGCCCGCGGCTCGCCCGCTCCCGTGGCCGCCGGTCGGCGCGAGCAGGACTCCCCACAGCAGCACCAGCGCCGACCACGAGACGGCGTCGTACTGCAGCGCGGTCACCTCGTCGACGCGAGCCCGGCGCGCGAAGTACCGCGCGTAGAGGATCCAGCCGCCGTAGACGCCCGCGACGCCGAGCACGAGGGAGAGAACGAGGGTACCGTCGAGGTATGCGGCGCCGTGCGGACCGCGCAGCGCGACCGCGTACCACAGGAAGAAGCCGGCGGTGAGCCCGGCGATCCCGGTCGCGGCGACGGCGGCCGGGCCGACGGAGGAGACGAACGCGGCGGGCTTCGACCGGACAGCGCTTCCGACGAGGGCGAGATCCACGGTCCCGCACGTTCCCCGCCGACCTCCTCGGTCGCCTGCCGGAACCATCGGGCCTCGCCGAGTGGTCGAGACCCTCGGGCCCCGTCCTGGAGGAGCAGCACATTCCGAATCGATTCGATCTGATCGTCGTAGGTGCCGGAAGCGGCGGCTTCGCCGCGGCTCGCACCGCGCGCGATCTCGGCGCAAGCGTCGCCTTGGTCGATCAGGGGCCGCTCGGCGGCCTCTGCATCCTGCGCGGCTGCATGCCGTCCAAGACGCTGATCGCGACCGGCGACCTGCTCCACGAGATCCGTCACGCCGGCGCGCTCGCGGTGCACGCGGGTGAACCGACGCTCGACTTCCGCGCGCTGCAAGAGCGCAAGCGGACGCTCGTCCAGGGATGGGCGGACTACCGCATCGCGGGGATCGAGACGTTCCCCGTGTTCAGCGGGGCTGCGCGCTTCCAGTCGCCGACGACGCTCCATGTCGGCGACCAGGTGCTCTACGCGCCGCGCTTCGTGATCGCGACGGGGAGCAGCGTCGCCCCGGCCGCCGTTCCGGGGCTCGCCGAAGCCGGCTTCATCGACAGCGACGCGGCGCTCGACCTCGAGGCGCCCCCCGAGTCGCTCGCGGTCCTGGGCGGCGGCTACGTCGGCAGCGAGCTGGGCCAGTTCTTCCACCGCGCCGGCGTGCCGACGACGATCGTGATCCGCTCGGCGCACCTGCTCTCGGGCGAAGACCACGACATCGGTCTCGGGCTCACCGAGTACTTCCGCGAGGAGGGGATCACGGTGGAGAGCGGCGCGCAAGTGCATCGCGTCAGCGTCCGCGACGACGGCAAGAAAGTCGTTCACTACACGCAGGGCGGCGCCGAGCGTGAGCTCGCGGTCCACGAGATCTTCTACGCGCTCGGCCGCGTCCCGAACGCCTGCGGCCTCGACCTCGACAACGCCGGCGTCGAGCACCACGAGATCACCGGGATCCCGGTCGACGAGACGCTGCGCACCTCGAACCCGGACATCTACGCGGTGGGCGACGTGACGGGCCAGTACGCGCTGGTGCACGTCGCGATCCAGCAAGGCGAGATCGCGGGCCGCAACGCCGCGACCGGCGCGCGCGAGCGCGCCGACTACAGCTTGAGCAAGACGCACACGATCTTCACCGATCCGCAGGTCGCGGTCGCCGGTCAGACGGAGCGCGAGCTCGAGAAGGCCGGGATCGCCTTCCTCAAGGCGACGTATCCGTTCAACGACCACGGCAAGGCGGTCGCGCTCGGGCGCACCAAGGGGTTCGTGAAGATGCTGGCCTCGCCGAGCGACG
>DASWSC010000112.1:0-6363 GCA_036402855.1 Candidatus Elarobacter sp. | reverse complement strand
CCGAACGAGGCGCCCAGACCGGGCACCGTGCTGCTATGTCAAATCCTCGCTTGGTTCTCGACTTGCACCACACCGAGCGCGGTGTAGAGCTTTTTCATCAGGTAGTTCTCTTCGTTGTCGAGCGTCGCGCCGCCGAGGCTGGCGATCCCGAGCGTCCGGTTGAGGGCCTCGCCTTTGTCGTTCGCGGACTCCCACGTCGCGGCGCGCGTCGCGATGACCCGGTCGGCGATCATGTCGACGGCCTCGTCGAGACCGAGCTCTTCCCATGCCGTCCCGTACGGGCGGCGGTATTTCACCGTGTACTCACGCCGCGGGCTCTCGCTCAGCGAGCGGGTCGCCGAACCTTTCGGGCAGAGCCGTCCGCGCGAGATCGGCGACCCGGGGTCGCCCTCGACCTGCACGACGTTGCCGTCCTTGACGTACGCGAGCTGGCCGCATCCCACCGCGCAGTACGGGCAGACCGACGGCACCACCCTGTCGGCGGTCGCCGTGCGCGGTTCGAGCGATGCCGTCTTCGACGATTGCGCCGCCGCCCCGAGCGCGTACCGGTCGCGCGTGAGCTGCCGCAGCAACGGCCAGGCCCGGGGGTGTTTCTCGTCGGCTCGCATGGCCTCCAACAACGCGCGAGAGTGTGGCTGGGTGCGGCGATACCCTCGCGCGGCGGGATGTTACACAGGGCCGTCCGCTCGCTCGGGCGTCTGCGACCTGTGTCCGGAACAACGCTTCGCCGGTACAGTAGAATGAGGACATGCCGGCTCGGGCCACTCCGGTCCAGCGCGCGGTCGACGCGCTGCGGCGCCTCCCTCTCGGGGATCTGGCGGCGCGCGACCACGTCCGGACCGTTCGCTCGACGGTCGCCGTCGCGAACGAGGACGAGCTGCTCCGCTTCTTGCGCCTCCTCGACGGGCTGGACGTCGATGCGGCCCGGGTCGAACGCGACCTCGAGCGCGTCCGCAAGAACGATCCCGCCGACCGGCGCGGCGCGCTCGCCCGCCTTCGGCGCGCGCTCGAACCGGCGCGCGACGGAGTCCTGCGGCACCTCGCCGCTCCGCCGGGCGACCTGCGGTTCGTCGTCGACCTGCGCGCGGCGCTGATGACGCTGACCGGGAAGCGCGCGGACGCCGCGGATCTGCGGCCGCTCGACGACGACTTGCGCGTCTTCCTCGCTTCACGGCTCGATCTCGGCCTGCTCGAGCTGCGCCGCTTGACGTGGTCCGACTCGGCCGCTCTGCTCGAACGCCTGGCGCGGTCCGAGGCCGTGCACGCCG
This sequence comes from Candidatus Elarobacter sp., assembly GCA_036402855.1. Lineage (GTDB taxonomy): Bacteria > Vulcanimicrobiota > Vulcanimicrobiia > Vulcanimicrobiales > Vulcanimicrobiaceae > Vulcanimicrobium. The sequence goes on along the minus strand of DASWSC010000112.1, from coordinate 5,095 downwards.
TGCGCGGCTGGTTCGACCTGAAGGACCGTCTCGACGAGGACCGGCGCGTCTACGCGTTCTTCCATCCCGCGCTGCCCGGGACGCCGCTCGTCTTCACCGAGGTCGCGCTCACCGACGAGATGCCGGGGTCGATACGGGCGATCCTCAACAAGGACGCGCCGAAGGTCGACGCCGAGGCGGCGCGGTGCGCGACGTTCTACTCCATCTCGAACTGCGAGCTCGGCCTGACCGGGATCCCGTTCGGAAACGCGCTGATCAAGCACGCCGTCGAGCTGCTGCGGCAAGATCTCCCGCGCATCCGCACGTTCGCGACGCTCTCGCCGCTGCCGGGTTTCGCCGCGTGGGTCGCCGCGCTCGGCGAGCGGGTCGAGACTGACGTGCGCGAGGGGCTCGCGGTCCCCGGCTGGCATCGCAGCGCCGCTGCGGCAACGGCCTTGCGCGAGCCGCTCCTGCGCCTCGCCGCGCGCTACCTGCTGGCGGCGAAGCGCGACGACGGCGCCCCGCGCGACGCGGTCGCGCGGTTCCATCTCGGCAACGGCGCGCTGATCGAGCGCGTCGACTGGCTCGCCGATCCCACGCCGCGCGGGGTCGCGCAATCGTTCGGCGTGATGGTGAACTATCGCTACGCGCTCGACCGCTACGCGGCGAACCAGCTCGCGTACGCCGCGGATCACGCGATCGACGCCTCCGCCGCCGTCAAGGCGCTCGCGAACGCCGACCCGACCTCGCTGGACGAGGAGCCGCGAGCCGGCATCTCGCGCCGCGATGCGCTGCTCGCCGCGGTGCGCGGCGCCGCCGGGCGCGCGAAGCGCCTCTGGAGCCGCGCGCCCGCTAACGCTTGACCGGCTGCGTCGCGCCCGGCGTCACGCCCGGCTTCGGCCCGCACGCGTCGAGCGGCGGAACCTGCGGCTGGGTACCGGTGAGCCCGAAGAAGAGCGGCAGAAACGAGGTGCCGTCGGTCATGTACTGGCCCGTGACGGTCAGCGTTTGCCCCGGCGCGAGGCCGAAGCCTTTGACCAGGTAGCGCTGCGCGGGATCGCTGACGCAGCGCACCTCGGTCGGCGCGGGATCACCGGCGAACCACATCGTCGTCGTGACGCCGCCGTTCGCGCCGGGCTGCTCGTAGAGGTAGACGTTCTGCGGCGCGTTCGTCGGGTTCGCGAGCTGCAGCGAGACGTTGCGGAGCACGCCGTAGTCGCCGGCGAGCGGCGCGCGCTGACCGGCGGCCGCGACGATGTCGGCGCGGAGGTTCGGAAACGGGGCCTGGCCGTTCGCGCCGTAGCGGACGCCGACCGCGAACGGCCGCGGCTCGGCGCCGCCGGCCGCGAACGAGAGCGCGATCGGCGGAACGTTCGCGAGCGAGAACTCGCCGCGGCGGAAGTGGCCGTCGCTCGGATGTTCCGGCAGTGCGATCAGCGTCGCCGGATCGACGCCGCTGCCGGCCGCGACGACGACGACGTTGACCGGGGCGCCGTCGACGACGCGCAGATCGTAGATCCCGGCGAGGAGCTGCCCCGGCAGCATCGGCCCCGCGCCGAGCGGGATGACGTACGGGGCCCCGGGTGCGACCGTCGCGACGAAGCTCTCCTGCGGTGGCCGCTCGAGCAAGTAGCGCAGCGTCGAGAGATGGCCGACGTACGAGAACGCGTCAGAAGGGCCCGCCGCCGCGCCGAGGACCTGGACGCGGGATGCGCCGCTCGTCGGCTGGAGCGCGAGATAGAGGCGCCGCGAGCCCGTGTCGGAGACGTGGTATGCGTACGTTCGCGCCGGCCGCGTCGCGTCGATCGTCCCGCGAAACAGCACTCCGTCGTCGAGCGGGCCGAGCCGTTCCGGATCGTCGCTGTAGAAGAGCACGACCGGATCGAGCTGCGGCAGCGCGCCGACGCGGACGTGCACGGCGGTCGTCCCCGCTTGGTCGACGTAGACGTCGTTGCCGCGCAGCGTCACGTTCGCGCGCGTCTCCGCCACGTCGCCCGGATGGAGGACCGAGACGGGGATGACCGGTCTGATGACGAGCGTCGCGCCGGGCTGCAGTTGCGCCAGCCGCGTCACGGCGGCTTCGATCTGCCGGTAGGCATACTGCTGCGTCACCGTCCCGGCGAGCTCGACGCTCGCCTCGGGCGGGACGACGCCCGCCGGCGGTGCGACCAGGACGTCGATGCGGGCGGTATCGCCGGCCGCGTCGGAGAGCGTCACCGTTCCGCGGCCGTTCGCGCGGCCGGTGAGGACGAGCGTGCGCGTCCGGTCGTCGTACCGGACGTCGACGCCGCCGAACGACGGCTGCGCCGTGAGCGGGCCGGCCCCGCCGGAGACGGTCACGACGACGCTCGCGCCCGGCACGACGCCGGCCTTCCCGCGATCGACGCGGATCGGAATCCGCGCGCTCGGTGAGGGACCCGGGAGCGGCGACGAGCTCGCCCCCGGCGCCGGCGGGGAAGGCGGCGAGGCCGACGCCGCCGGCAGCGGGGTCGCGAACGGGGTCGCCGTCCCGGCGGGAGCCGGCGGCGTCGGGGGCGCCGGCGGACCCGAGGGAACCGGCTGTGCCGCAGCGGTGCCTTGTGCGGCGAAGACGAGTACCAGGGCGGCGAGGCCGCGGGAGAGGACGGCGCGCATCGGCCCCGGGTTCGGAAACGGACAGCGCGGTTCCGGGTTGAAGAAAGAACTGTGGTCAGCGAGCTTCACGCGCTGGTCGGCGACTGGTTCACCTCTCGCTACGGCAACCCGACCGAACCGCAACTCCAAGGCTGGCCGCTGCTCCGCGCCGGTCACGACGTGCTGATCTCCGCGCCGACCGGCTCGGGGAAGACGCTCGCCGCGTTCACGCTCTGCCTCGACGACCTGATCGAACGGGCGCTCCGCGGCGATCTCCCCGAGGAGACGCTGGTCGTCTACGTCTCACCGCTCAAAGCGCTGACCAACGACATTCGGAAGAACCTCGAGGTCCCGCTCGCCGAGCTGCTCGCCGCGGCGGAGGAGAAGGGGCTCGCGCTCGCGCCGATCCGCACCGCCACGCGCACCGGCGACACGCCGCAGGCCGAGCGCGCGCGCATGCTCCGCAAGCCGCCGCACGTGCTGGTCACGACCCCGGAGTCGCTCTTCATCCTGCTGACCGCGGAGCGCTCGCGCGCGCTCTTCTCGCGCGTGCAGACGGTGATCGTCGACGAGATTCACGCGATGGCGGCCGACAAGCGCGGCTCGCACCTCGCGCTGACGCTCGCGCGCCTCGACGAGCTGGTGATGCGCGGGGGCGGCCGCAAGCCGCAACGGATCGGGCTCTCGGCGACGGTGCGGCCGCTCGACGACGTCGCCCGCTTCCTGTCACCCGAAGCGCAGATCGTGAACGTCGGCCATCGCCGCGCGATGACGCTCGCCGTCGAGGTTCCGAGCGACGAGCTGGGTCCCGTGGCGAGCAACGAGATGTGGGGCGAGATCTACGACAAGCTGGCCGAGCACGTCCGCGCCCACCGCACCACGCTGATCTTCGTCAGCACCCGCCGGATGAGCGAGCGCGTCGCGTTCAACCTCGCCTCGCGGCTCGGCGAAGGCGTCGTGCTGCCGCACCACGGCAGCCTCTCGCGCGAGAAGCGCTTCGACGCCGAGAACCGGCTGAAGAACGGCGAGCTCCGCGCGGTCGTCGCGACGGCGTCGCTCGAGCTCGGGATCGACATCGGCTCGATCGACCTGGTCGCGCAGCTCGGTTCGCCGCGCTCGATCGCGGTCGCGCTGCAGCGGATCGGCCGCAGCGGTCACTGGGTCGGCGCGAAGCCCGAGGGCCGCATCTTCGCGACGACGCGCGACGAGCTGCTCGAGTGCGCCGCGCTGGTGCGCGGGATTCGCGGCGGCGCGATGGATGCGCTCACGATCCCGCAGGCGCCGCTCGACATCCTGGCGCAGCAGCTCGTCGCGTTCTGCTCGGCCGACGAGGAATGGGCGGTGGACGCGCTCTACGACGCGGTGCGCCGCGCCTACCCGTACCGGGATCTGACGCGCAAAGATTTCGACGACGTCGTCGCGATGCTCGCCGACGGCGTCGCCACGTCGCGCGGGCGGAGCGGCGCGTACCTGCACTACGACCGCGTGAACGGGATCCTTCGCGCCCGGCGCGGCGCGCGGATGGCGGCGATCACCTCGGGCGGCGCGATCCCCGAGACGGCGAACTACAACGTCGTCGTCGAGCCGGACGGGCACGTCGTCGGGACCGTCGACGAGGACTTCGCGGTCGAGAGCATGGCCGGTGACGTGTTCCTGCTCGGCACCACCTCATGGATGATCCGGCGCGTCGAGTCGGGCGTCGTGCGGGTGGAGAACGCGCACGGCGCGCCGCCCTCGATCCCGTTCTGGAACGGTGAAGGGCTCGGCCGGACGATCGAGCTCTCGGAGGAAGTCTCGCTGCTGCGCGCCGGGATCGACGAGCGCGACGACGCCGCCGCGTGCGCGTGGCTCATCGAGGAGTGCGGCGTCGACCGCGCGGGCGCGGAACAGTGCGTCGCGTACGTGCGCGCCGGCAAGGCGATCCTCGGCGTCGTCCCGACCGAGAAGAAGATCGTCGCGGAGCGCTTCTTCGACGAAGCGGGCGGCATGCAGCTGATCCTGCACACGCCGTTCGGCGCGCGCATCAACCGCGCGTGGGGCCTCGCGCTGCGCAAGAAGTTCTGCCGCACGTTCAACTTCGAGCTGCAAGCGGCCGCCACCGACAACGGCATCAATCTGTCGCTGAGCGACCAGCACGCGTTTCCGCTCGAGATCGTGTTCGAGTACGTCAAGTCGGCCAGCGTCGAGGACACGCTCACGCAGGCGCTGCTCACCGCGCCGATGTTCGGCGCGCGCTGGCGCTGGAACGCGACCCGCGCGCTGGCGATCCTGCGCATGCGCGGCGGCAAGAAGGTCGCACCGCAGCTGCAGCGCATGCGCGCGGACGATCTGCTGGCGTCGTGCTTCCCCGACGCGGCCGCGTGCGGTGAGAACCTCACCGGCCCGATCCGCATCCCCGATCACGTCCTCGTCCGCGAGACGATCGACAACTGTCTGCACGAAGCGATGGACCTCGACGGTTTGATGACGGTGCTGCGCGACCTCGAAAGCGGCGCGATCCAGA
>DASWSC010000111.1:0-3906 GCA_036402855.1 Candidatus Elarobacter sp. | reverse complement strand
GAGTAGATCGACTGGTCGTCGTCGCCGACGACCGTGATGTTCCCGTGCTCCTTGGCGAGCGTCGCGACCAAACGGTACTGCGCGTAGTTGACGTCCTGGTACTCGTCGACCAGGATGTACTTGAACTTCGTCTGGTAGCGGGTCCGCGCGTCCTCGTCGTTGTCGAGCAGCTTGATCGCGTTGGCGATCAGGTCGTCGAAGTCGAGGCCGTTCGACTCGGCGAGCCGGCGGTCGTACTCGCGGTAGACGTTGGCGTAGCGCTCGCCGACGAACGAGGGGTTCTTCTCCTCGTACTGCTCGGGGGTCCAGAGGTTGTTCTTCGCCTTCGAGATCTCGGCGAGCGCGGCGCCCGGGGCGATCTGGCGCTCGTCGTAGTCGAGGTCGGCGATGACCTCACGGACGATCGCGCGCTGGTCGGCGTCGTCCATGATCGCGAAGTTGGGGGCGATCCCGATCTTGCGGCCGTCGCGGCGCAGCATCCGGACGCACATGCTGTGGAACGTACCGACCCAGAGATCGCGGGCTGCCGGACCGACCATCCGCTCGAGCCGCGACTTCATCTCACCGGCGGCCTTGTTGGTGAACGTGACCGCGAGGATACGATCCGGGAAGACCTTCTTCTTTTCGAGGAGGTACGCGATCCGGTGGGTGAGGACTCGGGTCTTGCCTGACCCCGCGCCTGCGAAGATCAACACGGGGCCGTCAGTATGCTCGACGGCCGCGCGCTGGACGTCATTGAGGAGTTCAGTCTGCGCCAGCATCACGTGAATGTTCGCCATCAACGGTTGTTTGGCCTATTGGAGACGATTCGCGGGGCCGGAGCCGACGTTCGGCGCGGCGAAACGCCCGTTTGCTTCGGCAAGGAGGAGCTGTCGTGAACGTGGTGCTTTCGGCGACGCAGCGCGCCGTTCTAGACGCGCTCGCGGACACGTTCGCGCCGCCCGACGCGGATCGCGACGCGACGCGCGAGCTCGTCGCGTCGGCGCTCGCGCGGCTGGCGCCGCACCGCCGCGCGAAGCTGATCCTGGTCTTGAACCTGCTCGCGAGCCCGCTGGCCGGGCTCGCGCTCGCCGGCCGCGCCGCCGGGTTCGCGCGGCTCGATCCGGGCCGGCGCGAGCGCGCGCTGCTGCGGCTCGCGACGATCGGACCGCTGCGGCCGGCGTTCGACGCCTTCTCGCGGCTCTCGCTGTTCGCGGCGTATTCGGCGGCCTCCGACGAAGGTCGCAGCGCGGTGTGGGAGCGGCTGCGGTATCCGGGGCCGCGCGGCGACGTGCCGGCGAACGGCGGCGCGCTCCCCGTCTCGTCGCCGCCTGCCGGCGGCCGTCTCGTCGCCGACGCCGTCGTCATCGGGTCGGGCGCCGGAGGCGGCGTCGCCGCCGCACTGCTGGCCCAAGCGGGCCTGCGCGTCGTCGTGCTGGAGGCCGGACCGCCGTTCGAGCCGGTCGCCGCGCGTCAGCGCGAAGCCGAGTCGTTCGCGGAGCTGTACCTCGAGGCGGGCCTGTGCTCGACCGAAGATCTCTCGGTCTCGCTGCTCGCGGGTGCCTGCGTCGGCGGCGGAACGGCCGTGAACTGGTCGACATCCCTGCGTCTGCCGCCCGCGACCGCCGCCGAATGGGCGACGGCGCTGGGCCGCGCCGGCTTCGGCGCCGAGCTCGCGGACGCATACGACGCCGTCGAGACGCGCCTCGGCGTGACGGTCTCGACGTCGCACAACCGAAACAACGGCGTGATCGTCGCAGGCTGCGAACGGCTGGGCTGGGAGATGCGCGCGATCCCGCGCAACGCGCAGTGCACCGGCGACGGATGCGGCTACTGCGGCTTCGGCTGCGCCTACGGGACGAAGCGTTCGACCGCGGCGACCTATCTGCGCGACGCCGTGGATGCGGGGGCGCAGGTGTTCGCGCGAACGCGCGTCGTCCGCGTCCGAACCGAGCGGACCGGCGCGGAACGCGACGCCGTCGTGCACGGCGTCGAGGCGGTGATCGAGAACGAATCGGGCGACGGCGCCACGCCCCGGCCGCTGGTCGTCGACGCGCCGCTCGTGATCGCGGCCGCCGGGACGCTACGCACGCCCGGGATCCTGGCGCGAAGCGGAATCACCTCGCCGCATCTCGGACGGCATCTGCGGCTGCATCCGGTCGGCGCGATCTCGGCGGCGTTCGCGGAGCCGGTCGACCCGTGGCTCGGCGTGATGCAGAGCGCGCTCTGCGACCGTTTCGCCGCGCTCAACGCGTCGGCGGGCTCAGGCGCGGGACGGTTCGGATACGTGATCGAGGCGGCGCCGACGCATCCCGGCTTGATGGGCCTGGCGCTGCCGTGGGCCGGGCGCGCCGCGCACGCCGAGCTGATGACCGGCGCGCGCTACCGCGCGACGCTGATCGTGATCGCGCGCGACGAAGGCGAGGGCAGCGTCGGGCTCGACGAACGCGCCGACGTGCGCTACCGCATCGCCGGCGCCGACGCGCGGCGGCTCGCGGACGGGCTGGGCGCCGCCGCGCGCATCGCGTTGGCGGCCGGTGCGGTCTCGGCGCGGACGCTCTACGCGCGACCGCTCGAGCTGACGGCAGCGGACGCCACGCCGGACGGGCTCGCGGGCTTCGAAACGGAGCTGCGGCGTCGCGCCGAGCGGCGCGTGCCGCTGCCGCTGTTCTCCGCGCACCAGATGGGGACGGCGCGGATGGGCGCGAGCGCGGCCGAGGGCGTCATCGACCCGGACGGCCGCGTCTACGGCGTCGAGGGACTGCTGGTGGTGGACGCGTCGGCGTTCCCGAGCGCGAGCGGCGTCAACCCGATGCTGACGATCATGGCGCTCGCACACCGCGCGACGCGCGCGCTCATCGCGCGGCGTGCAGGATCCGTGTCGAGCGGCTCGCCAGCGCCTTCGCGCTCATGAGGTAGCAGACGGTCGACTCGGCGCCCATGTTCTCGTTGAGGACGCCCTCACCGGAGCCGGTCGCGGCGTCGATGCCGTCGCAGCAGCCGGTCTCGGTCGCGACGACGATTCCGAACGAGTTCCGGCCGAGATACCACGCGTGCGCGATCTCCGCGCGCTCGAGCCAGCGTTCGTCGCCCGTCGCGTCGAGCGCGGCGAGCGGCGCGTCGACCATCGCGGCCGCCTCGAGCGGCTGCTGGCCGGAGCGCGCCTTGGTCCCGCCGCGCGGATACCAGCCGCGGCTGCCGACCGGCACGAAGATCCGCCCGTGATCGGGATGGTCTTCGAACACGACCGAGGCGTAGAACTCCAGCATTTCGAGGCCTATTTCGACGTAGCGGCCGTTCCCGAGCGCGGCGCCGGCGCGCAGCAGCGCCTCGCACAGCCGCGCGTTGTCGTAGGTCATGAGGTCTTCGCACCAGCGCCAGCCGTCCGCGGCGTGCTCGTCGAACGCGCTCGCGATCCCGGCGACGGTCTCGTCGAGCAGCGCGCGCAGCGCCAGCTCGTCGTCGGGCCGCGCGGCGAGCGCGTGCGCGAGACCGAGCGCGGCGTAGGCGCGCGAGCGCACGTGCACGAGCTCGGGGACGGCGCCGTGCGCGCGCCGGCGAAGGCTGCCCGCGACCGCGCGCCACGTCGCCCGCGGTGCATGCCGTTCGGCATACCCGAGTCCCCAGATGGCACGGCCGACGGCATCGGGCGTCCCGCGCTGGTCCTGCCAACGGCGGTCGTAGCCCATGAAGTTGTGGAACCAGCCGTCGTCGAGCTGCGCGTCGTGCAGGTACGCGAGATAGGTCGTGACGAGCCGCGCGCCGTCGGCCTTCGTCGCACGGCGCGCGGCCGCGTCGCAGGCGACGACCAGCGCGCGGCCGGCGTCGTCGATGCAGTAGCCGCACGCGCGGTTCGGAACGTCGAGGATCGCGTGCTGCAGGAGCCCGACGTCGTCCGTCATCGCGAGCAGATGATCGAGCACGAGG
>DASWSC010000110.1:0-4506 GCA_036402855.1 Candidatus Elarobacter sp. | reverse complement strand
CCGCGGTTGAAGAGGCGCTCCAGCTCCGGGTTCAGCGCGGGGCGGGCGAGCGCGTCGCGCACCAGCGTGATGAAGGCGAACGCGGGGATGTGCCCGTCGTAGAACACGAACGGATGCCTCAGCGGGATCGGCGTCTCTTCGTACGCTTCGGGGGCGATGAGGCCGAAGAGCCCGGCGGTGCGGCGGCGATTCGCGCGATAGCGCGACGCCAGCGCCTCGCGGTCGACCGCGACGGCGGGAGCGAGCGTGTCCACGTCGGCGCTTTTACCCGACCGGGGCCGGATTCCCGCGACGTGCCAGGAACGCGTCGACCTCCTCGGCCGGCATGGGGCGACCGTACAGAAAGCCTTGGACGCGGTCGCAGCGCTCGTGCCGCAGGAACGCGAGCTGTGCCTCGGTCTCGACGCCTTCGGCGCAGACGCGAAGCCCCAGACTGTGCGCCATCCCGATCACGGTGCGCACGATCGTCGCGTCGTCCGGCTCGACCATGATCTCGCGGACGAACGACTTGTCGATCTTCAGCGTGTCGATCGGGAAACGGCGCAGGTATCCGAGCGAGGAATACCCCGTCCCGAAGTCATCGACGGCGAGCCGCACGCCGGCTCCGCGCAGCTCTTCGAGGATCTGGCGCGACAGCGCGGCGTCGCTCATCGCGACCGACTCGGTGATCTCGATCTCGAGCCGGTCGGCGGCGAGTCCCGTCCGCGCCAGCACCTCGCGAATCTTCGCGGTCAGCGCCCGCTGGTGGAACTGCCGTGCCGAGAGGTTCACGGCGACGCGCAATCCCGGCGCGACCGCCTGCCACGCGCGCACCTGACGGCACGCGGTCTCGAGCACCCAGTCGCCGATCTCGACGATCAGCCCGCTGACCTCGGCGCTGGGGATGAACTGATCGGGCGGGATCAGGCCGTGGCGCGGGTGCTGCCAGCGCACCAGCGCCTCGAGCGCGCACAGCCGCGCGCCGTCGAGCTCGTACTGCGGCTGGTAGTGCAGCACGAACTCCTCGCGCTGCACCGCGCGGCGCAGCGCCTTCTCCTGCGCGAGGCGCGTGCGGAGGTTCGCCGCCAGCGCCGGCGTGAAGAACTCGTGCGTGTTGCGGCCGCGCTCTTTGGCGCGGTACATCGCGACGTCGGCGTGCTTGATCAGCGTGTCCGCGTCGGCGCCGTCGCGGGGAAAGACGGCGATCCCGACCGAGGTCGTGACGAACTGCTCCAACCCGTCGATGAAGAGCGGCTGGTCGACCGCGGCGATGATCCGCGCGGCGAGCTCGTCGAGCCGGCTGGTCGGCGGGTCGTCGCCGACCAGGACGATGAACTCGTCGCCGCCCATCCGCGCGACCAAGCCGCCGGCGCCGACGGTCGCGCTGACGCGGTCGCCGATCATCTGCAGCATCCGGTCGCCGAGCCCGTGGCCGAACGTATCGTTGATGTCCTTGAAGCGGTCGAGGTCGAGAAACATTACGCCGACGCGCGTCCCGGCTCGGGACGCGACGGCCAGCTCCTCTCCCAGGCGCTCGATGAACCAGGCGCGGTTCGGGAGCGCGGTGAGCTGGTCGTTGTAGGCGAGGTGCTTGAGCCGCGCGCGCGAGCGGCCGCGCTCGATCCCCGAGGCGACCAGCGCGCCCATGAGCTGGACGAGATCCCGGTCGGTCGCGGTGAACGGCTCGCTGTGCGGCGTGCCGGCGGCGAACGAGAGCGTCCCGTAGCGCTCGCCGCCGATCTCGATCCCCGTCCCGATGTACGCTCGCGGCGCCGTCTCCCCGAACTCCGCCTCGGCGAGATACGGCAGTCCGGTGAGGTCTTCGATCGCCAGCGCGCCGTCCGTCGCCAGCGCGAGCCGCGCGAGCTTTCGCGGCGTCGGATCGCCGACGGTCGCGACGCTGCGGTCCGCCTCGGCGTCGTACAGCGACCCCGCGGTCATCCCGAGCAGACGGCAGCCGGCGTCGATCGTGGCCGCGATCAGCGTCTCCGCGGTCGCATTCGCGGACGCGGCGACCAAGTACAGCTCGCGCAGCCGCGCGCGCGAGCGAATCAGATCGGTGACGTCGTCGACCAGCGAGACGACCTGCATCCCGCCGTCGATCTCGATCGCCGAGTTGAACCACCGGCAATGGATGACGCGCCCGTCCTTGCCGACGTTGCGGTTCTCCGAGACGTTCGTCGCCCCGGTCGTCCGCAGCGAGCCGGAGATGCGCTCGACGGTGCCGAGGTCGTCCTGGTAGACGAACCCCAGATCCTGAGGCGTGCGGCCCCGCACTTCATCGAACGTCCACCCGAAGATCGCCGTCGCGCGCCGCGACCACTCGACGATGCGCCAGGACGAATCCCAGCGCACGAATCCGAGCGAGGTGTTGTCGGTGAACGCTTGAAGCTCGCGCTGCGCGAAGAGCAGCTCGCGCTGCGCCCACCCTTCGTCGGTCGGCCAGCCGCCGTCGCGCTCGCGGTGCAGCGTCATGGCGACCGCGTCGGCACCGGCCACGTGGTGCGTCGAGACGCTGTACGGATCGCCGGGGCCGAACGGCAGCAGGCCGTTCACGAAGACGTGGCGCTCGTCGAAGGCGCGCGACACGATCGGCTCCAGGCAGTCCGCCGGGTCCGGCATGAGCTGGCGCAACCGCTTGCCGGTCGCCGCGGGCGGCTCCGTACCGAACAGCGCGGCGCCGCGCGCGTTGGTGGCGATCAGCCGCAGGTCGCGGTCGAACGCCAGCAGCGCGTCCGGCCAGCCGTCAGCGAACCGCTGCCAGAGATCCACCGGTCCACCTCGGCGCGCGCGGGCCGCGCGGCGCGCGAAGCGCTAGGCCGTCAGATAAGGCCGCAGGCCGGCGACGCCGCCCTCGCGCCCGAAACCCGACTCGCGGTAGCCGCCGAAGGGCGACGAAGGATCGAACTGGTTGAACGTTGAGCACCACACCACACCCGCTTGCAAATGTTGCGCGACGTACATCGACTTCGCGCCTTTGTCCGTCCAAACCCCGGCCGAGAGACCGTAGGGCGTGTTGTTCGCCTTCTCGATCGCCTCGTCGGCCGTGCGGAAGGTCATGATCGAGAGGACCGGGCCGAAGATCTCCTCGCGCGCGATCCGGTGCGACTGGGAGACGCCGGTGAAGAACGAGGCACGGTGAAACCAGCCGCGCTCGGGTAGCGCGCACGACTGCTGGTGCAGCACGGCACCCTCGGCGACGCCGCTCTCGAGCAGCTCGGCGATCTTCGCGTGCTGCATCGGCGAGTTGATCGCGCCGATGTCCGTGTTCTTGTCGAGCGGGTCCCCGAGGCGCAGCGTCTCGATCCGCGCTTTGAGCCGTTCGACGACCTCGTCGTGCACGGGCTCCTGCACGAGCAGCCGCGATCCCGCACAGCACACGTGGCCTTGGTTGAAGTAGATCCCGTTGACGATCCCTTCGACCGCTTGGTCGAGCGGCGCGTCGGCGAAGACGATGTTCGCCGCCTTCCCGCCGAGCTCGAGCGTCACGCGCTTGCGCGTCCCGGCGATCGACCGCTGGATGATCTTTCCGACCTCGGTCGAGCCGGTGAACGCGATCTTGTCGACGCCGGGATGCGCGACCAGCGCGGCGCCGGTCCGTCCGTCACCGGTGAGGATGTTGACGACGCCCGGCGGGAGCTCCGCCTCCTCGCAGATCTCCGCCAGCAGCAGCGCGGTGAGCGGGGTCGTCTCCGCGGGCTTGAGCACGATCGTGTTGCCGCACGCGATCGCCGGCGCGATCTTCCACGCGGCCATCAGGAGCGGGAAGTTCCAAGGGATGATCGAGCCGACGACGCCGACCGGCGCGGGATCGCTCTCGCCGTGGAGCGCCCAGCGCAGCTTGTCGGCCCAGCCGGCGTAGTAGAAGAAGTGCGCCGCCGCCTGCACGACGTCGAAGTCGCGCGACTCCTTGATCGGTTTGCCGCCGTCTTTCGTCTCCAGGACGGCGAGCTCGCGCGAGCGCTCGGTGATCGCGCGCGCGATGCGGTAGACGTACTTCGCGCGGTCGGCCGGGCGCATCGGTCGCCAAAAGCGCTCGTAGGCGTCGCGTGCCGCCGCGACCGCGCGGTCGACGTCCTCGGGCGTCCCGGCGGCCACTTGAGCGAGCTCTTCCTCGGTCGCCGGGTTCACCGTCGCGAACGTCTCGCCGCCGGACGACGGTACCCAGCGGCCGCCGATGAAGTGGTCGTAGCGCGGCGCGATGCGGACCGGGGTCGTCTCGATGGACGGAGCGTAGGCGAGGGCCATCGCGTTCACCATTCGCTGCCCTTCGGCCGGTCCCCGGGCCGCCCGGCGGCGAGGCAGGCGACAAACGGCGGCGGGCGGCGCGAGAGATTCTCCGCGCGGTGGGGCAAGATGCGGCCGTGACCGGACGCTCGGAGCTTCGCATCAGCCGGCCCACCGGGGACCCGAGCACGCCCAAGGCGCTGCGCCACGCGCTCTCGGCGTTCCTGAACGCGATCGACATCGACTCGCCGCTGCGCGACGACATCATCATCGCGGTCGGCGAGGCGATCGCGAACGCGG
>DASWSC010000109.1:0-8718 GCA_036402855.1 Candidatus Elarobacter sp. | reverse complement strand
GACTGCTGCGGCGGAGCGCCGCCGCGCCGCCGGCGGCGGCGACGCGGGGTTCCAGCGCGTCGGCGCGATCCCCGGAACGTTGATGAAGAACAACCGGCTGTTCGGGCTCTTCGTCCCGAACGCCGGCACGAAGTCGCTGTTCAAGACCGTCGTCGCGTTGTTCGGGCGCTCGCGCTTTCAGCCCGCGCTGCTCGACAAATGGCTCGGCCTCATCTGGGCCTTTCCGGTTGCGTCGGCGATCGGCGCGGTCGCCGGCGTCGCGTTTCTCGTCGCCGTCGCTCGGACGTACGGCGACACGCCCGCGTGGCTGTGGTGGCTGGCCGTTCTCCTGGCGCTTGCCACGATCGTCGCCGGCATCACGATCGCGATCGCGATCGCCTTCGCCCGCGACTTCCTGAAGCGGCTTCGTGCGAACGGCTTCGGGATGGTCACCGGCGTGAACGACGCCGACCGCGCCAGCGAGAACGCGCTCTGCACGTGGCTCGCGCGCGAGCTCGAGCGAACCGCGGGGATCCCCGGCGAGACGACTCCGCTCACCTTCGGCATGCTGTGGGATGCGAACCGCGACGTCCATGAACCGGGCGGCGCAGAGCAGCCGCCGAACCCGGACGTCAACCTCGAGATGATCACGACGAACGTGACCTGGGGCCGCCCCTACAACTTCCCGGTCACCACGCGCGTGTTCTTCTTCGATCCGGTCGAGCTGAAGCGGTACTTCCCCGACTACGTCGTCGATTGGATGGTCGCACGTGCCCGGCAGCCGGACGATGCGCGCGAGGCGGCGCGCTTCGCCAAGTACGCACCGAAGCTCGCGCTTCCGAACATGGGCGACCTTCCCGTCATCGTCGCGACGCGCATGAGCCTCGCGTTTCCGATTCTGCTGAGCGCGGTGCCGCTGTGGGCGGCCGACTTCTCGCTGCCGCCCGAGCCCGACGGGATGCCGAAGCTGGAGCACTGCTGGTTCTCCGACGGCGGAATCTCCAGCAACTTTCCGCTGACGCTGTTCGACTCGCCGCTGCCGCGCTGGCCGACGTTCGCGATCAACCTGGCGCCGTTCCCGCCCGGGCGTAAGCGCTCCGCGAACGAGGCGGACAACGTGCAGATGATCGCGCGCAACCAGGACGGCCGGCTGCCCTCGTTCCTCCGGTTCGATGCGCTGCCCGGGTTTCTCTCGGCGATCTTCAACGCGGCGCAGAATTGGAACGACAACACGCAGAGCGTGCTGCCCGGGTATCGCGACCGCATCGTCACGGTGTATCTCGACGCCGACGAAGGCGGCTTGAACCTCGCGATGCCGCCGTCGGTGCTCGAACGCCTCGAGAAACGCGGCGCCGCGGCCGGGGCGCTCATCGCGAGCCGCTTCGAGGCGCCGAGCGTGCTCGACCCCGTCGCGCCGCCGGCACTCGGCTGGGAGAACCACCGCTGGCTGCGTTTTCGTTCGACCATGGAGTCGTTGCGCTCGTACCTCTCGCGGTTGTCGCTCGGAACGCGGGCGGCGGAACCGCCGGACGTTCCGTACGCGGCCCTGGTCGCCGCGACGGCCGGAACCCCGGTGCGCAGTTATCCGATCGCGGCGGAATCGCGCGCAGCCGTCGGACAGCTCA
This sequence comes from Candidatus Elarobacter sp., assembly GCA_036402855.1. Lineage (GTDB taxonomy): Bacteria > Vulcanimicrobiota > Vulcanimicrobiia > Vulcanimicrobiales > Vulcanimicrobiaceae > Vulcanimicrobium. The sequence continues at coordinate 7,114 of DASWSC010000109.1, read as the reverse complement.
CCGGCCGCGCCGCGACGCTGGGCGACGATTTGGAGGCGGAGGCGACGCTCGGCGACGACTTCCCGAAGCCGCCGCCGACGCTCGGAAATCGCGCCGGCTTGAAGCGGTGAGGGCGAAGCGCAATGGCTGCGCCTGAGGCGCGACCGGCTGAGTTCCTTCGTTCGATCGAGGTGTCCGGCTGGCGCCAGTTCGAAGATGTCAGCATCGCGTTTCATGACCGCCTGACCATCATCACCGGCGCCAACGGAGCCGGCAAGACGACGCTCCTCAACCTCATCTCACCGCACTTCGGCTGGCGTGTCCCGTTCGCGACCGTCCCCGAGCCGGCGCGCCGTGTCATCGAGTACGCGACCAACGTCTGGCGGACCATCACGACGTTCGGTAAGGGACCGTCCGAGACGCCGTCGGCCGTGGTCGGAAAGCTCGCGTACGACGAGGGTGAAGCGAGCATCCTCGTTCCGCAGACCTCGAGTGAACATAGCTACGCGATCGAATACAGCGAGCGCCGCCCCCTCCGAGGCCTGTTCATCCCGTCGCATCGCCCGGTCTTCGTTCCGACCGCGGTCCACGCCCCGCGGAGCCCGATCCCGGTCGAGCAGGCGCATCAGCGCTACGCCGAAGCCGTGCGGTCAGCGTGGATGCCCGGTTCCAAGCCGACCGCGTCGCCGCTGCAGATCCTGAAGGAAGCGCTCCTGTCGTGGCTCCCGCAGGGCTCGACGTACGCGCTGGACTTCGAGCGTGTCCTGGCCGACGTGCTGCCGGAGTGGGTCGGCTTTCGCGAGCTCGACGCTCGCGACGGCGAGATCATCCTGATGACCGCAACCGGCGAGTTCACCATCGACGCAGTCTCGGGCGGCATCGCGGCGTTGATCGACTTGGCATGGCAGGTGTTCACGTTCGCAGCGATCGCCGAGGGTCGCTTCGTGGTGATCATCGACGAGCCGGAAAACCACTTGCACCCCGAGATGCAGCGGAGCGTTCTCTACAAGCTGACGCGCGCATTTCCGCGCGCGCAGTTCATCGTCGCAAGTCACGCGCCGCTGGTCGTGACCAGCGTCCGCGACGCCTATGTCTATGTGCTCAGCTCACCGTCCGGCGATGGAGAAGGACACGGTGCGACGGGCGAGGGAGCGACCGAGGTGCTGTTGCGTCCGACCGTCGTTCCGCGCGCCGGCGCGACCGAACCGGCGCGGCGCGTCGTCCACGCCGCCCGTCTGGAAGGGTTCGACCGTGCCGGCACGGCGAACGACGTGCTGCGCAACGTGCTCGGCCTCGACTACACGATGCCGGTCTGGGCCGCGAACGTTCTCGAAGAAGCCGTGGCGGAGGTCGCGCGCGACGACTACCGGCCGGAGGCGCTCGAACGGTTCGACCGGCGTTTGCGGGAGAACGACCTCGAAACATATAGCGTCGAAGCGATGCGCCGCCTTCGGGTTTCGGCCACCATCGGCGACGTTCCGCGCATGCGCTCCGCCGACATCGCCTGGGCGGACCTTCCCGAGCAGGAGCCCCCGCCGTCGTTGGGTGCACGGTGATACGGCTCTCCAAACTGTCCGCCGAGGATGCCGCGCACGGCGGCGCGATCGCGTGGCTCGCGCAGCGCCGGGTCGCCTACCGGCGCGCGCGCGAAGCGGGCGAGCCCACGAAGCACTTCTTGCCGATGTATCGCGAAGATCGCGTCAAGGCTGCGATCATGGCCGAGACGTTCGGAAAGTGCGCGTACTGCGAGTCGAAGTACGTCACGGTGACGTGGGGTGACGTCGAGCATATCCTCCCGCGCGCAGCCGATCCCGAGCGCCAGCTCGACTACGAGAATCTCACGCTCGCCTGCAGCATCTGCAACAACGCGAAGAGCGACAAGGAATACGCGGACGGGATGGGACTGGTCAACCCCTATTCCGACCTGCCCGAGCAGTATCTGACCGTGAGCGACCATCTGCTGCGCCCGGCGCTCAAGGCGGCAGCGTTCGTCCGCGGCAAGCGCACCATCGACGACGTCAAACTGAACCGTCCCGGGCTGTTGGAAGCGCGCCGCCGGTTCGTCGACCGCTGCTTCGAGGCGATGTTCGAACACGAGAACGCGCCGAACCAGCCGCTCAAGGACTATGCGCGCGAGAAGATCGACGACATGCAAGCGCCTGCGGCGGAGTACTCGGCGGTGGCGCGCCAGGTCTTTCGTGCCTACGGCTTCTGAACGCGCTTCACGTTCCGAACGAGCCGTCGGCGCACGTCTGGTTGCAGAAACGTGTTCGTCACCGACACCGTGTACGTCGTTCCGGTAGCGTACGAGCAGACGCCGGAGTGCGCGCACGGGGTCGTTCGCGACAGCGTCAGATGCAGCGGCCGCCGTCGACTTCGAGTGCGACGCCCGTGATGAACGCCGCCTCGTCGGAGGCGAGGAACGCGACCGCGTTCGCAATGTCGCGCGGCTGCGAGAGGCGGCCGAGCGGGACGGTGGCGGCGAACTTCGCGCGCAGCTCGGCGGTATCGCCGCCCATGAACTGCGCCAGCAGCGGCGTCTCGCCGGCGACCGGATTGATCGCGTTCACGCGGATGTTGTCGCCGGCGAACTCGACGGCCATCGACTTCGTCAGGCCGATCGCGGCCGCTTTCGAGGCGTTGTAGATCGTCAGGCCGGGGCGCGGCCGCACGCCCGCGGTCGAGGCGATGTTGATGATCGCCCCGCCGCCTTGCGCCCGGAACACCGGGACCAGCTCGAGCGCCGAGAGGTAGATCGCTTTCACGTTCACCGCGAAGATGCGATCGAACCAGTCTTCGGCCACCTCGAGCATCGGCTGGTTGGGGTGGGTGATCCCGGCGTTGTTCACGTACGCGTCGATCCGGCCGTGCTCCGCGGCGACGGCGCGTACGACGGCGGCGACGTCGTCCCGCCGGCTCACGTCGCAGCGGAAGAAGCGCGTGACGCCCGGCCGCACGGCGTCGATCTCGCGGACGACGCGTTCGCCGCCGCGCTCGTCGACGTCCAGCACCGCGACCGACGCAGCGCCCTCCTCGGCGAACTTCTTGGCGATCTCCTCACCGAACCCCGAACCGCCGCCGGTCACGACCAAGACCTTCTCGCGCAGGGTCATGCGAACTTCTGCACGATCGTCTGCAGCGTGCTGAACTCGTGCAGCGCGGCGAGACCCTTGCCGCGGCCGTGCCCGCTCTTCTTGAAACCGCCGAACGGCAGCTCGACGCCGCCGCCGGCGCCGTAGCAGTTCACGAAGACTTGTCCCGCGCGCAGCGCGCGCGCCACGCGCGTCTGCCGTCCGCCGTTCTCCGTCCAGACGCTTGCGACCAGCCCGTACTCGGTCGCGTTCGCCAGCCGGATCGCGTCGCTCTCATCGGCGAAGGGGATCGCGGAGAGCACCGGTCCGAACACCTCGTCGCGTGCGAGCTCGTGCCGCTCGTGGACCGGGCCGAACACCGCAGGCGCGACGTAGAACCCGTGCGCGGGCAAGTCGCCCGGCAGCGTCCCAACGCCCAGCACGCCGACCTCGTCCCGCCGCGCACGATCCACGAAGCCGCGTACGCGCGCGAGCTGCGCGCGGTTGATCAGCGGCCCAACGTCGGGATCGCTCGCCGGCAGACCGACGCGGAGCTGCGCGAACGCCTCGGCGACGCGCGCGGCGACGCGCTCGAAGGCGGACGCCTCGATCAGCACGCGGCTCCCAGCCGAGCACGTCTGGCCGGCGTTCTGCACGATCGCCTTCACGATGACCGGCACCGCGGCGTCGAGATGCGCGTCGGCGAAGACGACCTGCGGCGACTTTCCGCCGAGCTCGAGGATGCAGCGCGCGTGATGCTGCGCCGCGGCGGTCTGCACGAGCGTCCCCACCTCGGGCGAGCCTATGAAGTCGATCACGTCGACCATCGGGTGCGAGGCCAGCGCGGCCCCGGCGGTCTCGCCGAGCCCGGTCACGACGTTGATCGCGCCCGCCGGGAAGCCCACCGCGGCGGCGACCTTCGCCAGCTCGATCACCGACTGCGAGGCGTCCTCCGACGGCTTGATCACCGTCGCGTTCCCGACGGCGAGCGACGGCGCGAGCGAGCGCGCGAACATCTGCGCCGGGTAGTTCCACGGGATGATGTGCCCGCTCACGCCGGCCGGGACGCGCAGCACCTGCACCGCGTAGCCGGGCAGATACGGGATCGTCTCGCCGTGCACTTTGTCGGCGCCGCCCGCATAGAACTCGAAGTACCGCACCGCCGCGGCGATGTCGGCGCGCGCCTGCGAGATCGGTTTGCCGGTGTCCTCGCACTCGACTTGTGCCAGCCGCTCCGCATCCTCCGCGATCGCGTCGCTCATCCGGCGCAGCAGTCGCCCGCGGTCGGCGGCGACGACCCGTCCCCACGCGCCTTCGCGCGCGGCGACGGCGCTCCGCGCCGCCCGGTCGACGTCGGCGGCGCGTCCCGACGAGATGCTGCCGATCGTCCGGCCGGTCGCGGGATCGACGACCGGGAGCGTCTCGCCGGAGGCGGCCGGCACGAAGTCCCCGTCGACGAAGATGGTGCTCGTGGCGACTGGAGCGATCATCCGTGCTCCTACGTCGGCATCGCCACCGGAGCCCTTCAGCGCCGCGCCCGAGGAGATCGTCCGGCGGCCGAGGGAACCACGCTCGATGACGACGATCTTTCGCGCGCGGCGCATCGTCACGATGACGGACGGCGACGAGCCGGAAGCGTTCGCCGTCGACGGCGAGACCGTCGCCGCAACGGGGACGGTCGCCGGCCTGCGCGAGCGCTTCCCGGACGCCGAGGTCGTCGACGCGGGCGACGGCGTGATCGTCCCCGGCTTCAACGACGCGCACGCGCACCTCGCGGTTGCCGCCGAGGACATGCTGCACCTCGACCTCTCGATCGACGCGGTCTCGTCGCTGGCGGAGATCGCCGGCAAGCTGCGCGCGCACCTCGTGCACACGCCGCCCGGCGGCTGGATTCGCGGCAGCCGCTACGACGATGCGAAGATGGCGGAAGGCCGCGTGCTGACGCGCTGGGACCTCGACGCGATCAGCCGCGAGCACCCGATCATGGTGCTGCATGTCGCCGGCCACTGGGGCGTCCTCAATTCGAAGGCGCTGGCCCTCGGCGGCATCGACGAGGCGTCGGAAGCGCCGCCGGGCGGGAAGTTCGGTCGCGACGGCAGCGGCCGGCTCAACGGCATCCTGTTCGAGACGGCGATCTTCGATTTCGCGTATCCGCAGGCGACCCGGCGCGCAACGACGGTCGCGCCGCCGGCGACGCCGGAAGACCGGCAGCGCGGCCTTCAGCTCGCGATGCGCGCGTTCCACGCGGCGGGGATCACCTCGCTGACCGACGCGATGATCGGCCCGGCCGACATCGCGCTGCTCGAGGAGTCCCGCCGGCGCGGTGAGCTCACGATGCGCGTCAACATGCTGCTGCACTTCGAGCACTACGATCTGCTCGCAGAGCGCGGCCTGCGCACCGGCGACGGCGACACGCGGTTGCGCTTCGGCGGCGTCAAGACGTTCGTCGACGGCGCGATCGGTGGACGGACCTGTCTGATGGAACAGCCGTTCGAAGGGACGACCGACGACTTCGGGATGCAGACGCAGTCCGACGACGTCCTGCGCGACGTCGTGCGCCGCGGCCAGCTCGACGGCAACCGCATCTGCGTGCACGCGAACGGCGACCGCGCGATCCGCAAGCTCCTCGGCTTCTTCGAGGCGGCGTACGGCGAGCGTCCCGACGATACGCTGCACCACCGCATCGAGCACTGCAGCATCGTCAACGACGAGATCCTGACGCGCATGAAGCGGCTCGGCGCGATCGCCGCGCCGTTCGGCAGCTACGTGCACTATCACGGCGGAAAGCTGCTGGACTGGTACGGACCCGAGCGCATCGAGCGCATGTTCGCGCACCGCTCGTTCCTCGACCACGGCGTCGCGGTCGCCGGATCGTCGGACTATCCGTGCGGCCCGTACCAGCCGCTGCTCGCGCTGCAATCGTGCGTCACGCGCACCGGCTACGACGGCACGCCGCTCGGCGTCTCGCAGCGCATCACCCCGCGCGAAGCGCTGGCGCTCTACACCGTCAACGCCGCCTTCGCGGCCGGCGAGGACTCGTTCAAAGGGCGGCTCGCGCCCGGATTTCTGGCCGACTTCGTCGTGCTCGGCGACGACCCGCTGCGCGCCGACCCGCGGAGCCTGGCCGCGATCCCGGTGCGCGCGACGTACGCCGGCGGCGAAAAGGTCTGGGACGCCGCCGCCTGATGTCCGGCCTGGTCGAGATCCAGCTCCTCAACGGCGTGGTGCAGGGGATGATCTACGCGCTGGTCGCGGCCGGGCTCACGCTGATCTTCGGGATGCTCGACATCCCGAACTTCGCGCACGGAGCGTTCTACGCGATCGGCGCGTACGTCGCGTTCACCGTCGTCTCGCTGACCGGGAACTTCTGGCTCGCGATCGCGATCGTCCCGCTCACCGTCGCGCTGCTCGGCCTCGCGGTCGACGCGTTCGCGATGCGGCGGCTCGCCCGGGCGGGCCACGTCTATCAGATCCTCTTCACGCTCGGGCTCGTCTTGATCGTGCAGGAGGCGATCGTGCTGGTCTGGGGGGCGAACCCGACCAGCATCGGCGTCCCGGCATCGCTCGGCGGCGGAATTCCGGTCGGCGCGGTCAGCTTTCCGTCGTACCGCCTCTTTCTGGTCGGCGCCTCGGCGCTCGTCATCGGCGCGGTGTGGCTCGCGCTCGAGCGCACGAAGTACGGGGCGGTCATCCGCGCCGGAATCGACGACCCGGAGATGGTCGACGCGATCGGGATCGACGTGCAGCGCCTGTTCACGATCGTCTTCGCGATCGGTGTCGGCCTGGCCGGGCTGGCCGGCGCGCTCATCCTCCCGATCCGCGGCGGTCAGCCCGCGATGGGGAACGAGCTGATGGCGATCAGTTTCGCCGTCGTCGTGATCGGCGGGCTCGGGAGCTACCTCGGCGCGGTCGTCGGAGGCGTGTTCGTCGGGCTCACGCAGGCCGTCATGACGATCGTCTATCCCGCCGCCGCGGAGGTGGCCGTCTTCGCCGCGATGGCGCTGGTCATCTTGCTGCGACCGCAGGGGCTGTTCGGAAAGCGGTGAGGCGCTTCGCGGTTCTGG
>DASWSC010000108.1:0-18922 GCA_036402855.1 Candidatus Elarobacter sp. | reverse complement strand
CGCGACGGCGGGCGCGGCTACGACGGCGTCTTCGCGAAGGGCGAGCGCTACTGGAACCCGTTCGCCGACGCCCTCGCCGCGGCGCCGGTCCCGGCGTGAGCATCGTTCGCCCGTACGGCGACACGCTCGACGACGGCGCCGTCCAGCTCTCGTTCACGCTGCCCATCGCCTGGAGCGAGGCGGCCGACGAGGCCGCGCGCCGCCTCGTCTCCGCGATGGGGCTCACCGAGGTCACGGTGGCGGAGGGACGGGCGATCGCGACCGGGTTCTCGTTCTTCGTCGTCTACGCGCGCACGCAGGCGGGGATCGACGTGTCGACGATCCGGCTCCCGCCCTCGCAGACCGAGGCGCTCTCGATGGAGCAGGTCGACGAGCTGATCGCGCGGCGCGTCGGCCGCAAGCTGCGCGTCGTCGGCGCCTGCGTCGGCACCGACGCGCACACGGTCGGGATCGACGCGATCCTCAACATGAAAGGGTACGGGGGCGACTACGGGCTCGAGCGGTACCGCGGGTTCGAGGTCTTCAACCTCGGCAGCCAGATCGCGGTCGAAGATCTCGTCCGGTTCGCGGTCGAGCGTGACGTCGACGCGGTCCTCGCCTCGCAGGTCGTCACGCAAAAGGGCAGCGACGTGACGAACTTTACCGCGCTCGCCGAGCTGCTCGAAGCGGAGAACGCTCGGGAGCGGCTCCTCCTGATCGCCGGCGGTCCGCGCGTGACCAACCTGCTCGCCGCGGAGCTCGGCTACGACGCCGGGTTCGGCCGGGGCACGCGGCCGAGCGAGGTCGCGACGTTCATCGCGCGAAGGTCGGCCGAGCGCGCGGTGACGGAGGTACGTCGGTGGGATTCTACGTGACGACGATGGAGCACACGACGGTACCGGCGCCGATCGGCCACGTGAAGCGCGCCCTGGAGGCCGCAGCGCTCGGCGAATCGCCGCTCGATCCGGCGGTGCTCGCGATGCCGGGGATGAGCGGCCGGCTCTACCGCACGTTCATCAACACGCTGATCCGACGGCTCGCGCCGGACGCCCGCTACCTCGAGGTCGGCGCGCACGCGGGATCGACGCTGTGCGCCGCGATCAGCGGCAACGCCGTGCGAGCGGTGACGGTCGACGACTGGAGCCAGTTCGGCGGGCCGCGCGACGTCTTCCTCGATCATCTCGCGCGCTTTCGCGGCGAGGCCGACGTGCGGCTCATCGAGAGCGACTTCCGTCAGGTCGACTACGCGGCGATCGGGCGCTTCAACGTGTTCTTGTTCGACGGGCCGCACCGCGACGTCGACCAGTACGACGGGCTGCGGCTCGCCCTTCCGGCGATGGACCGCGTGCACGTCGTGATCGTGGACGACTGGAACCGCGGCCACATTCGGCGCGGGACGAATCGCGCGCTCGACGAGCTCCCCCTCGACGTCCTGTATAAAGTCGAGATCCGCACGACGCTCGACGGTTCGCATCCGGCGGTCTACGGCCCCGAGAGCGATTGGCACAACGGCTACATGATCGCGGTCGTCGAGAAGCGCTAGCGGCGAGCGTTCAGCGCCGCGCCGCCCACGCGACGAGCCGGTCCGCCGCCGCGAGGGCCTCCCGGTCGAGATCGAGCGAGCGCGCCAGCGCCGATCCGGCGGCGCCGATCCGCCGCGCGGTTCGTTCGTCCGAGAGCACCAGGCGTATCGCCGGCTCCAGGTCCGAAAAGTCGGCCTTCACCGGGACATAGTGCACCCACGGTTCCAGGCGGTCGTAGTACCATTGCGAGAACCCGAGCTCGGACGCGACTTTGATGACGCACGCGCCGGTGAGCAGGCTCGTGAACAGCCCGCTCCAGGCGTTGCTGTTTCCGTCGATGTCGATCACGGCGCGGAACTGCGCGAAGGCCGATTTCTCCGCGGCCGGCCGCTTGAGGCGGGCGGTCGCGCCCGCGACCTCGGCGGTCCAACGCTCGGGGATCTGAACCAGGTTCGTGAACCCGACGTCGCAGACCGCGGCGAGCGGCGGTTCTTGCGCTCGCGCACACAGCTCGAGCCTCGGCAGCCAGCGCACGTCCTCCGGCGACTCGGGCGGCCAGTAGCGCTTGACCCCGCTCGTCGAGCCGCGCCAGAAGACTTTGGCGATGCGGTCTTCCCAGCGCGGCAGCCCGCTCGCCGTCGCCTCCTTGAACGCCTCGTACGCGCGCGTCCCGAAGAAATCCGAGTCCGGGATCAGCAACGCGTCCGGATGGTTCCCCGAGCAGGCGACGTTCGGCCAGTACGAGACGTCGCCGAGAAAGCACGGGATCTCACCGGAGAAGCGGGGATCCCGCTCGAGCGCCTTTCCGACCAGCCACATGTGCGCCGGCAGGCGGCTCATCAACGCTCTGAAGTTCGCGATCTCGAGCGCGCTTCGGTTCAGGACGACCTCGGCGCTGCCTTCGGCCGGCACACGTACGATGCAGCCGTGCCGGTGATTCGCCGGCGGGAACTCGCGCACGCGCTCCAGGTCGATCTCGGCAAGCTGCGTCCGCACCTCTCGCGTCCATCCGCAGGCGCGAGCGAGCTCGGCGACTCTCATCGCGAGCTCGCCTTCGATCTCGGCGAGCGGGCGCGACTGCGGCGAAAGAGCGGCGCTCGCCAGACCGTCGTTGAAGGAGTGCGCGAGCGCGGCCACCCGCGCCGGCTCGACGATCATCGCGTCGGCCGCCCGGGAAGCGGCAGGTGCGTCACGGGACGATCAAGAGCGGCTGCCCCCACAGCGTCTGCTCGACCAGCTGCCGCAGATGCGGGAGCGATGCGCGAAAGGTCTCGCTGCGCGGGTCGCCGGTGTCCGCGATCACCGCGTTTTCGAACACGCCCCTATAGGTCGCGGCGCGGCCGGCCGGGCACAGAAACAGCTTGTTCGCCGTGTACGCGAAGGGAACGACGCGGCGCGGCTCGGCGAAGAACCGATGGACCGCCTCGTTCACGCCCGGCGTCACCGGGTTCAAGAAGTCGTCCACCGCGATCACGCCCTCGGGTGCGATCAGCTCCTGCGCCAAACCGAGGTCCCAGAGCGCGTCCTCGGCCGCATGCGATCCGTCGATGCTGATGAAGCGCGAGGCGGTTCCGAGAACCTGCGCGATCTCGCCCGCGGAGATCGTGCGCGAGGCTTGCTGGACGTACGTCACGCGTCCGGCGGCCAGCGGCCGCATCATCAGCTCGACCAGCGGCGCACCGACGATCTCGAAGGTGTCGAGCGCCGCGATCGGGTCGCCGGTCCGCAGCGCGGAGCGCAGCAAGATCGAGAGATAGCGCCCGTAGAAGACGCCGACCTCGAGCAGCGATCCCCGTATCCCGGCCGCCTCCTGATAGGCGAGCAGCTCCATCGTCCGGCGGGCGGCGTAGTCGTCCAGAAATCCGGGGATCGTCGTGACGACGCCCGCGAGAAACGCCGCATCGTCCGCCCCGGCCCAGTCGCCGCTCTCCGGCGCGCCGTTGCCGGCGGCGCTGACGCCGGTCGCGGCCGCGCACGACGTGTCGCCGGCGTGCGCCGGCTGCAGGACCGCGATCCTTCGTGCCGCCACGTCGAGCGATTCACCCAGCGCGGCGAGCCGGCCGGCGCTCTGGGCCGTGTAGAGCGTTTGGTCGCGACGGTCTTGAGACTTCCCCTCGATCGCGCGCAGCCGTGCCTCGAGCGCGCCGAGCGCTCGCGAGAGGCGCGCGACGTGCTCGCGGTCCTCGCTCGATTCGGACCGGACATCCTCGATGCGACGTTGCGGCTCGCCATTCATGAAGAGCTCTCTCCGGCTCGCCAGCGTTTGCCGGAGCGTTCGCGCATCCACGCGCACGGCTCCTTGCGCGGGAACCGTCCGCGGACAGCGAGGAGCACGCGATCGAGCCGTCATACCCGCTACCGATGACGGACCGGTTCCAGCGGTCGCACGCGGCGCGTTGCATGAGGATGATCCGCATCGCGCTGATCGGTGTTCCGGTATGCTGCGCGGCGCTTGTGCCCGCACCGGCCGTCGCGGTCGACCGCAGCGCCGGCGCCGCGGTACCGAAGCCGGTTGCGAGCGGCGCGCCGTGGAGCGAGGCCGAGATCGCGTCGCTCTCGGCGAACGTCGACCTCGCGCTCGCCGGCGCGAAGACGCTCCGCGGAGCGCACGTCGGGCTGCTCGCCGTCGACGCGCGCGAAGGCCGCGTGCTCTACCAGCGCGCGGCCGACGACGCGTTCCAGCCGGCCTCGACGCTGAAGCTGCTCACCGGGAGCGCGGCACTCGACAAGCTCGGACCGGACTACCGGCTCACCACCGAGGTCGTCGCCGGCGGCCCGGTCGAGGACGGCGTGCTGCGCGGTGAGCTGCTGCTGCGCGGCGGCGGCGATCCGTTCTTGAGCGCGGCCGATCTCGCCGCGGCCGCCGATGCGGTCGCCAAAGCGGGGATCGTGCGCGTCAGCTCCGGCGTCGCCGTCGACGATGCGCGCCACGAGCGCGCTGCCTCGCTTCCGGGGTGGAGCGTCGACGACGTCCCGTATCCCTACGCGGCGCCGATCAGCGCGCTTTCGCTGGAACAAAACGTCGTCCACGTGACCGTCTCGCCGGGCGCGAGCGCCGGCGCACCGGCGATCGTCCGTGCCGGCCCCGGCACCGAGGTGGGCCGCTCGATCGAAGGCTGCGCGCCGACCGTGCGGGTGCGGATCGTTCCGGCCGCGGTGACCGGTCCGCCCGGCGCGAAGGACACCGTCGACTTCACGCGCGAGCGGTCCGGCTGCATCGTCGTGACGGGGACGATCCCCGCGGGCGCGCAGCCCGATATGCTCGACGCGGCCGTGGTCAGCCCGGCGGTGTACGCGCACGACGTCTTCGCCGCCGCGCTGCGCGCGCGCGGCGTCGTGGTGGTGCAGCCGGAGCCGCTCGCCGCGCCGTGGCCGTGGGAGTACCGCTCCGGGACGCCGCCCTCGCCCGCGGCGCGCACGCTCTGGCGGCACGACTCCGAGCCGCTGCGCGACCTCCTCGGCGAACTGTGGATCCCGAGCGACAACCTGCTCGCCGAGCTGCTGCTGCGCGAGCTCGGCCTCGCGCAGAGCGGCGCACCCGGGACGACGGCGAACGGGATCGCCGTCGAGACGGGCTGGCTGCGCGCGCTCGGCGCCGACACCACCGCCTCGCTCGCGCTCGAGGACGGGAGCGGGCTCTCCGCCTACGACCGGATCACGCCGCGCGCGCTGGTGGCGATCCTGGCGCACGACTGGAACGGACCGTACCGCGAGCTCGTCCTCGACGACCTGCCGATCGCCGGGGTGCGCGGAACGCTGAAGAGCGCGTTCGCCGGGACGGCCGCCGAGCGCGCGGTCTTCGCGAAGACGGGGACGCTCTCGCACGTCAGCGCGCTCGCGGGATACGCGGCGAACGCGCGCCACGGTGCGGTGATCTTCGCGTTCACCGTCGACGACTGGACGGGCGACGCCGGCGATCTCCGCGAGACGCGCGGCCGCGTGCTCTCGCTCTTCGTGACGAGCTGATCTCGCCCGATGAACGCCTTCGCCCCGGTCGCGCTCGCCGCGCTGCTCGCGGGCGCGCTGGTCGCGCAATCGCCGCCCGCGCCGCAGGGCGGCTGGCCGACACCGCTTCCGAGCAGCGCGCCGGCGCCGCAGCCGACGGTGCTGTGGGGCGGGGCGCCGGCCGCGACGTTCGGGCTCGTCCTCGAGCCGCTCGGCGTCTCGCCCGACGGCGAGTCGCGCGCGCTGGTTCGCGTCGTCCTGCGCGACGCGCAGGGAGCCGTCACGGCGCTCCGCCGCGGCGCCGACTTCGACTTCTTCGCAGGCCGCGGCAGCGTCCAGTGGCAGACGCGCTTGCGCTTCGGCGGACCGGCCGGGATCGTCTCGACACCGGACGCGGGGATCGTCGACGTGCGCGTCGTCGCGAACCGGCCTCCGGGACTCGGCGAGCAGCACGTACGATTCGATCCGCGCGTGCCGGACCGCGGGCGCGTCGTCGCGTCGGCCGTCGGACCGCATCTGGTTCGGATCGGCTGGTTCCCGCGGCCGAGGAGCGGGACGATCCGCATCGATCGCGTCGCCGCAAACGGCGCGCGCAGCCCGGCCGCCCGGATCGCCGCGCCGGCCTCGTCATGGGACGACGAGGCGGTCGAGCCCGGGCGCGTCGCGCGCTACGCCGTCGCGGTGGGCGGTGCACCGCCGGCGCCGGTGCGCGCCGCGGTCCCGCCCGAGCTGCCGCCCTCGCGCGCGAGCGCGCTGCGCGGCAAGTCGGCCTGGCTCGCCTTCTCCGGCGACCCGCTCGACGACGAGTCCTATGCGAAGCTCGATCCCGACCGCATCGTCGAGACGGCGGCCCGCGCCGGAATCCGTTCGGTCGAGCTGCGCTTGGCGTACGGGGCGTTCGACGAGGTGACGCCCGAGGCGAAGCCGGCGGTCGACCGGCTCATCGACGGTTTCGCCGCGCGCGGGATCGCGGTGATCGGCTGGACGGTTCCGCGCACCGCGTCGTTCGAGGACCTCGCGCGCGCCGCGCAGGCGGCGGCGTACCGGACGCCGCGCGGCAACGCGATCGGCGGCCTCGCGGTCGATCTCGAGCGCGGCGAGGAGTTCATGGGCCGCGGCCCGAGCGCGGCCGCGGCGCTGCGCGTCTACCTCGCCCGCCTGCGCCGCGCCGTCGGCCCGCGCGTGCTCCTCGTCGCCACCGTCGAGGACCCGTTCCTCGAGCGCCTCGACCAGCGCGCGTTCCCGTACCGCGAGATCGCGCGCGAGGCCGACGTGCTGCAGCCGATGACCTACCTGCGGATGCTCGGCCCGTGGGACACGCCGGAGAAGGCGCAGCGCGCCGTCGCCGGGTCGGTGGCGCTCGTGCGCAGCCTGGCCGCGCGCGACGTCCCCGTCTCCGTCGGCGTCCAGACCGGCGTCCTCGGCAAGCGCGGCGCGCCGCCGGGGCCGGAGGTCGCCGCCGCGGTCGATGCGGCTCGCGCCGCCGGCGCACTCGGCGTCGCGTTCTACGACCTGACGGGGACGGGCCCCGAGCAGTGGGACGTCATCGCACGGAGCGCCTGGTAGCTCATCCCTGCGAGCGACCCCGGGAGTCGGCGGTCCTTTCGGCCAACGATACGCAGCGACAGATGCTGCCCGAGCTCCTGGCGTGGTTCACCGGCAAGGAACAGAACCGGCGGAAGTTTCCGCGCAAGCGCAAGCCGTACCGCGCCGCGTACAGCCTCGACGGTACCTCGACGCGGCCCGCGATCGGTCTCGACATGAGCGGCGGCGGCGTCTGCATCCTGACGCAGGAACCGATCCCGCGCGACGACTTCGAGGTGCGCGCGCAGATCGACGACCGCAGCGTGCGGATGCGCGTCAAGACGGTCTGGCACGACACCGTGCAGCACCAGGGCCGCAAGGTCTGGCGCTACGGGACGCGCTTCACCGGGATCCCGGCCGACGACTGGGACGCGATCATGCGCTACACCACCGACCGGCCGGTGAGCGAGTCGAACAAGGCGCAAGAGGAGCTGACCGCGGTCCGGATGACGCCCGACGACACCGCGCGGCTGCTGCCGAAGGAATTGCAGAACCGGCTGCTCGCGCTGCTCGTCGAGCGCCGGCGGCTCGGCCCGCTCGACGAGCGCATCACCCCGCTCGTGCACTACTTCTACTCCGGGATCGTCCGCCACAACGACAAGCTGATGCACCGCCTGGTGATCCAGTCGAAGGTCGTCGGGCCCGATCGCGACGAGATGTACGAGACGCGCTTCGTGTTCGACGAGTCGGGCAAGAACGTGCAGATCCTCAACTGAAACGGTTCCGCTGAAAGGTTCCGCGTGCCCCAGAAAACCGCGCTGATCACCGGCATCACCGGTCAAGACGGCTCGTATCTCGCTGAGTTCTTGCTCGGGCAGGGCTACCGCGTCGTCGGGATGACCCGCCGCTCCTCGACCGACGTGCACGAGCGGAATCAGCACATCGTCGACGACGTCACGATCGTCTCCGGCGACCTGCTCGACCAGACCTCGATGAGCTCGATCGTCGCGGAGATCCGGCCGGACGAGATCTACAATCTCGCCGCGCAGTCGTTCGTCCCGACGAGCTGGACGCAGCCGGTGCTGACCGGCGAGTTCACCGCGCTCGGCGTCACGCGGATCCTCGAAGCGATCCGGAGCGTCGACACCTCGATCCGCTTCTACCAGGCGTCGAGCTCGGAGATGTTCGGCAAGGTGCACGCGGTCCCGCAGAACGAGGCGACCCCGTTCTACCCGCGCTCGCCGTACGGCGTCGCCAAAGTCTACGGCCACTGGATCACGGTGAACTACCGCGAGTCGTACGGGCTGCATGCGTCGAGCGGGATCCTCTTCAACCACGAGAGCAAACGGCGCGGGAAAGAGTTCGTCACGCGCAAGATCACCGACGGCGTCGCGCGGATCAAGCTCGGGCTGCAGAAGGAGCTGCGGCTCGGGAATCTCGACGCGCAGCGCGACTGGGGTTTCGCCGGCGACTACGTGCGGGCGATGTGGATGATGCTGCAGCAGCCGGTCGCCGACGACTACGTGATCGCGACCGGGCGAACCCACGCGGTGCGCGAGTTCGTGCGGCTCGCGTTCGCGACGGCCGATCTCGACTGGGAGCGCTACGTCGTCGTCGACCCGCGCTACTACCGTCCGGCCGAGGTCGATCTGCTCGTCGGCGACGCGTCGAAAGCGTATCGCGCGTTCGGGTGGGAGCCCGAGGTGGCGTTCGAGCGGCTCGTCGAGGAGATGGTCCTCGCCGACCTCGACCGGCTGCGGTCCTTCGCGCCCGGCTGAGATGCGGGTTCTCCTCACCGGCGCGCACGGGTTCGTCGGCCGCCACCTGACCGCGGCGCTGCGCGCGCGCGGCCATGACGTCGTTCCGGCCGACCGCGCCGAGCGCGACGGCGGCGTCGCGGTCGATGTGACCGATCCGCTCGCGCTGCGCGCCGCGTTCGAGCTGGCGCGTCCCGACGCCGTCGCGCACCTCGCCGCGCAGGCGTTCGTCCCGGCCTCGCTGCGCGATCCGGAAGAGACGTTCGCGATCAACGCGCAGGGGACGCTCCACGTCCTCGACGCCGCGCGCGCCGCCGCCGGCGACGGCCTCCGGCCGCGCGTGCTCGTCGTCAGCAGCGCCGACGTGTACGGCGCGCAGCCGCGCGCGGCGTACCCGCTGCGCGAGACGGCGCCGCCGCTCCCGCGCAACCCGTACGCCGCCAGCAAAGCCGCCGCCGAAGCGCTCGCGCACGCCTACGCGCGCTCGTTCGGTGTCGATGTGGTCGTGACGCGCGCGTTCAACCACATCGGTCCCGGACAGGACGAGCGCTTCGCGGTTTCCGCGTTCGCCGCGCAGATCGCACGCGCGGCGGCGGGGCGCGAACCGGTCGTGCGCGTCGGCAACCTCGACGCGACACGCGACTTCCTCGACGTCCGCGACGTCTGCGACGCCTACGCGGAACTGCTCGACGGCGCCGGTGAGGCGGGCGAGATCTACAACATCTGCAGCGGGACCGCGACGACCATGCGCGAGATCCTGCGCCGGCTGATCGAGATCGCGCGCGTCCCGGTCGAGGTGCGTGACGATCCGGAGCGAATGCGCCCGGCGGACGTTCCGGTCAGCGTCGGCGACGCGTCGAAGCTGCGCGCAGCGACCGGCTGGACGCCACGCATCCCGCTGAGCGCCGCGCTGCGCGCGGTGTACGACGACGCGCGCGCGCGGGTCGCGGCGGAGAACGGCGAACAGGTGAACCCGTGAACGAGACTTTCGACGACCGAGCCCAGGACGAGCCGCGCGACGATCTCAGCGCGTTCGTGTTCGGACACCGCGGCGCGCTCCTCGCCCTCCCGGCGCTCGTGCTGGCCGTCCTCGGGAAACCGAGCGCGCTCTCGATCGCGACCGGGCTGCCGGTCGCCTTCGCCGGTGAGGTGATCCGGATGTGGGCGGTCGGCTACAGCGGCGTCACCACGCGCGGCGACCGCGTCACGGCGCCCGAGCTGGTGACCGCCGGTCCGTACGCGCACGTCCGCAATCCGCTCTACGCCGGCAACGTCGTGACCGCGGCCGGATTCGCCTGGGCGTTCACCGGGAAGAACGGCGCGCCGCTTCGGCTGGCGCTGGTCGCGGGGTCGCTCGCCGCGATGATCGGCGTCTACGCCGTCATCGTTCCGCACGAGGAGGCGTACCTGCGTTCGTCGTTCGGCGACGCGTTCGACGACTACGTCGCGCGCGTACCGCGCGTCGTCCCGGCGCTGGAACCCTCGGCGCCGCAACACGGGTCGTACGATCCTGCCGTGATCGCACAGGCGGAGTCGCGAACCTGGATGACGTTCGGCGCGATGCTGGGAGTGCTCGCGCTCAAAGCGCTGCGCGCGTGACGCTGCACGCCGGCGGCTCGACCGGCCCGCTGAAGGCCGCGCTCGTCGCGACCGCCGGCGTCGCGGTGCTCGAGCTGGCCGGCGGGATTCGTGCCGGATCGCTGGCGCTGGTCTCCGATGCGGCCCACGTCGCGATGGACGTCGTCGCGCTCGCGATCGCGCTCGCCGCGGCCGTCCAGGCGAAGCGCCCCGCGACGCACCGGCAGACGTACGGCTTCGCGCGGTACGAGATCCTCGCCGCGCTCGCGAACGGCGGGCTCCTCACCGCCGTCACGGTGCTGATCGTCGTCGAAGCGGTCCGCCGGCTGCTCCATCCGGCGCTCCCCGAGGCCGGCCTGATGGCCGGCGTCGCGGCGATCGGCCTCGCGGTGAACGTCGCGGTCGGGGTGGCGCTGACGCGCGCGCCGCGGCGCAGCTTGAACGTGCGCGCCGCCGTCCTGCACGTCGCCGGTGACGCGCTGGGCGCACTCGCCGTGATCGCCGGAGGCGGGCTGATCGCGCTGACCGGCGCCGGCTGGATCGATGCCGTCCTGTCGCTGCTCGTCGCCGCGATCATCGCGGCGGGGATCGTGCGCGTGGTCCGCGAGGCGACCGACGTGCTGCTGGAGAGCGCGCCGGGGCACGCCGAGGTGCCGGCGGTGCGCGAGCGGATCGGCCGCGTCATGGGCGTCGTCGGCGTCCACGATCTGCACGTCTGGACGATCGGATCGGGCTCGCACGCGCTCTCGGCCCACGTGGTCCTCGACGACCGCACGCTCAGTGAGGCGGGGACGATCCTGCGCTCGATCGACGCGGCGATGCGCGACGACTTCGAGATCGCTCACGTCACGGTCCAGTTCGAGTGCGAAAGCTGCGAGCCCGATACGACGATCGTCTGCACGCAGACGACTCGGGAATCGGCCGATCCCGTCACGAAGTCCGCGGTGCTATGAAGTCCGGAACCGTCGTCCTCGCCACCGCGCGCACCCCCTTCGGGCGGCTCGGCGGCGCACTCTCCTCGCTCCCCGCCACCACCCTCGGCGCCGACGCGATCCGCAACGCGATCGCGCGCGCCGGGATCGATCCCTCCGACGTCGAGCACGTCGTGATGGGCCAGGTCATCCAAGCCGGCGTGGGCCAGGCGCCGGCGCGGCAAGCCGCGTTCAAGGCCGGGCTGGCGAAGACGACGACCGCCGAGACGATCAACAAGGTGTGTGCCTCGGGGATGCTCGCCGTGACCTACGCCGCGCGGACGATCACCGAAGGCGACAACCGGGTCGTCGTCGCGGGCGGGATGGAGTCGATGTCCAACGCGCCCTACCTCCTCCCGGGCGCGCGCAACGGCTACCGGTACGGCCACGGGACGCTGGTCGACGCGATGATCCACGACGGGCTCTGGGACTACTACTTCGACGAGGCGATGGCGGCGCAAGGCGCCCGGGTCGCAGCCGAGCTCGGCGTGACCCGCGCGGTGCAGGACGAGTTCGCGTACCAGAGCCATCAGCGCGCGCACGCGGCGCACGAGGCCGGGAAGCTGGCCGACGAGATCGTTCCGATCGCCGTCGCGACGAAGGCGAAGGGGAAGATCGTCGTCGACGCGCTCCCGCAGCTCGCTCGCGTTCGCGTCCCGGCGCTCGCCGGCGCCCCCGGGGCCGGCGGCTCCGTCTGGGATCACGTCCCCCCGGCCAACATGGTCGCCGATCCCGCGCAGTACTCGCCGTACGTGACGGGCGACGTGCCGTTCACGCGCGTCGACCGCGACGAGCCGGTGCGCCGCGACGCGTCGCTCGAGGCGATGGCGAAGCTGAAGCCGCTCGACGCGGGCGGGACGGTCACCGCCGGCAACGCGCCGGGGGTCAACGACGGCGCGGCGGCGCTGGTGCTGTCGTCGGCGGCGTACGCGCGCTCCACGGGCGCCGAACCGCTCGCCGAGATCGTCGACCACGCCGCGGTCGCGTGGGACCCGCCGTACCTCGCGCTCGTCCCGGCGATGGCCGTGCAGAAGCTCCTCGACCAGCAGGGTCTCTCGGTCTCGGACATCCACGTCTGGGAGTTCAACGAGGCGTTCGCGGCCGTCGCGCTCACCGCCGCGGCGAAGCTCGGGCTCGATCCGAGCGCGATCAACGTCCAGGGCGGCGCGGTCGCACTCGGCCATCCGATCGGCGCCTCCGGAGCGCGCATCGTCTCGGCGGTCGTGCACCAGCTCCGGCGCCGCGGCGGCGGGCTGGGGATCGCGGCGATCTGCTCGGGCGGCGGACAGGGGGACGCGGTCCTCGTCAAAGTCGCGTGAGGAGCAGCGTGTGCGCATACTAGTCATCGGGGCCGGACAGATGGGCGGCGGCATCGCCCAGGTGCTGGCGGCGAAGGGCCACGAGGTGCTGCTCAACGACGTCGACGAGGCGCGCATCCGCAAAGGGATCGAGGGGATCGCGAAGCGGCTCGACCGCGACGTCGAGAAGGGGAAGATCGGCCCCGAGCAGCGCGGTGAGATCCTCACGCACATCGATCCGCGTCCGCACTTCCACGATCTGGACGTGCAGCTCGCGATCGAGGCGGCGACCGAGCGGCTCGATCTGAAGCTGGACCTCTTCCGCGATCTCGACCGCAACACGCCGCCCGAGGCGATCCTCGCCAGCAACACCTCGTCGATCTCCATCACCGTGCTCGGCGGGGTCACCGCGAAGCCGGAGCGCGTCGTCGGGATGCACTTCATGAACCCGGTGCCGGTGATGAAACTGGTCGAGGTGATCCGCGGAATCGCGACGTCCGACGAGACGTTCGCGTCGGTGCGCGACCTCGCGCTGGGGCTCGACAAGACGCCGGTCGAAGTCCGCGACTTCCCCGGCTTCATCTCGAACCGCGTCCTGCTCCCGATGATCAACGAAGCGATCTACGCGCTGTACGAAGGCGTCGCGTCGGTCGAGGCGATCGACACGGTGATGAAGCTCGGGATGAACCATCCGATGGGTCCGCTCACGCTCGCCGACTTCATCGGGCTCGACACGTGCCTCGCGATCATGAACGTGCTCCACGACGGGTTCGGCGACTCGAAGTACCGGCCGTGTCCGCTGCTCAAGCAGTACGTCGCGGCCGGCTGGCTCGGGAAGAAGTCGGGCCGCGGGTTCTACGACTACACGGCCGGCGCGAACGGAAGCACCGCGCCGAAGGCGGCGACAGCCGCGCGATGATCGAGACGGCGCGGGCCGGCGCGTTCGAGCTCAGCGACGACCAGCGCGCGATCGGCGACGTGGCGCGCGAGGTCGCCGAGCGAGAGATCGGGCCGCACGTCGCCGCCTGGGACCGCGAGCACATCTTCCCGCGCCGGCTCTACGGAACGCTCACCGAGGCGGGGCTGATGGGGATGCTCGTCCCCGAGCGGTTCGGCGGGATCGGCGCCGACTACGTCTCGTACGCGCTCGCGATCGAAGAGCTTGCGCGCGTCGACGCGGGGACCGCGGTCACCGTCTCCGTGCACTCGATGATCTGCAACGCGATCGCGCAGCTCGGCTCCAGCGAGCAGAAGGAACGCTGGCTCGAGACGCTCGCGACCGGCGATGCGATCGCCGGGTTCGGGCTCACCGAGCCCGACGCCGGCTCCGACGCCGCGGCGTTGCGTGCGACGGCGCGGCGCGACGGCGACGGCTGGGTGCTGAACGGCCGCAAGCAGTGGTGCACCAACGGCGCCTACTCGGCCGTGCTGATGGGGATGTTCCGAACCGGCGGAGCCGGGGCGAAAGGGATCAGCGCGTTCCTGATCCCGATGGACCTGCCCGGGATCGTCGTCGAGAAGACGACCGAGAAGCTCGGGATCCACACCTCGAACACGGTCGACCTCGCCTTCGACGACGTCCGCGTCGCGGCGTCCGCGATGCTCGGCGCGGAAGGCGCCGGGTTCACGCAGGCGCTGATGACGCTCACCTCCGGGCGGCTCGGGATCGCGGCGCAGGCGGTCGGGATCCTCGCCGCGTGCCTGGACGCATCGGTGCAGTTCGCGAAGGACCGCGTCGCGTTCGGGAAGCCGATCGGCGCGTTCGAAGGCGTCTCGTTCAAGATCGCGCGGATGGCGACCGACCTCGACGCGGCGCGGCTGCTCGTCTACCGCGCGGCGGGGCTCGCCGACGCGCGGCGCCCGTTCGTCACCGAAGCCTCCAAAGCGAAGCTGTTCGCGTCGACCAAGGCGCGCGAGCACGCGGCCGAGGCGGTGCAGATCCACGGCGGCTACGGCTACACGACGGAGTTCCCGGTGGAACGGTACTACCGTGACGCGAAGATCACCGAGATCTACGAAGGAACCTCGGAGATCCAGCAGCTCGTCATCGCGCGCGCGCTGCTCGGCCGTCTCGGCTAGCTATTTCTTCGACGGAACGACGTCGATCGGCGTCGTGCCGCCGAACGAGTAGCCCTTGTCTCCCTTCCACACGGTGTGGCAGGTCGGTTTCCCGTTCGCATTCGCCCACGCGCCCGAGTAGGAGAGGCAGATCCGTCCGCCGGTGATGACGTACCGTCCGTCGTCCTGATTGCGGGCCGCCGCGGAGATGCCGCGCGGGATGTATCCGCGATCGCTGACGCGGCCGGACAGCGTTCCGTCGGTGTGGACCTCGACCTCGAGGATCATCCCCTCCTTCCACGGTGCGAAGTACCGGTTGCCGACGAGGGCGTCGCGTATCTCTTGATCGGAGAGCCGCACGAGGGCCGCCGCCGAGGGGAGCGGCGAAGGCGACGGTTCGGCGGCTGCGCCCGCGGCGTTCGCGACGGCGAGCATGAGGCAGGCGATCGCGGATGTGGTGAATCGCATCGGAATCGTTCCATGGATGAGCGGCCGCCGGAATCCTGCGCGTCGCCGTCGACGATCGCCGGCGGCGCTACGGCTTGGCGAAGGTGTCGCTGACGAGCACCGCGGTCAGGTGCGAGCTGGTGGTCACGTACTGGTTCATCGAGGGCTGGTGCCGCGAGACGCCGGTGTAGTCGTAGCTGGTCGGACACAGCCGCGCCGTGTCGTAGCGCGCGACGGCCTTTCCGTGCTCGTCGAAGCCGCGCGGCCCGGGGACGACGAGGTCGACGTCGATGGCGAGCGTCGCCGTGTCGCCTTCGGAGGCGGTCACGCGATACGTGTACGCGCCTTTGACCGGCGCCGGGGCCGGGATCGTCCACGACGACCCCGAGCTGACGTCCCGGTTCGCGACGATGCCGCGCGCCAGCAGCGGGAGGAGCCGCTTCGCCTCGGGGCTCAGCGGACGCTCCGGCGCGTACGAAAGGCGTCCGTCACCGTAGACGGCGACGCGAATGCGCGGCTGCGAGACCGTCTTGCCGGTGAACGCCGCGTCGATGACCAGCGCGTCGTCGCCCGTCGCCGCGACGACGTCGGCGGTGAGCGTCCCGCTGTCGTCGACGTTCGAGACGCGCTGCGTCGCGGCGTTGCCGTACGCCGAGACCCCCGCCTCCGCCGCCCGCAGACCGGAGCTCTGCTCCTCGTTGGTCGTCCGCGCGCTGAACTGCACCGAATAGACGAGCGTTCGCATGGGTTTGAGCGGCGGGACGCTCTCGCCGGAGGCGCCGGACGGAAGTGCCCACGCGAGCGCGATCAAGGCGGCGGCGAACGGACGAACCACGGCGAGCCCTCCTTACGACGTCGCTTCGCCGGGCGTTGCCGCCGCCGCCTTCGCGCGTACGACGAATGTCGTCCAGGGGGGGCTTCGCGCCGTGCGGAACGCTGGGCGCGCCATGAAGCTGATGGAGTACCAGGGCAAGGACCTGTTCCGGCGCGTCGGGATCCCGACCCCGAACGGCGTCTTCTCCACGACCGCCGCCGACGTGCGCGACTACGTCGCCGCGCATCCGGGGTCGTGGGTCCTCAAGAGCCAAGTGATGATGGGCGGCCGCGGCAAGGCGGGCGGGATCAAGTTTGCCGACGACGCGCAGCAGAGCGAGACGCTGGCGCGCGAGCTGATCGGCAAAGTGCTCAAGTCGATCCAAAACCCGGACGGCGAGGAAGTGAAGTCGCTGCTCGTCGAGGAGAAAGTCGACATCGCGAGCGAGGCGTACGTCTCGATCGCGATCGACCGCGCGCGCAAGCGCCCGATCGTGATGGTGACGCGCTTCGGCGGAATGGACGTCGAAGAAGTCGCCGAGAAGAACCCGGACGACATCAAGAAGTACTGGATCGACCCGGCGACGGGCTACTCGCCGTTCATCGGACGCCGGCTGGCGTTCAGCGCCGGACTGCCGGAGGGCTATCGCAAGGCGTTCCCCGCAATCCTCGGCGCGCTGTACACGCTCTTCATGGACTTCGGCGCCAACCTGGTCGAGATCAACCCGCTCGTGCTCACCAAGGACGGGCGCGTGATCGCGAGCGACGCGAAGGTCGAGCTCGACGACAACGGGCTCTACAAGCATCCCGATCTGGCACGGTGGAACAAACAGTCGCCGGCCGACGAGGATCAAGCCGCGGCGGTCGCGATCGGGCTCGGCATGTCGAACTATGCGCGCTTCGCCGACGAGCCCGGCGAGCCGCCGAAGACCGTCGGCACGATCGCGAACGGCGCGGGGCTCGGGATGGGGACGATGGACGCCGTCAAGAACGCCGGCGGCGGCGCGGCGAACTTCCTCGACATCGGCGGCGGCGCACAGGCCGACCTGGTGAAGAAGAGTTACGCGCTGGTGACCGCCGATCCACGCGTGAAGGCGATGTTCATCAACATCTTCGGCGGGATCACGCGCGGGGATCAAGTCGCCAAGGGGATCGTCGAAGCGCTCAAAGGCCCGTCGCCGGGCGCCGACCAGCCCGTCCGGCAAGTCCCGCTCGTCGTGCGGCTGACGGGGACCAACGCCGAAGAAGGGCGCGCGATCCTGGCCGAGGCCGGGTTCGTCCCGGTCGAGACGATGGACGAAGGCGCGGCGCGCGCCGTCGAGCTCGCCAACGCGAACGGAAAGAAGTAACGGCCAGTGTCGATTTTTCTCGATAAGAACTCGAAGGTGATCGTCCAGGGGATCACCGGCCGGGAAGGCGCCTTCCACACGCAGCGCATGATCGCGTACGGGACGCAGGTCGCCGGCGGGGTGACGCCCGGCAAGGGCGGCACGAACACCGAGAGCGGCCTCCCCGTCTTCGACACGGTGAAGGACGCGGTCGAAGGGACCGGCGCGACGCACTCGATCATCTTCGTGCCGCCGTTCGCGGGTGCCGACGCGCTGTGGGAAGCCCACGACGCCGGGATCCGGGTCGCGGTCTGCATCACCGAGGGTATTCCGGCGCACGACATGTTGCGCGTCGTCGCCACGACGCCCGGGATGCGGATCATCGGCCCCAACTGCCCGGGCGTGATCTCGCCCGGAAAGTCGCTGCTCGGCATCATGCCCTCGCACGTCTTCAAGGAAGGCAACATCGGGATGATCTCGCGCTCCGGGACGCTGACCTACGAGATCGTCGACGGACTGACCCGGGCCGGGTTCGGCCAATCGACCTGCGTCGGGATCGGCGGCGACCCGATCATCGGGACCACGTTCGTCGACTGCCTGCGCGAGTTCGCCAACGACCCCGAGACCAGGGCGATCGTCGTCGCCGGCGAGATCGGGGGCTCGGACGAAGAAGACGCCGCCGCCTTCATCAAGGAGCACCTCGCGGAGACGCCCGTCGTGGCGTTCATCGGCGGGCGGAGCGCTCCGAAGGGGAAGCGTCTCGGGCACGCCGGCGCCATCATCTCCGGCAACACCGGAACGCCGGAATCGAAAGTGAAGGCATTCGGCGAGGCGGGCGTCCCCGTCGCGGACCGCCCTTCGGAGATCCCGGGGCTCCTCGCGGCGCGGCTGAAGCCTATCCCGGCGTGAGGGCGGGGGCGTCCCTGCGGCGCCCCAGCCGGGTCTCCTGGAAATTTCAGGAGTGCCACAAACGTGTCCCAGACAGGACGCGCTTCTGACAGCGCGAAGACCCGGCTGCTACGCGTGCGTGCCGCATCCTCTTGCGACGCCCGCCTAGCATACCGTAGGAAAGGACACGATGTTCCAACGCACGTTCTGGCGTTCGTTGGTCGCCGTTCTCACACTGATCGGGCTCATCGGCCAGGGAACTTGGGTTCTGGCCGGCACCACGGGCACCATCAGCGGAACGGTTACGGATGCGCAAACCAGCGCTCCGATCCCGGGCGCGCATGTGACGGTTTCAAGCCCGTCGCAGCAAGCCTCGGCGACCTCCGACGCCCAAGGGCGATTCAACTTCCTCAGCCTCGCGCCTGACACGTACTCGATCTCGATCACCTCGGCAGGTCATCTGCCGGTGAACCAGGCCGGGATCACGGTTCAGGCCGACAACACGATCAACCTGAGCTTCGCGGCGCCGAAGCAGCTTCAACGAATCGGTGGTACGACCGCACGCGCGAACACCGACCTCGTGAAGCCGGGCACCACGGCCGACGTCTACTCCGTCAACGCCTCGCAGGCGGCGGCGGCCCAGGCGCTGGGCGGCGGCGGCGCGCTGAACCAGGCGTACTCCGCGATCGCGTCGGTCCCCGGCGTGTTCGTCCCGATCGGCCAGCAGGGCTGGGCGCAGTCGGTGTACGTCCGCGGCGGCAACTACACGCAGCTCGGTTACGAGTATGACGGCGTCCCCGTGCAGCGCGCGTA
>DASWSC010000107.1:0-6322 GCA_036402855.1 Candidatus Elarobacter sp. | reverse complement strand
CGCAGCCGCTGCCGCCAGGCCAAACCCGGCGTCCCGGCGGCCTCGTGCTTCTCGGCCGCGACGCCGAACCACGCGATCGCCTGCGTGAGATCGCCGAGCGCGTACCACGACTCCGCGGTGCGCTCGGCGAGATACGCGGCGCGTGCGACCTCCGTCGCGAGCCCGAATGCGCGGTCGTAGGCGCGCGCCGCGTCGGCGTACGCGTAGACGTCGTAGGCGTCGTCGCCGGCGCGCTCGCTCCAGCGCGCGGCCGCCTCCGTGTCACCGGCGCGCCAGAGATGATCGGCGATCGCCGCGACGTCGCAGGCGGGCTCGGCTTCGAGCGCGCGCGCCACTTTGCCGTGCATCAGCCGCGCTTCGGCGCGGAGCAGCTCGGCATAGATCGCTTCGCGCGTAAGCGAGTGCCGGAAGGCGAAGGCGTCGCCCGCCTCGTCGCGGTCCTCGACCACGAGTTGCAGGTCGCGCGCGCGGCGCAGCGCCGAGTAGACCGCGAGGAGGTCCTCGGCGGCGAACGTCGCCAGGAAGCGGGCGGAGAAGCGCCGGCCGATCACCGCCGCGTGCAGCAGCACCGCGCGATCGACGTCGCCGAGCGATGCGAACCGCTCGCGGACCGTCACGCGGATGCTGGTCGGGACCGACGGCTCGGCACGCGCATCGCGGTCGAGCCGTTCGAAGACGCCGCGCAGCAGCTCTTCGGCGAAGAGCGGCCGCCCGTCGGAGAGGTCGCGCGTCTGCGCGAGCACCTCGGGCGAGATCGTCCGTTCTCCGTCGCGCACGACGCTCGCCAGCAGCCGGTCGATCTCCCGAGGCGGGAGCGGGTCGAGGGTGTCGACCGCGTCGGCGTCGCGCTCGAAGGCGACGATCGAACGGGCGCGCGCCGAGTCGGATTCGATCTCGTCGAGGCGGTACGTGACGATGAGCGTCACGCGCTCGCCCGCCAGCCGCGCCGCCAAGAACCGCAGGAGCTCGAGCGTTCCGACGTCGGCCCAGTGGAGGTCCTCGACGACCAGCACGACGCCGCGCGGAGAATCGCTCGCCGCGTTCGCGATCGACTCCGCGATCGCGTTGAAGCGCTGCGCCTTCGCATCGGCGCCGCCGTCGGGCGGGACACCGGCAAGCGAGACGCCGAGCCGCTCCAGAGCCTCTTCGACCGCGGCGTACGGCGCGTTGGCATACTCGCGCGTCGACCCGCTCGCGATGCGGTACCCCTGGTGCTGCGCCGCGGCGACGGCTTCGCCGACCAGACGGCTCTTCCCGATCCCGGCTTCACCGCGCACGACGACCGCGCTGGACGTCCGCACCGTCGTCCCGATCCGTTCGAGCACGAACGCCAGCTCGGACGAGCGTCCGATGAGCTCTCGGCAGAACAACCCCGATGAGATCACGCTCGCCTTTCCTTCGCGGCGGGGCTGACCAACGCATGGTTCTCCCGGTTGGTCACGAATGGCCAGGCGATGACCATGCTCGTGGAACGTTCGATCGAAGACATTCTTGCCACGGCGATGCCGCCGAGCAAGCCTGGGCCGGGCCCCGGCGGCGACGAGGCCGAGGAGGCCGGCGGCGAAACCGAGGACGACGAGTCCAACCCGACCTGAGCTGAGGTGCGGCGAAGGAACGGTTCGCCGCAGGGTGTGATTCCAGAGGCGGATGGATCGCCTCGACCTCGATCGCCCCGTGCACGCGCTTGGGCGTGAAGACGCCCACGCGCTGATCGCGGCTGCGATGCAGCACCTGCGGCTGCTCGAAGATCCCGCGCCCGCCGCGGCGCACCGCTGGATCGAGACGTTCTTGGACGCATTCGGCAACGGCGAGACGCTCGGATCGTCGCTGGAGCGCATCGCGGCGCTGCGCGAGGAAGCCGTCACGATCCCGGCGCTCGAGCTCGAGCGCTTGCGCAACCGCCAGGTGCTGTTCTTTCTCGACGCGGTCGCGCAGTACGTCGACGATCAGCCCGAGCTGCGCGGCCTCGCGCTGGCGCACGATCTGCCGGAGATCGCGAAAGAGTTCGGCCTCGCCGAGGACGACGCGCTCGGCGCGGTGCGCATGGCCTTGACCGGCGCGCACGACGGTCCGCCGCTGGAGCTGCTGTTTCCGCTGCTCGGCCACGACCGGATCATGATCCGGATCGGTGCGGTGAGCTCGCACATTCTGCACGGCCGCGGGCTACAGCCGATCGCGTACGGACCGGGCGGCGTCCCGTTCGAGACGATTCAGCCGACGCCGCCGCGCGACGGGGCAACCGGGCACGAGCCGGACGGGTCGTAAGACCGTCGTGGCCGTGAAGGTGATCGAGGACATCCTAGCCGACCTGCGCGCGCCCGTCGAGAACGACCCGGCGGCGAACGGGTGGCTGGAGGTCGCCCTCGCATATCCCGGATTTCACGCGCTGGTCGCGCACCGGCTCGTTCACGCGCTCCACCGCGCGGGTATCCCGGTGCTGCCGCGCGTCCTCTCGACCTTCTCGCGCTTCCTCACCGGGATCGAGATCGATCCCGGTGCGACGCTCGGCCGCGGGATCTTCATCGATCACGGATCGGGTGTGGTCATCGGTGAGACCGCCGAAGTCGGCGACGGCTGCACGATCTACCAGGGCGTCACGCTCGGCGGAACGTCGCTGCTGCGGACGAAGCGTCACCCGACGCTCGGCAGCAACGTCACGGTCGGTTCGGGCGCCTCGGTCCTCGGCGCGATCACCGTCGGCGACGGCGCGAAGATCGGGGCCAACTCGGTGGTCGTGAAGGACGTTCCGCCGAATGCGACGGTCGTCGGGATCCCGGGGCGCGTGGTCCTGCTCGACGGCAGGCCGGTCGCCATGACGTCGGCCGAGCGGCCGCGCGTCGAGATGCCCGACCCGAACGCACCGCTGATCGCGCAATTGCACGAGCGGATCGCAGCGCTGGAGAGCCGGCTCGCCGAACTCGAACGGAAGAATGCCCCTTCGTCTGTATAACACGCGAACGCACGCGGTCGAACCGCTGCGGCCGCTCGAACCGCATCACGTTCGAATCTATGTCTGCGGCCTCACGCCGTCGGCCGAGGCGCACCTCGGCCACGCGCGGTCGTTCCTTTTCTTCGACGTCCTGCGGCGCTACCTCGAGCACCCGCGCAACGGTTTCCGCGTCACGTACGTGCAGAACGTCACGGACATCGACGACCGCTCGATCGCGACGGCGGCGCGCGAGGGGACGACGTACGACGCGGTCGTCGCACGCTTCTACGGTGCGTTCAAGGACTCGATGCGCGTGCTCGGCGTGCGGGAGCCGGATCGCGAGCCGTACGCCACCGCGTACATCCCGCAGATCATCGAGATGATCGCCGAGCTGCTCGCGCGCGGGTATGCCTATGCGAGCGACGACGGCGTGTACTACCGGGTCGCCGCGTTTCCGCGCTACGGCGCGCTGAGCGGAAAGAACGTCGACGAGCTGCTGATCGGCGCGCGCATCGCGGAGAACGAGCACAAGGCCGACCCGCTCGACTTCGCGCTCTGGAAGTTCGCGAAGCCCGACGAGCCGCGCTGGGAGGCGCCCTGGGGAGCGGGCCGTCCGGGCTGGCACATCGAGTGCAGCGCGATGTCGCGCGCCCTGCTCGGCGTCCCGTTCGACCTGCACGGCGGCGGCTACGATTTGATCTTTCCGCACCACGAGAACGAGATCGCGCAGAGCGAACCGCTGATGGAGCGGCCGCCGATGGCGGAGACCTGGGTGCACGGCGGGTTGCTCAACTACGAGGGCCGGAAGATGTCGAAGTCGCTCGGTAACTTCGAGCCGCTCACGGACTTGCTGAAGCGTCACGATCCGCTTGCGATCCGCCTGCTATTCCTGCAGACGGGCTACCGGAAGCCGATGAACTTCACCGAGGACTCGATCGGCGGCGTCACGACGGCGCTCCGGCGAATGCAGAAGTCGGCGGCGGCGCTCGAGCGTGAGGCGCACGGCGACGTGCCGCCGTACGAGGCGGCCCGCGCGCGGCTCGCCGGCGCGTTCGACCCGTTGTTCGACGCGCTCGACGACGACATGGACACCGCGCGCGCCGTCGGTATCCTGAACGGGATCGTGCGATCGGCGGTCGAGCCGGCGCACGCCGGCGCGGTGCTCGCGCTGACGCGCGACGCGGCGAACGTGCTCGGAATCGGTGCCGCGTTCTCCACGGAGGCGCTCGCCGACGCGGGGAGCGAAGGCCCCGCTGCCGAGCTCGATCCCCAGCTCCTCGATCGGCTGCGGCGGCGGCTCGACGGGCTGGTGTCTCTGAACGGCGTGGCGTCGCCCGAGGCCGCGATCGAAGCGGTCATCGAGGCGCGCGCCGAGGCGCGGCGCGCGAAGGACTTCGCGCTCGGGGACCGCCTGCGCGACGCGCTGGCCGCCGAAGGGATCACGCTCAAGGACTCCAAGGACGGCACGACGTGGACCGCCGCCGGCGCGTAGGCTCGCAGCGCCCACCGGCCGCGGGCAAGCGCCGCGCGCCGCGCGTGGACCTCGACGACGTCGTATACGGCGTGCACGCCGTGGACGAGATGCTCGTAGCCGGCGAGCCGCTGCGCAAGATCCACGTGGGCGACGACCGCAAGCGGGATCCGGCCTTGAAGAACCTGCTCGAGCGCGCGCGCGCCGCCAACGTCCCGGTGCGCTTCGAGAGCCGGACGTTTTTCGCATCGTTCCCGTACAAGGCGCACCAAGGCGTCGTCGCGTTCGGCGAGCCGTTCGCGTACACGACGCTCGAGGAGGCGATCGCGCTGCGCTCGCGCGAGCGCCCGGCACTGTTCGTCGTGCTCGATCACGTGACCGATCCGCACAACGCCGGCGCGATCGTGCGGTCCGCCGAATGTGCCGGCGCGACGGCGGTGATCCTGCCCGAGCGCCGCAGCGCCGGGATCAACCCGACGGTCCGAAAGTCGTCGGCCGGCGCGACCGCATTCGTCCCGATCGCTCGCGTGGCGAACGTCGCGCAGGCGGTCCGCACGCTGAAGAAGGCGGGGATCTGGACGTACGGCGCCGCGCTGGCGCCGAGCGCGCGCCCGTACACGGAGGCGGACCTCCGCGGCGACGTCGCGCTCGTGATCGGCGCCGAAGGCGCCGGGATCTCGGCGCTGGTCCAGCGCGAGTGCGACGTGCTGGTCGAGATCCCGCTGCTCGGGCGGGTCCGGTCGCTCAACGCCTCGGTCGCGGCCGGGATCCTGCTCTACGAAGCCGTGCGCCAGCGCGCCGGCCGGGAGCCGAGCTCCGGCTGACCGGTCGGAGACGGGCGCATGCGAGCAAGCGGCCCGTTGCGGTTGCCGTGTACGGATTCCGCCTGAGGGCCGAGCGGCCCATGCTTCGTCCTTGACCTCCTAGCAGGACCCTCCTATACTTGAACGGTCCTGCACGGCCCTGACGGGCTCCGGCCCGCGTTTTCGTGCTCGACCAATTCCGGCAAGGTAGGTTTCATGGCGATCGCGCAGCCCGCCGTCGAGCCCCTCGACTACCACGAGCGGCCCGACGAAGATCTCGTCTCCGCGGCGAAATCGGGCGACAACCTGGCGATGGAGTTCTTGCTCAACAAGTACAAGAATTTCGTCCGCATCAAAGCAAAGAGCTACTTCCTCATCGGTGCCGACCGAGAGGACATCATCCAGGAGGGCATGATCGGCCTCTACAAGGCCGTCCGCGACTTCAAGGCAGACAAGCTCTCGAGCTTCCGCGCCTTCGCGGAACTCTGCATCACCCGTCAGATCATCACCGCGATCAAGACGGCGACCCGGCAGAAGCACATCCCGCTCAACCAGTACATCTCGCTGAACAAGCCGATCTACGACGAGGACAGCGAACGGACGCTCCTCGACGTGATGCCCTCGCAGAAGACCTCGGATCCCGAAGAGCTCGTGATCAATCAGGAGGTTTCGGAAGACATCAAGGCGCGCATCCAGGAGAACCTGTCCGACCTCGAGTCGCAAGTGCTCCTGTCCTACCTGGAAGGCAAGTCCTACCAGGAGATGGCCCGCGACCTGAACCGGCACGTGAAGTCGATCGACAACGCGCTCCAGCGCGTGAAGCGGAAGATCGAGAAGAACCTGGCCGAAATCGAGCTGCCTTGAAAGGACCTAGGGGCGCGTAGCTGATCCGTCAGCCGACGCCTTCGAGGAGCCCGACGGAACAAGAGAAGAAGGCCCCGCGTCAGTGCGGGGCCTTCTCCGTTGCGTCCTCGTACGGGACGGGCGCGAGCTCGCGGACGATCGTCTGGTAGATCAGCTCGCGGTCTTCGAGCGGGTCGAACACCAGGCACTTCTGCTCGCCGCCGCGTCCGACCGGGTCGATGAAGATCGTGACCCGCCCGATGGCGCAGACGTCCA
>DASWSC010000106.1:0-2997 GCA_036402855.1 Candidatus Elarobacter sp. | reverse complement strand
GACGTCGCGGACTTCGAAGCCCGCGCGCTCGCGCGACAGACCGCCCGGCCCGAGCGCCGACAGACGCCGCTTGTGCGTCAGCTCGGCGAGCGAGTTGGTCTGGTCCATGAACTGCGAGAGCTGCGAGGAGCCGAAGAACTCTTTGATCGCCGCGACCACGGGGCGAATGTTGATCAGCGCCTGCGGCGTGACGGTCTCGATGTCCTGAACGGTCATGCGCTCGCGCACGACGCGCTCGAGGCGCAGCAAACCGACGCGGAACTGGTTCTGCAGCAGCTCGCCGACCGACCGGATGCGGCGGTTGCCGAGGTGGTCGATGTCGTCCTTGTTGATGGTCTTCGCCTGGACTTTGATCAGGCGACGAAGCACCGCGATCATGTCCTCGCGCGTGAGCGCCTTCTTGTCGATGGCGGGGATGCGCAGCGTCGCGGCGACGTACTCTTTCTCGAGCTTGCCGGACAGCTTGTAGCGGCCCACGCCCGCGAGGTCGTAGCGCTTCTCGTCGAAGAACAGCGACTCGAGCAGCTTCTCGGCGTTCTCCGCGTTCTCGGGCTCGCCGGGACGCAGCTTCTTGTAGATTTCCTTGAGCGCGTCTTCCTTGGTCTTGATGTCCTTGTCTTTTTCGAGACAGTTCGCGATCAAGGGCGAGTTGTCGAACAGCGCCAGGATCGCTTCGTCGCTCTCCCAGTCATAGCCGGCCTCGGGGCGCGACAATGCGCGCACGAACGTCGTCGCGTAGATCTTGCGGTTCTTGTCGATGCGGACGCCGATCGTGCCCTCGGTCTCGTCGTTCTTCGTACCGTTGTCGGTCTCGAACTCGATCCAAGCGCCGCGGTTCGGGATGATCGTCGCATTGTAGGTCGGGCGGTTGTTGGTGTCCGAGTCCTGCAAGAAGTAGACGCCCGGCGAGCGCACGAGCTGGCTCACGATCACGCGCTCGGCGCCGTTGATCATGAACGTGCCCTTGTCGGTCATGAGCGGGAAATCGCCCATGAAGATCTCTTGGTCCGGGATGCCTTTGATCTCGCCCGACTCGGCCGTGATCAAACGAACGCGCACGCGCAGCGGCGCGCTGTAGGTCATGTCGCGCTCGCGGCACTCTTCGACCGAGTACTTGGGCTCACCGAGGCTGTGGTCGCCGAACTCGAGCACCAGGTTGCCGGTGAAGTCCTTGATCGGCGAGATCGACTCGAACGCATCCTTGAGGCCGTCGTTGATGAACCACTTAAAGGATGCTTTCTGCAGCTCGATCAGGTCGGGCAGCTGCAGAACGTCGGTGATCTTCGCGAACGAGTGGCGTTCGCGTTTGGCACCGGGGTCCTCCGGCAGCTCGACGGTGAACGCTTCTTCGGGAACGTGGAAGCTAGCGTTCGCGATGTTCTCTTGCTTGACCGCGGTACCCGAACCGTTCGGCGCTGCGGGGGCCGCATCGGTCTTCTTGCGGTTGCGCGTGGTCTTGGGTTTGTCCGCCGTCGTCTTCGTCGCCATTCTGTTCTTGGGGGTCTTCCTGCGTGGTCTCACGCGCGCTCGGGGCCGGTAAACGCGAAAAGGCAAGGACCGACCCACCGGAGTGAGGGTCCTCGCTCGCTCATGTATGCCGCTATCCGCCGAGGGGCATAGGGCCGTATCCTAACACCGGGCGTCCAGGGGCGTCAAGGGCTGAAGCCGCAGGGCCGAGCCCTGCCGGAGAACCGCTACGCTGCGTCGTCGCTGCGCGAGACCGCGTAGCCGCCGAAGACGGGGGCGGTGCGGACGCTGTCCACGGCCGCCTCGAGCGCCGCATGGCGGTCGCGGGCGCAGGCACAGTTGCCGAGCCGGTCGCCGGAGCAACCGGCGTAGTCGTGGTTCGCGAGCGAGTGCCCGCAGGGGCAAAGCACCAGATTATCCATGCAGTCTGCCTCCTCGAAACGCGGCGCGCTTGCTCGCATGGTACCCGCGCCGCCAACCGGCAAACGCGCGGTTCAGCTCAAACGTTCGCGGCGGAGCGCCCGCCCGGGCGCCACCTTCGAGAGCATCTCCGCGAACTGCACGCGGCGTGGTTTGAGCCCTTCGATCGGGGTCACCGGCGCGGCCGCCGGGACGAACGTGAACGCTGTGAAGCGCACGGACGCGCCGGTCGCCCCGCCGCCCGCGAGCGCGATGCGCACGCCGGCATCCCACGGCGGAAGCCAGGAGCCGTCGAGCCGGCCGCCCAGCGTCTGCCAGCTGCGGCCGTCGCGGCTGAAGGCGAAGCGGTACGCCCGGCCCGCCAAAGCGGTGCACCGGAGGTGGACTTTCTCGCGGCCGACACGGGCGAGCGCCAGGTCGACGAGCCGGCCGCCGCGCCGGCGCCACACGGTGACGATCCCATCCCGGACGCCGATTCCGAGCGCGTCCCGGTGCGAGCCGTAGGCGCACAGCGACGCCAGCGTCCCCGGCGCCTGCGCCCGGGCGTCGACCACCGCCGTCGCCGCATAGTCGCCGGCCGTGACGGTGCGCGCCGCGACGGCGGCGAGCGGATCGGGCCCGCGCCGCGGGTGCTTCGCGGTCAGCACGAGCGCGCCGCGGTCGAGGTCCATGCTCGGCGCCCCGGACTGCGGCCACTGCCAGCCGCGGTCGAGCGGCACGGTGAAGTCGGCGTTCCAGCGGTCGCGCTGCGGCGCGCGCCGCTCGAGCGGGAACGGCGCGTCGGCCACACGGCTCGGTCCGTGGCCGCCGTTGATCGACGGCCAGCCGTCGAAGTTCCAGTCGATCGGGTCCAGGCAGAGCTGGCGGCCGACGTAGATCGCGTCGGGCCGCGCCTCGTAGGCGTGATAGAGGTAGTACCAGTTGCCCTTGCCGTCGTCGACGGGCGCGCCGTGGCCGGGGCAGCGGAACGCGTCGTTGCTCGCGAGGATCGGGTTGCGGGGGCACTTCTCCCACGGCCCGGCCAGCGAGCGGGCGCGCGCGACGCCGACCGCGTACGCGCAGTCCTCACCGCAGCACGCGTTGCCGGAATAGAACATGTAGAACCAGCCG
>DASWSC010000105.1:0-16963 GCA_036402855.1 Candidatus Elarobacter sp. | reverse complement strand
CGCGCGCTGCATCGCGATGATCGCGTGGCGCGTCAGCTCGCCGGCCTCGATGAGCGCTCCGCCGTGCTGCGCGACCCCGAGCGTCACGCGCAGCCCCGCGACGTGTCCGTCGTAGTGGAACGGGTCGTCGGCCGCCGTGGTGACCCGGCGGACGAACGAGAGCAGCGCCGCGTCGTCCTGTCCCGGTACGATCCAGCCGAAACGGTCACCGTCGACGCGGGCGAAGGTCGCGCCCGGAACGTCGGTCCGCCGCGCAAGACGCTGCGAGAGCTCGCGGAGTGCGGCGTCGGCGCCGCGCGGGCCGAGCGTGGCGTTGAGCTCGGCGAACTCCTCGATGTCGAGCACCACGACGGCGAGCGGATCGCGCGTCCGGTGCGAGGCGAGCAGCGCCTGCGAGAGCCGGTCGAGGAAGAGCTCGCGGTTCGGCAGCTCGGTCAGCGCGTCGTGCGTCGCGCGGAACGCAAGCTTCTCTTCGAGGCCGCGCCGCTCGGAGAGGTCGATCGCGACGCCGGTGGCGCCGGTCACCGTGCCGGCGCCGTCCCGCATCGGCGAGAACCGGATCTCCAGCGCGACATGGTCGCTCGCGACCGCTTCCACGACTTCGTCGCCGCCGAGCGCGCGCACCGCGGTTGCGCGTAGCGCGCCGAGCGCCCCTTCGCGATCGGGCAGGACGTCGCCGACGCCGGTGCCGTCGAGCCCCAGCCGCACGAGGTCGATCCCTTCGCGGAACGTGATGCGGCAGTCTCGGTCGACCGCGAGGAAGGCGACCGGCGCCGTCTTGAGGACGGACTGCATCAGCGCTTCGTGGCGCTGCACCGCCGCGTCGACGTGCGCGCGGTCGAGCGCGCTCGCCGCGAAGCCGGCGAGCGTCGCGGCGATGACCTCCTGCGGGCGCGTGATCGTGACGTCGGTCCGGAAGCGCAGCACGAGCCGGCCGAACGCGTGCTTCGGCGTCTCGATCGCTACGCAGAGCGTCTCACCGCCGTCCTCGCTCTCGCGCAAGACGACTTCCGTCTCGCCGCCGCCGGCGCGTTCGACGGCGTGCGTCTCGACGCGGCCGTAGTCGGCGCCGAGCAGACGCGTCGCGTAGCGGACGATCAGCCGCAACAGGTCCTCGACGTCGTCGCACGCGGTCGCGGCGCGCATCAGCTCGGCGAGCGCGTGCGCGACGTTGCGCTCGCGCTGCGCCCGAGCGAGCAGGCCCATGTTCGCGAGCGTCGGCGCGATGTGCTCGCCGGTGAGGCGCATGGTCTCGAGGTCGGCGTCGCTGAAGGCGCGGTCGGCGTAGGTGCGCGCGATGAGCACGCCGCGCGGGCGGCCGTCGACCAGGATCGGAACGGCCGCGCCGTCCCGGATCTTCAGCTCGCGCATCCACGACGGGCCTTCGTCCGCTTTACCGTCGCTGGCGGTCGTCGTGGACCGGTTCTCCTCGAAGGCCGTCCCGACGAGGCCCTGGCCCGGGTTGATCACCGGGATCGGGACGCTCATCCGCGGATCGTTGTCGGCGAGCGCGGTCAGCACTTCCTCGTGCGAGTCCCACCAATAGAGCGCGGCACCGTCGACCTGCAAGAGCTGCTTGATGTGATCGATGACGAGCCGGGCGAGCTTCTCGGGGTCCAGCAACGCGCTGGCGGCCGCGAGGACCGCTTCGAGCGCGGTCGCCGGGACGTTCTCGACCCTGTGGTCCATCAATGACGCCTCCGCCCGAAGGAACGGCGTGCCGTTTGCGGGCGCAGGCTCGTGTACCCTGGGAGAAAGCTCGGTTAACCCGATATGACGTGCTACTGCCGTCTCTGAAACAGCGGCCGGCGCGAGGGGCGTAGATCGGCCGTGCTGCTCGCCGTTTCGGTCTTGAGCGCGGCGCTCTCCGCGTCGCCGCCCTCGGTGCGCTGGGGAAACGGCGCGATGCTCGGTGCCGACGGTTCCGTCGTCCGCTACGAGGCCGGGGAGCTGGATGTGCCGGAGCTGCGCTCGCGTCCCTCGTCGCGCCTGATCCCGCTCCGCTTCGCGCGTTTGCGGAGCACCGGAGCGAGCGGCGCGAGTCCGATCGTCTACCTCGCCGGCGGTCCCGGCGGCTCGGGGATCGAGGCGATGCGCCAGGAGATCCCCTCGTTCTTCACCGCACTCCGCGAGGCGGGCGATGTCGTCGCGCTCGACCAGCGCGGCACAGGCGCCTCGAACGCGATCCCGTTTTGCCCGTTCTCGACGCCGCTCGCGCCCGAGGTTCCAATCACGCGTGCGCCGTTGGAGAGCTTTCTGATCGCGGAGGCGCAGCGCTGCGCTGCGTCCTGGCGCTCGGCCGGCGTCGAACTGGGCGGCTACACGACGCGCGAGAGCGTTCTCGACCTCGACGAGCTGCGCCGCGCGCTCGGTGCGGAACGGCTGCGGCTGGTCGCGCTGAGCTATGGGACGCAGCTCGCGCTCGACGCGGTTCGCGTCCTGGGGCCGCGGATCGAGCGGGTCGTGCTGGTCGGGAGCGAGCAGCCCGGCGAGACGGTGAAGCTGCCCGCGCGCACCGACGCGTATCTCGCGCGGCTGGGCGCCCTGGCGGCGGCCGATCCCGCGGCACCCGGCAGGTATCCGGATTTGGTCGGGACCATGCGCCGCGTCCTCGCGGATGTCGATCGGCGGCCGCGCGTCGTCGAGGTGCGCGGGCGCCGCGTCGCGATCGGCGGGTTCGAGCTGCGTCTTGCGACGGGCGCGCTGCTGCGCGAGCGAGCCGAGGTCGCCCGCGTCCCGGAGCTCTACCGCTCGCTGGCCGCGGGCGACGACACGGCGGCCGCGGCCGCGGTCGCGCGGATTCCGCGCGGCGTGACGGGCTTGCGCGGGATGCCGGAGGCCGTTCTGGCGTGGTCGGGGATCGAGCCGGACCGGCTCGCCACCGTTCGCGACCAGACGAGCGCCGCCGCGCTCGAGGACGCGCTCAACTTCCCCGCGTTTCGGCTGCAGGCGGCGCTCGGCGTCGGCGATGCCGGCGCGGACTACCGCGCGCCGGTGCGCGCCGGCACGCCGGCGCTCTTCGCCGCGGGCGACCTCGACGGGCGCACGTACATCGAGGATCAGCGCGCGATTGCGGCCGGATTTCCGAACGCGTCGTTCGTCGAGGTCCGAAACGGCGGACACTCGGTCTTCCGCGACGACCCGCGCGTCGTGCGCTGCATCGTCGACTTCCTGCGCGGGCTTCGCGTGCCGTCGCAGACGCTCGCACTCCCGCCGCCCTCGTTCTCGCACCCCGACTCCTGAGGAGCAACCCGATGCGCATCCATGAACCGATCGCCGCCGCGATGATGACGATGATGATGACGCTGCCGCCGGCGGTGTCGGCGCAAACTGCTTCGGCCGCCGCGCCGGCGTCCGGCTGCGCAAGCCGTCCCGGGCACGACGCGCTCGACCTCGTCCTCGGCAGTTGGGACGTCGTCGCGGGGTCGGGAAACGTCGTCGCGCGCGCCGTCGGCACGAAGCGGCTCGACGGCTGTCTCGTGCGCGTCGAATGGTCGTCGCCGGCCGGCGACGCGGAAGGCAGCTATCTGTTCGACGCGCGAACCGGAGCGTGGGACGAAGTGTGGGTGACGAGCGACACGTCGCGCAACGCGGGGCTGATCCGCGCGGCCGTCAACCGGCTCGACGACGGCGGCGTGCGGTTTGCCGGCGACGATCGTACGACCGACGCCAAGGCCTTCAAGCACGAGGTGTTCCTACGGCCCGACGGCAGCGGAAAGCTGCTCCAGCTCATGCGCATCTCGACCGACGGAGGCGCAACATGGCAAGAGCGTTTCCGCGCGACCTGGACCCGGGTGAAGTAGGGGCTACAGCCGCTCGCGGCCGTGCGGCGCCGTGAGGTTCTGCAGCGGGCCGATCGGGACGATGCGCGTCGGGTTGATCTCGTCGTGCGTCGCGTAGTAGTGGCGCTTGATGTGGTCGAAGTTGACGGTCCCGGCGACGCCGTGAATCTGGTAGAGGTCGCGCACGTAACCCGAAAGGTTCGGGTAGTCGGCGATCCGGCGCAGGTTGCACTTGAAATGCCCGTGGTAGACCGCGTCGAACCGGATCAGCGTGACGAACAGGCGCCAGTCGGTCTCGACCGGTGCCGGCCCGAACAGGTAGCGACGAGCGGCGAGCCGCGCGTCGAGCATGTCCAACGTCTCGAAGAGTGCGTAGGCGGGCGGCTCGTACGCGTCTTGCGTCGCCGCGAAGCCGGCCTTGTAGACGCCGTTGTTGACGCGGTCGTAGATCAACTCGTTGAGCTGCTCGATCTCGGCGCGGTGTTCCCGCGGGTACAGATCGAGGTCGTGCCGCGCGAGCGTCTCGAACTCCGTCTCGAACATCCGCATGATGTCGTCGTCGGAGTTGCTCAGGATGCGGCGCGTCTGGGTGTCCCAGAGCACCGGTACCGTGACGCGCCCGTGGTAGTGCCCATCGGTCGCCATGTAGGCTTCCGCGAGGTACGTGAACCCGTTGACGGGGTCGCCGGTCGTCGCTTCGTCGACCTCGCGGAACGCCCAGCCCAGCTCGTCGCGCACCGGGTCGACGACGCTCATCCCGACCGCGTCCTCGAGGCCTTTGAGCTTGCGCACGATGATCGTGCGGTGGGCCCACGGGCACGCCAGCGAGACGTAGAGGTGATAGCGCCCGAACTCCGGCGGATACGCGCTCGAGCCGTCGGCGCGCACCCAGTCGCGGAACGCGTCCCCTTGGCGGACGAACGCGCCCTCGACGGACTCGTCCGGAAACTGCGCCTTGGCCGTCATCGCGCGCTCAGTTCTTGTAGCTCGGATCCTTGGCGTCGAGCAGCCGGAGCTGCGCGTCCCAGGAGAGCCGCGCGATCGACGAGATCCCGACCGTCGCTTGCTGCTTCACCACCTCTTGCACCGCCGGCGCCGGGTAGTGCAGCGGAACGCCGCCCGCCAGCGCGGCGACCTGCGTCGCGCACGCGCGCTCGAGGAAGTACATCTCGAGGAACGCTTCGCCGACGGTTTCGCCGACCGTGAGCGTGCCGTGGTTGCGCAGGATCATCGCGTTCTTCGTACCGAGGTCGGCGACCAGCCGCGGGCGCTCGTCGAGCAGCAGCGCGACGCCTTCGTACTCGTGGTACGCGATCTGATCGTTCAGCAGCATCGCCGTCTGGTTGAGCGGAAGGAGTCCGTCTTCTTGGCACGAGACTGCGACGCCGGCGACGGTGTGCAGGTGCAGCACGCACTTCGCGTCCTCGCGCGCCGCGTGCACGGCGCTGTGGATCGTGAAGCCCGCCGGGTTGAAGAACGACGTGGTCGGCTCGACGAGGTTCCCGTCGAGGTCGACCTTGAGGAGACTCGACGCC
This sequence comes from Candidatus Elarobacter sp., assembly GCA_036402855.1. Lineage (GTDB taxonomy): Bacteria > Vulcanimicrobiota > Vulcanimicrobiia > Vulcanimicrobiales > Vulcanimicrobiaceae > Vulcanimicrobium. The sequence continues at coordinate 11,646 of DASWSC010000105.1, read as the reverse complement.
GTCATCTCGCTGAAGTGCATCCCGTAGGCGTTGATCAGGAAGTGGTGCTCCGGTCCGGGGACGCGCGCCGAGATGTGGGTGAAGATCAGGTCGTCCCAGCCGTAGTGCGCGACCAGCCGGTACGCCGCGGCGAGATCGACGCGCGTCTGCCATTCCTCGGCGGAGACGCGAGCCCGGATTGGGGTCAGCTCGGAAACGGTCGCGGTCGCGCTCATCGGGGTCTCCAGGTACAAGGAAAGGGCCGGTGTCCTTCGACGCCGGCCCTCCCTCCCCCGGGTGATCCGGGTGTCTCAGCGCAGGTAGCGGTAGCCGCCGTTCGAGCCGACGAGGTCGATCTCGTTCGCGGCGAACGTTCCGTCGCTGTTGCGGTAGCCGATCACGCGAACGCGCTGTCCCGGCGTGAGGTTCGTTCCGCGCGGGTTGATCACGGTGCCGTCGTGCAGCACGACGTGCACGCCGTTGTTCAGGTACAGGTTGTACGGCGAGAACGACGAGACCGTGCCGTTGAGGTCGTTGCGGTTCCCGTAGTTTCCGTTGTTGTACCCGCCGTTGTACTGGCCGTTGTTCCACTGGCCGTTGTTGTACTGACCGTTCTGGTGCTCGCGCTGCCACCGCTCGCGCTCGCGCTGGCGCTCGCGTTCGCGGCGGTCGTCGGTGTCGCGACGGCCGTTGTTCCACTGGCCGTTGTTGTACTGGCCGTTGCTGACACACTGACCGTTCACCCACCGGCCGTTGCAGCCGTTGTTCCCCTGCCCGGGGTTGGTGTTCTGATCGGGCGCCGCCATTGCGAGCGACGGCACCGCGATGAGAGCGGCGACGGCCAGGGTCCGGATGATCGAATGAGGCCTCACGTATGCTCCTTCTGGGGTGCGGTGCCGCGCAGGCACCGGTTCCCAGAAAACGCAGCCGCCCCGGCCGGTATCCTGTGAGTGGCCTGAGTTTTAGCCGGCGTGAATCCCAGCGAACTGCGGAACGCTCGCCAGCTCTGCCATGATGCGCTTGAAATCGCCGAACGTGAGCGCCTGATCGGCGTCGCATTTCGCCTCGGCCGGGTTCGGGTGGACCTCCAGAAGGAGTCCGTGCGCGCCAACCGCCTTCGCGGCGCGGCTGAGCGGCGCGATCCAGCGCCGCACCCCCACGCCGTGCGAAGGATCGACGATCACCGGCAAGTGCGTGCGCTCGCGCAGGACCGGAACGGCGGAGAGATCGAGCGTGTTGCGCGTCGAGGTCTCGAACGTGCGAATCCCGCGCTCGCACAGGATGACGTTCGGGTTGCCCTCGGAGAGAATGTACTCCGCGGACGAGAGCAGCTCGTCGATGGTCGCCGACATCCCGCGCTTGAGCAGAATCGGACGGTCGGTCTTGCCGACGGCTTTGAGCAGGTCGAAGTTCTGCATGTTCCGCGCGCCGATCTGCAGCAAGTCGACGGACGCCGCCATCCGCTCGACCTGCTCGATGCTCATCACCTCGCTGACGATCGGCAGTCCCGTCGCGCGGCTCGCTTCGGCGAGCAGCGCCACGCCTTCCCAGCCGAGGCCTTGGAACGCGTAGGGGGAGGTGCGCGGTTTGAAGGCTCCGCCGCGCAGCATCACGCCGCCCGCCGCGACGACCGCCTCGGCGGTCGCCAGGATCTGCTCGCGCGACTCGACGCTGCAGGGGCCGCCGATCACGACGAAATGGCCGTCGCCGACCGCTACGTCGCCGACCATCACGCGCGAGCGGACGTGCTCGTCCTGGCGCTGCGCCTTGGGGTGCTTGACGGCGCCCGGCTTGGGGACGCTCGGCGGCGCTTCGTCGACGACGATCGCCGGCGCGCGCGGCGCCCGCGGCGGCGCGCTCGAGGCGTCGTAGCTGCCGATGACGTGGAGCGCGACCGTCACGTCGCCCAGCGCGCGGAGCGCGCCGGCGAAGCGCGGATCGCGGACGTCGCCGTCGACGTCCGCGTAGAACGACGACTGCCCGGCGGTCCCGAGCCGCGTCTTCGAGTCGAGCTTGGAGAGGTTCAGCCCGTTGGCGCCCAGGATCGAGAGACAGCGCCCGAGCGCGCCCGGCGTGTCGGCGACGGCGAAGAGCAGCGACGTCTTGCGGTTCGCGAAGTCCTCGGCCGGCTCGAAGTCGGCCGCCACACCGCGCGCGTTCGGCGCGCGGAAGAGGACGAAGCGGGTGAAGTTGTCGGGGTGGTCGGCGATCGTGTCGGCCAGCTCGATCAAGCCGTACCGGCGCGCCGCGTCGGCCGAGGCGATCGCGCCGCGCGCCGGATCGCCGGCGGCCGCGACGTCGCGCGCGGCCACCCCGGTGTCGTAGACCGGGACGCGCCGCACGTCCGCCAGCGTCCCGAGGAACCGCCCGCACTCGGCGAGCACGACCGGGTGCGAGTCGATCTCGCGGAGCGTCTGCAGCGTGGCGCCGGGGAGGCCGAGGAGGCGGTGGTCCATCCGCCAGGTGATCTCGGCCAAGAGCTCCAGCTCGTACTCGGCGAGGACGTCGTAGCCTTCGCGGATCGTCCCGGCGATCGCGTTGTCGATGGGAAGCAGCCCGAGGTCGGCGCGGCCGGAGAGCACGGCGTGGGCGACGGCACGGTACGACGCGCAGCCGACCGGCGTGAACGCGACGCCGCGCCGAGCGGCGTAGGCGTCGAGGACGGCGTGCGAGTACGACCCCTCGATCCCCTCGAAGGCGGCGGTCAGGGTGAGGGTCGGGGCGTTCGGCTCGCCTGCGGCGGGCTGGGCGCTGATCATCGTGCTCTCCGGAAGTCAAAGAGCCCCCCGCATCCGGCGAGGGGCTCTTGCAGTTCGGTCCGTGGACTCGTTACGGCAAAGGCCTACCGCGCCGGCGCGCTTCGCGAGGCGTAAAAATACCGGTAGGACCAGCTCGGAACGGTCATGTCCGTCGGTCTTACCACGCCCCCGGGGCGCGAGTCAACCGCAGCGGATGTAAGCCGGCTTGCGGCGGGGCGCAAACCGGGGTGCTAGGCTGGGCGTTGTGACGAACGTGCGAATCCTCAAGTCTTTGCCGCTGGCGCTCGCCCTGCTTGGCGGCCTCGTCGGCGCCGCGCCGGCCTCGGCGGCGCCCCGCGACGAGAAGGCCGTCCTCGCCGGGGGCTGTTTCTGGGGCGTCGAGGCCGTCTTCGAGCAGCTCCGCGGCGTCACCAAGGTCGTCGCCGGCTTCTCCGGCGGAAACGCCGCGACGGCGCACTACGAGATCGTCAGCACCGGGATGACCGGGCACGCGGAGTCGGTCGAGGTCACCTACGATCCCTCCAAGATCTCGTACCGCGAACTGCTCCAGGTCTACTTCACCGTCGCCCACGACCCGACGCAGCTCGACTACCAAGGCCCGGACCACGGGAAGCAGTACCGCTCGGCGATCTTCTACGCGAACGACGATCAGAAGCGCACCGCCGAGGCGACGATCCGCGAGCTCTCCTCGAAGCACGCCTTCGCGGCGCCGATCGTCACGAAGCTGGAGCGGCTCAGCGCCTTCTATCCGGCCGAGGCGTATCACCAGCACTTCGTGGACCGGAATCCCGACTACCCGTACGTCGTCTACAACGACCTCCCGAAGCTCAAGGAGCTTCACAAACGGTATCCGGCGCTCCTCAAAGCGCACGCGTGACTGCCGTAGTACTGCCGCGGGATCGCCTGTCAGGCCCTCGATCATGCTATAACTGACCTACTACGAAAATAGGAGGTCAGCATGGAGTGGGGGTATCGGCGGGTTCGTCAGCTTCTGCGGAAGCTCCGGACGCCGGGGGCGATTCAGGACGACGAGCTGGCGCGCACGCTGTGCAGCCTGACCGGTGCGCCCTCGGTGCGCGAAGCCGTCCTCATGCTGGCGGAGAAGGCGCTGCGCGGATACCCTCCGGTGTACTGGACGATCGTCCGGCGCGTCGACGTCGACGGCGAGAGCTCGCAGGCCGTCGCCGGCGAGATCCATCTCTCGGAGCGATCGTTCTTCCGCTACCGGGCCGCGGCGATCGCCGCCGTGGCGGCCGAGATCGACTCCGTGACCCGGTCGGCGCCGCCCCGGCGCCGCGAAGACCTCGATGTCTTGGCGCTCGTCGCCCGCGGGCGGTATCTGTGGAAGCACCGCACGGCGGCGGCGCTCCAGCGCGCGGCGCGCTATTTCGAACGGGCGCTCGAGCTCGACCCGACGTTCGCACGGGCCTATGCCGGGATGGCGGACGTCCATCTGCTGATGGGCGAGTATCTCGTGCGCGACCCGCTCGAGGCGTTCCACGACGCGCACCTCGCGGTCGAGCGGGCGATGGAGCTCGATCCCGCGCTCCCCGAGCTGCACGCGACGCTCTCCGACCTCTACCTGTTCGGGCGCAAGGATCTGCGGCGGGCGAAGGAGTCGTTCGATCTCGCGCTTTCCATCGACCCGACGTACAGCACGGCGCACCACTTCGCCGCCTGGCACGCGATGATCACCGACGACCTCCCCGGCGCGCGCGATCACCTGCGCGTCGCTATGGGGTTCGCGCCGGACGCGCTGGAGCTCCAGACGACGCTCGGCGTCCTGCACTTCCAGCAGGGCGATCGCGACCAGGGGATTCGCCACCTGCGCGAAGTGCTCGAGCTCGATCCCGAGTTCTCGTTCGCGCGTTTCGAGCTGACCCACCAGTTGCTGCAGAGCGAGCGGTTCGGCGAGGCGCTCGGCGAGCTCGACGTGCTCTCAGCGGTGGAGCAGCGCGAGTCGTACGCGGCCTTCACCGCGTACGCGACCGCGCGCAGCGGCGACCCGCGGCCGGCGCGCAGGTTCCTCGATCGCGTGACCAGCCGGCGCCCGCAGCACTATCTCCGAGCCTACGCGCGGATGGGGCTCGGCGAGCGAAGCGAGGCGGTCGGCGAGTTGCGCGCCGCCTTCGAGAACAACGAGCCGTGGACGATGCTGCTCCCGATGGACGGGATCTTCAGCGATCTGCGCAGCGATCGAACCTTCCGCACGCTGGTCCCGCAAGCGGTCGCCGTTCGCTGACTGCGGAGCAGCGGAGCGCGGTGGATGATGTGGACAAAGACGTGGAACGCGCGCGGTTTGACCTGATCTGACGCCGGGTATCGCCGAGCAAGCCCTCCGCCGCCCCATCAGCGCCAAGCGCCGGTCGGATCGCATGCGTCATCCGGGTACAAGCGGCGGTATGAGCGCCTCGATCGATCCGCCGCCCGCGCCGGCCCATCAGTGCATCAACGCCGCGTGCGGGTGCAACGACCTCGTCAGCGCCGGGCCGTGCTCCGAGTGGTGCGGCACGAACACCGTCGAGCTCGCCGACGTCGAAAGCGGGAACGCTTCGCTCGCGACCGACTGCGATTGCGGTCACCAGCTCTGCGTCGCCAACCGCTCGACGCGCGGGACGCCGGAACGCGGGATGAGCTGAGAGCTACTGCGCGGCGGTGATCAGATCGGCGCAGACCCCGCGCGCTTCGCCGACGGAGGCCGCGTCGGTGCGCACGAACAGCTTGCGCCAGTGCGCTTTTCCCGAAAGGCGTGCGATCAGGTCGGATGCGGAGCGGGCGTCGACGACGCGCCCCATCAGCCGCACGTGGACGGTCGGCGTCCCGCCCGCGGTCCCGAGCGGGAGCCGGTGCATGAGCTGTTCCTGCGAGTCGCTCCACACCGCGTCGCCCCACCGCTCGCGCAGCGCCCGCTCGCAGCGCTCGAAGGTTCGCAGGTCGTGGTCGGCGTTGAACTCCGCCGCCAACCCGTACACCGTGCGCCGCTCGCGCAGCGCGCGCGCATTGTCGTCCTCGAGCGGCCGGATCGCATCGATGACGCGGAAGTCGTCCCAGGCGAGAAACTCTTCGACGTCATCCAGCTCGCGGGGGTCCTTCCACAGCAGCTCCAGCACCGCGTCGAGCACGCGCTCGAACGCGCGCGTCGTGTGATGGAAGTACACCGTCGCGAACATCATGTAGCGCGCCAGGACGAACGATTCGAGCGCGACCACGCCGCGCCCGTCGACGCCGAGCTGAGGCCGCGTGCCGACCTCGAGCACGCGCAGCGACTCGATGAGCTGTTCGGCGTCGTACGTCCCGCCGGCGACGCCCGTGAAGTACGTGTCCCGCAACAGGTAGTCCATCCGGTCGGCGTCCAGATTCGGTCCGCTGACGAGCTCGCGCAGCACCGGGTCGGCCTCCGGCGCGCCGACGACGAGGCCCAGGACGTCCGCGGCGTCGATCTCCATCGCGGCGAGCGTGTCGCGAAGCTCGGGGAGCGCGAGGATCGCTTCGGTGCGGGTCTCGTGCCGCACGCCGAGCACCGCCTCGGATGCGTGCGAGAAGGGCCCGTGTCCGAGATCGTGCAGCAGGAGGCTCGCGCGCAGCAGCCGCCGCTTCGCCGTGAAGTCGCGTTCCGAGTCGAACGCTTCCGGCGAGTGGACACGGAGCGCGTCGAAGGCGCGCGTCCCGATCGCCAGCGCTCCCAGCGCATGCGAGAAGCGGGAGTGCTCGGCGGACGGATACGCGAGGTACGCGAGGCCGAGCTGCCGGAGCCTGCGCAAACGCTGCACCGGTGCGGTGCCCAACAACGCGATCTCGCCCGCGTCGAGCTCGATGAACCGGTGGATCGGATCGTAGATGCGCTTCGCTCGGCGGTCTGCCGTGGGGTCCTCGCTTCGTCGCTGATGGTGCTGCCCGGCGTCTCCACCGCAGCGGCTCGCATACCCTCCGCCCGCGCCGCAGCCGCGGCTAACGGTCCTCGTCGACGCCGTTCGTGTGCAGGCGGCGGTACCGCGCTGGCGTCGTGCCGACGATGGTCTTGAACGTGCGCGTGAAGTGGCTCTGGTCGGTGAAGCCAGTGTCGTCGGCGATCGCGGCGAGCGGCTCGGCGGTATGCGTCAGCGCGCGGCACGCGAGCTGGATGCGCAGGCCGGTGACGTAGTCGCCGAGCGGGCGGCCGTGGAAGCGGCGAAACGTGCGCGCGAGGTGCGTCGGATGGACTCCGGCGGCCGCCGCGAGCGCGCGCAGGTCGAACGGCCGCTCGGGGTGCTCTTCGACCTCCGTCTCGACGGCGGCGAGCCATGCGGGCGCGGCGACGTCGACGCGAGCGCCGCCCTCGGCCGCCGAGCCGCACAGCTCGAAGAGCAGCGACTCGATCGTGAAGCCGGCCGCGTCTTCGCCCCGCACGAACTCCTGATGCAGGCGCACCGCGAGCCAGGTGGCGTCCTCGCCGCGCACCTGGTGCAGCTCTCGCAGCGGCGTGCCGTACGAGGCGATCGTCTCGAGCCACGACTCGCCCAGCTCGATCATGAACACCCGGGTTCCATCGCCCATCACGTCGTGATGCGAGGTCATCGGCGGGTGAAAGGCGATCGTGTACGGCCGGTAGTCGACCGTGATCGCGCCCGACGTCTCGCGGTAGCGGCCGTCGAGCAGCAGGCTGAAGTACGCCGCCTCGTGGACGTGCTCTTCGCAGATCCGCATGCGCGCGTGCCGCACTTCGGAGAGCACCGCATCGCAACGGCGCAGCGAGGTCGTCGCGCCGAAGAAGCTCCCGCGGGCGAGGGTGAGGACGCCGGCGGCTATGCGAGCCGCTCCGCCGCGACCGGTCGTGCCGTGCGGACGAACTCCATGTAGGACGCGACGGCATCGGCGTGCGGCCGCCCGTGCATCCGCTCGACCAGGTGCAGCGCGAGATCGATCCCGGAGGTGAGACCGCCGGCGCTCACGACCCTCCCTTCGTCGACGAAGCGCTGCCCGCGCACGAGCCGCACCTTCGGGAACTGCTTCTCGAACGCGTCGTAGAAGTCATGATGCGTCGTCGCCGACTTCCCGTCGAACAGCCCGGCCTTCGCGAGCTTGAACGCGCCCGTGCAGACCGACATGACGACCTCGGCCGTCTGCGCCTGTTTCTGCAGCCATGGGACCAGCTCCGGCGCGCCGGCTTGCGCACCGACGACGACGATGTCCGGACGCGGCGCGTTCGCGTACGTGTACCGCGGCATCAACTGCATCCCGCCCGTCGCTTCGACGGCGCGCGCGGCCGGCCCCACGAGGTAGAGCAGAAACGCGGTCTCGTTGTCGTGGCCCGGCAGCGGGGTGTCCTGAAACACTTCCCACGCGCCGGCGAGGTCGATGACGTTCGCCGAGTCGGTGATCGAGAACGCGACGATTCGCTGACCCGGGAGCAGCTTCGCGCGGACGCCGGTCGCGGCCGCCGCGTCCGCTTCGGAGGCGGCCAGCGCCGGCGCCGCGAGGGCGGATGCGGCGAGCGCCGAGAGAAAGTGCGGGCGTACCATGCTCGCATCGTAGCCTCGGCGCGCGCGGCGGGTCTTGTATCGCGTTAGCGCGGTCCCTCCGGCGAGGACTTCGACGTCTCCGGCTGAAGCGGTTCGGTCCCCGCCAACGGAGCTCGCGCATGATTTCGTCGTTTCTGAAGCAGCAGGTCGCCGAGCGGCACATCCCGATCGCCCAGCTCCTCCAACAGCAAGGCTCGGTCGACGAAGGCGTCCGATCGGCGGCGGTCCCGGTCGATCACGACACGCGGCTGAAGAAGATCTACGTGTACGCCGACGGCGTGTGGACGCCGAGCGGGGTGAACGACTACCGGATCGTGCGCGTGCAGACCGACGCGTTCGAGCTCTCGGGATGGATCGACTTCACGCATGCCAAGCCGAGCGATCAGTTCCAGACGGAGATTCGCGTCACGATGGCGCACGCGGCCGACGTGCTGCTGCAGCGGACCATCTTCAGCGCCGGGATGCTCGCCTCGATGCATCAGATGACGGGCGGCTCGGCGACGATCTCCGGGAATCAGATCGACGTCGTCATCCGCCAGACGGTGTCGACCGACAACTTCGCCTCGCCGATCTCGGTCGCGTACCAGTTCGTCGTGGAGTCGCGCTAGGGCGCGATCGACGCGTCGCTCGCGGCGCTGAGCCCTCGGGACGGAGCGGCCGATCCCCGTGTCGAACGTACGTTCCGTGCGGATCGACGACGGTGTGAAGCGGGAAGTCCTCGCGCGCGCCGACATCGGTGAGGTGATCGGGGCGTACGTCTCGCTGCGCAAGCGCGGAAACGACCTGGTCGGTCTGTGCCCGTTTCACGGCGAGAAGTCGCCGTCGTTCCACGTCCATCCCGACCGCGGCTTCTTCAAGTGCTTCGGCTGCGGCGCCGCCGGCGACGTGTTCACGTTTCTGCAGAAGCAGGAGAACGTGACGTTCCCCGACGCGCTGCGGATGCTCGGCAAGCGCTACGGCGTCGAGATCGAGAACGAAGACCCGCGCGCAGCGCGAGTGCGCAGCGAGCGGGAGGCGATCTACCACGCGAACGAGGTGGCGCGCGCGTGGTTCAACCGCATGCTGCTCGACGTGCGCGAAGGCGCGGAAGCGCGCGAGTACTGCGCGAACCGCGGGATCACCGACGCGACGATCGAGCAGTTCGCGCTCGGCTTCGCGCCCGACCGCTGGGACGGGCTGGTCGCCGAGCTGCGCCGCCACGACGTCGATCTCGCGCTCGCGGCGAAGGCCGGTCTGCTCAAGCCGAGCCAGCGCGGCGGGTTCTACGACTTCTACCGCGGCCGGCTGATGGTGCCGACGCTCGCGACGACCGGCGAGACCATCGCGTTCGGCGGCCGCGCGCTCGGCGACCAGGAGCCGAAATACCTGAACACGTCGACGACGCCGGTCTACACCAAAGGCCGCTACCTCTTCGCCCTCAACGTCGCCCGGCGCGCCGCGGCGCGCGAGGACAGCGCGATCGTCGTCGAGGGTTATCTCGACTGCATCGCGCTGCACCAGGCGGGCTTCGCGAACGCCGTCGCGGCGCTCGGGACGGCCTTCACGCCGGAGCAGGCGCGCGAACTGCGCAAGGTCGCCTCGCGCGCGGTGCTGTGCTTCGACGCCGACGCCGCCGGCGTCGAGGCGGCGCTGAAATCGATCGACGTGCTGACCGCCGAAGGGGTCGCTGCATCGGCGATCCGCATCCCCGACGGCAAAGACCCCGACGAGTTCGTCCGCCGTAACGGTCCCGCCGCGTTCCGCGCGCTGCTCGAGAAGCCGCTCGCCGCGACGCAGGTGAAGATCGATGCCGAGATCGACCGTCGCGGGACGCGGGCCGAGGGCGGCGCGATCGCCCGTTGGGCCGAGGAGACGATCCGCCGTCTTGCACCGCCCGAGGAGCAGGACCGCTGGCGCGTCTACGCGGCCGGGCGGCTCGGTCTCTCCGTCGACGATCTGCGGAGGGCCCGGCTGCTGCTCAACCCGGTCCACTTCGCGCCCCGCGGCGGCGAAGCGAACGCTTCGCGGCATCTCGTGCCGGCGGCGATGGAGAAGCCGTCGATCGAGCGCGAGGTGCTGGCGATCGTGCTCGACGAGCCGTCGCTTCTCGCCGAGTACGCCGACAGGATCCCGGCCGACCGCTTCGAGCAGCCGCGGCTGCGACACGTGTGGGAGACGCTGCAAGGCCGGGCTCGCTCGCTGATGCAACCGTCGGACGTTCGGGCCGTGTTTGCAGGAGATGATGATGCGGCGGCAACGCTCGCTTCCGTCTCGGGCGTCGTTCGGCTGAACGACTCCGACGAACGCCGGGCGAAGCTCGATCGTGTCGTCGCGCGCTTCGCACGCGACGACGTCGAACGCCGCTATCGACAGCTCGATCAGGAGATGAGCCGCCTGATCGATGCGAACCAGCCGGTTCCAACCGATCTTCGCACAGAGCATGCGGCACTCGCCGCCGAACTGAAAGGATGACCCCGCCGGAAAGGGGGTGAGAAGCAGCATGGCCCGATCGAAGAAACAAACCGCCCCCGCCGCGGAGACGCCTCAGCTTTCGCTGGACGAGCAGATCAAGAAGCTGCTCGCCGCGGGGAAGAAGCGCGGTTCGCTCACGTACGAAGAGATCAACGCCGTGTTCGACACGGCCGAGGAAGTCGCGCCCGAGCGGATGGACGATCTGCTCGAAGAGATCGCGTCCCTCGGGATCGAGATCGTCGAAGAGCAGGCGAAGGACGAGAAGCCGGCCGACCGCGAGGAAACGGAGGAGGCCGCGCTGCCCGCCGGGCTCGCGCTCGACGACCCGGTCCGGATGTATCTCAAGGAGATCGGCCGCGTGCCGCTGCTCTCGATGGAAGAAGAGCGCGGGCTCGCGATGGCGATCGAATCCGGCGAGAAGGAAGCGCTCAAGAACGGGACCGCCGACAACGCCGTCGTGTACGAGGGCGAAGAGGCGAAGCGCAAGCTGACCGAGGCCAACCTGCGCCTCGTCGTTTCGATCGCGAAGAAGTACGTCGGCCGCGGGATGCTCTTCCTCGACTTGATCCAGGAAGGGAATCTCGGGCTCATCCGCGCCGTCGAGAAGTTCGACTTCCGCAAGGGCTTCAAGTTCTCGACGTACGCGACGTGGTGGATTCGGCAGGCGATCACGCGCGCGCTCGCCGATCAGGCGCGCACGATTCGCATCCCGGTTCACATGGTCGAGACGATCAACCGTCTCATCAAGGTGAGTCGTCAGCTCCTTCAGGAGCTCGGCCGCGATCCGACGGTCGAAGAGATCGCGAACGAGATGGGCCTCACGCCCGAGAAGGTTCGCGAGGTCATCAAGATCTCGCAGGAGCCGATCTCGCTCGAGACGCCGATCGGCGAAGAAGAAGATTCGCACCTCGGCGACTTCATCGAAGATCAGGAAGCTGTCGCCCCTGCGGAAGCCGCGT
>DASWSC010000104.1:0-3879 GCA_036402855.1 Candidatus Elarobacter sp. | reverse complement strand
CCGAGTCCGAGCGCGCCGAAGTGCGTTACGTGATGGAGAAGGTGAAGGAGCACGTCCGCGAAGGCGCGGCGTACCGCGACTTCCTGGTCCTCTACCGCACGAACGCGCAGTCGCGCTACTTCGAAGAAGGCTTCCTCGCCGAAGGGATCCCGTACCGGGTCGTCGGCGGCGTCGGGTTCTACGCGCGCACCGAGGTCAAGGACATGCTGTCCTACCTGCGCTACATCGTGAACCCGTCGGACGCGGTCGCCTTCCGGCGGATCGTGAACGTCCCGCGCCGCAGCATCGGCCAGCAGACGCTGGCGTCGCTGCTGGAAGCGGCGAACCAGGCCGGCGTCTCGGTCGGCCAAGCCGTGTTCGACTCGAACCTGCTCAAGCGCGCGGTGCCGAAGAAGCAGCGCGAGCTGGAGCGCTTCGCCGAGCTCATCAACGACCTGCGCGAGAAGGCGAAGTCGTTCTCCGTCAGCGACCTGCTGGTCGCGGTGATGGAGGAGTCGGGCTACCTGCGCGAGCTGCAGGCGGACGAGACGCCCGACGGGCGCGCGCGGATCGAGAACCTTCAGGAGCTCATCGGCGTCGCGCGGGAGTTCGAGAACAACCCGGAGACGGGCTCGACGATCGACGACTTCCTCTCGCAGATCGCGCTGATCAGCGACATCGACACGCTCGACCCCGAGGCGTCGTTCGTCACGCTGATGACGATGCACGCGGCGAAGGGCCTCGAGTTCCCGATCGTCTTCTTGACCGGGCTCGAAGAGGGCGTCTTCCCGCACACCCGCGCGCTCACCGACATGACGGAGCTCGAGGAAGAGCGCAGGCTCGCGTACGTCGGCGTGACGCGCGCGATGGACCGGCTCTATCTGAGCTTCGCCGCGCGGCGCACGCTGTTCGGCAACACGTTCTCGCACCCGAAGTCGCGCTTCATCGAGGAGATGCCCTCGGTCGAGGTGATCGGCGGCGTCGGGATCGGACCGCGTCCGGGCGGCGGCCGCTGGCGCGAGGTCTCGATCCACGAGAACGCCGGCGCCGGCGTCGGGATGGACTTGAACCCCGGCGACAAGGTCCGTCACCCGAAATGGGGCGAGGGAACCGTCGTCAACACGGTCGGCGCAGGCGGCGACGGCCTGCTCACGATCAACTTCCCCAACGTCGGGCAGAAGATGGTCATGCTGAAGTACGCACCGCTGGAGAAAGTCTAGTCCTTCGACAAGCTCAGGATGACATAGTGTCCTTCGACAAGCTCAGGATGACATAGTGGGCGTCGTGCGCGTTGGGGTGGCGGGCGCGCTCGGGAGACTGGGGCGCGTCGCCTGTACCGCAATCGAGGCCGCTGACGATCTGAGGCTGTCGGCGGCGTTTGCGCGCCCGGGGGGCACGGCACTGCGTGACGCGGTTCCCGGCGTGCGGGGCGACGTCGCGGTCGACGACACGCTCGGCGCGTTCTTCGGGCGGGGGCTCGACGTCGTCGTCGACTGCACGGTCTATCCGCTGACGGTTCAGGTCGCGCGCGCGGCGCTCGACGCCGGCGTCGCGCCGGTCATCGGGGCGAGCGGATGGCCCGACTCCGATCTCGCCGAGCTGGCGCGCTGGAGCGAGGCGGCGGGTGTCCCGGCGATGTTCGTCCCGAACTTCTCGTTCGGCGCGGTGCTGATGATGCGCTTCGCGGCGCAGGCCGCCCGCGTGCTTCCGCGCGCGGAGATCGTCGAGCTCCACCACGACGCGAAGCGCGATGCGCCGAGCGGGACCGCCAAGCTGACCGCGCGCCGCGTTCGTGAGGCCGGGGCGCCCGAACCGACGATCCACAGCGTCCGGCTCCCCGGGCTGGTCGCGCATCAGGAGACGATCTTCGGCGGGCTGGGCGAGACGCTGACGCTCCGGCACGACTCGCTCTCGCGCGAGTCGTTCGGGCCGGGGATCGTCGCCGCGGTGCGCGAGGTTCGCTCGCAGCGCGGCCTCGTGATCGGCCTCGACGCCATCGTCGATGCGATGATCGGTGCGCCCGCGGCGGTGCTGCGATGAGGGTCGCCGTCGTCGGAGCGACGGGGGTCGTCGGCGCGATGATCCTGCGCGTCCTCGAGGAGCGGAACGTCCCCGTCGAGACGATGCTCGCGTACGCGTCGCGCGACCGCGCGGACGGCGTCCGGTTTCGTGGCGAGAACGTCCCGGTCTTCGCGGCGACGCGCGAACGGCTCGTCGCCGACCGGCCCGACGTCGCGTTCTTCGCCTCGAGCGACGACGCGAGCGCCGAGCTCGCCGGCGCGCTGGTCGACGCGGGCGCGATCGTGATCGACAACTCGTCGACGTTCCGGCTCGCGCCCGACGTCCCGCTGGTCGTCCCCGAAGTGAACCCCCACGCGGTGCGCGACGAGCACCGCATCTTCCCCGTCGCGAACTGCACGGCGATCGTCCTCACCGTCGCGCTCGCGCCGATCGAGCGCACGGCGCGCCTGCGCACGGTGCGGGTCGCGACGTATCAAGCGGTGAGCGGCGCGGGCCGCGCCGGGCTCGACGCGCTCGCGCGCGAGGAGCGCGGCGACGAGCGCGACGGCACGTTCGCCGCGCCGATCTTCCGCAACGTCGTCCCGCAGGTCGGCAGCTACGACGGGGACGGCGATACCGGTGAAGAGCAAAAAGTCGTCGCCGAGACGCGCAAGATGCTCGGCCGTCCCGATCTGATGATGGCCGCGACGACGGTGCGCGTCCCGGTGATGCGCGCGCACAGCGAGGCGGTCTTCTTCGAGACCGCGTCGCCGACGACGCTCGCCGTCCTGCACGAAGCGCTGCGCGACGCGCCCGGCGTCGTCCTGCACGAACGCGGCATCGTCACCCCGCGCGACGTCGAAGACACCGATCTCGTCCACGTGGCGCGCGTTCGTGCCGAACCCGACGATCCGACCGGTACGCACTTCCAGATGTGGGTCGTCGGCGACCAGCTCCGCAAAGGCGCCGCCACGAACGGCGTGCAGATCCTCGAACTGCTGCTGCGCGCACGCCCCGCCCTCGCCCGCCCCGTTACCCTCAGCTCGTCGACGGGTGAGAGACGATCGGAAGCGACGGCGCCGTGAACGTCGTCGTGCTGAAGTTCGGCGGGTCGTCGCTCGCGACGGAGGCGTTGCGTGAGATCGCCGCCTCGCGCGTGCTCGACGTGATTCGGCGCGGCGACTCGCCGGTCGTCGTCTGCTCGGCGATCGGACGCGCGCCCGATCCGTACGCCACCGACTCGCTCGCCGCGCTGATTGGACCGGTCCGCAGCGGGCCGAACCGCGATCTGCTCCTGGCGTGCGGCGAGGCGATCTCGTGCGCCGTCTTCGCCGAGCTGCTGACGTCGCTCGGCGTCCCGGCGCAGGCGATGACCGGACTCCAGGCGGGCGTCCTGACCGACGGCGAGTTCGGCGAGGCGGAGATCGTCGAGGTCGATCCGGCGCCGGTGCGCGCGGTGCTGGCGCGCGGCGTCGTGCCGGTCGTCACCGGCTTCCAAGGCGGCACGAGAGACCACGCGACGACGACGCTGGGACGCGGCGGAAGCGACCTCACGGCGGTCGCGCTCGGCGACGCGCTCGGCGCGTCGTCGGTCGACATCTACACCGACGTCTCCGGCGTCATGACGGCCGACCCGCGTCGCGTCGCGGGCGCGCACCCGCTCGAGCGCGTCACGCAGGCCGAGATGGTCGAGCTCGCCGGAAACGGCGCCAAGGTGATGCATCACAAGGCCGCCGAGCTCGCGCACGCCACGCGCACGCCGTACATGGTAAAGGGGCTGCGCAGCGGTGTCGGCACCACCGTCGACGACGACGCTCCGATCGAGGCCGACCGTCCCGTGACGGGGTTGACCGTGATCCGCGACGTCACGTTCTGCCGCATCATCCAGGGGCTCACCGA
>DASWSC010000103.1:0-7562 GCA_036402855.1 Candidatus Elarobacter sp. | reverse complement strand
TCGGGTCAAGGACTGCTCCGCGGACTCATGCACGACGGTCGATCCGAAGGTAGTCGACGTCGTCCGCACGCACGGCGAGACGTTCTTCGTCGCGGTGATCGTTCACCCGACAACCGAGTCGCTGCGGTCGTACGTTCGTGCGATGCAGAGCGCGTCGGCGACGACGGCACGTTCGGTCGAGCTCGTCTCCGCCGAGTCCGAGTTGGATTGCGACGGAGTCGAACCCCAACTGTACGGCGATGCGCGGGACGCAGGCGTGACGGTTCTTCGCGAGGCAGGCTTCGCGCATATCCGCGTTACGGGTTTTGACGAGTGGCCCGTCGGCACCGCCCTCAACAAGGCGGAGTTCCATTATGGGTGCCTCCGTGATCGGCCGACCCCGCCGCCCGCACGGGGCACCGTGCTCAACCGCCGCCTCGATCCGATCGTCGTCGTCGATCGCGTCATCCTCGTCCATGCGATGGCGACGTCTCCCGATCGGCTTACGGCGGGCGAGGAGCGCCGGCCGGCCGACGACGCGATCGTCACAGCGCTGATTGCGCCGCGCGCAGCCCCTGCCGGGTCGTCCGTTCGCACGGGCTCGGTGCGAGTGCCGCCGGCCGCCGGCGCGGTTGCCGTCGAACTGACGTCTTCGGATCCGGATGCGATGATCTCGCGCATGCTCGCGCCGGACGATGGTCGTTCCGTCACCGATAGCGGAGACGGGTCGGGGAACGTCTTCGTCCCTCTTTCGGCCTACCCGAGGCTTCTGAGCGATCTCGCAGGCATACGCGTGCGAAACTCGGCGCAAACGTTTGTGACGCGCGCGTGCACCGCGGCGCACGCGCGCGCCTTGCTGAACGCGCTCGCGTCCGAGCCGGTCGCGCGGATCGCGGCGATCGCGGAAGAGCCGTTCCGGGAGCTACTCCTCTGCGGCGATGTCCACCGAGCGCGGCCGTCGTCGACGCTCGCGTAAAGCGGCGGCAACCCGATCTACGGCGTCGTCGCTCGGGTCTTCCACCGAACGTGACGCATCGTTCCAAGCCACGTCCCGACGCGCTGAAGCATCGTTATCCCGCTTCGCCCCGACCGCTCGCCCTGGCTCTTACCAGGACGCCTCAAGCGACGTAACGGCCGCGTCACGTCGCGGCTTCCCGCCCGCCGTCCGGCTGGGCGTTAGGCATATCACCTTGACAGAGGTGAACCGCTATTGTATATACGGCGTATGTACGCAAAGCGCGAGCGTCGTACGCGCATTTTTAAATCCGGAAATAGCCTAGCCATGCGGATTCCTGGGGGGATGGCCAAACAGCTAGAACTTCAGGAAGGAACCGAGATGGAGATCGACATCGAAGACGGGCGCTTGACCCTGCGGCCGGCCGGGATGCCTCCGTGCATCGACGAGCTCGTCGACCGAATCACTCCGGAGAACGTACACGAGGAGCAGATTCCCACGCTGATCGGGCGCGAGCGGTGGTGAGCTACGTCCCCGACAGTGCGGACATCGTGTGGATTCGGCTCGACCGATCGCGCGGACGAGAGCAATCCGGCCGACGGCCGTTTCTCGTGTTGAGTCCGCGCCGTTACAACGAGAAAACCTCACTCGCGGTCGGTTGCCCGATTACGTCGCGATCGAAGGGCTATCCGTTCGAGGTGCCGCTCAGCACGGAAGGAACCGAAGGCGTGGTCTTAGCCGATCACGTTCGGAGCATCGATTGGCGTGGTCGTCGCGCCGCGTTCATCGAGCGCGCTTCTCCCAGAACTGACGAGACGACGCGGACGTTGATCGCTACGCTGCTGCGCCTTCCGGCGCGGTAGGTAGTAAGCTAGCCGCCGATTTCGCTGAAGGCTCGCATCGCGCTGGCGGTTTGGCCGAGGTCGAGGAAATGGCGTTCGGGCTTGACGTGCATCGCGCCGCGCAGGAGCTCGACGATCGCCGGTTCGCCGCCGCCGGCGCGGAGCGGCGTGCGCAAATCGATGAGGTGATCGCCGAAGAGGCAGAGCTTCAGGCGGCCGTCGGCGGAGAGACGTACGCGGTTGCAGCGCTCGCAGTAGTCGTGCGCGAGCGGCGAGATGACTCCGACGGTACCCGGTGCGCCGTCGTAGGCGAACGTCCGGGCCGGACCGTTGCCGTGCGGGTTCGCGACCGGCGTGAGATCGCCGAGCGCGCCGAGCCGCGCGAGCACCTCGTCGGAGGAGACCCACGCGTCGCGCTGCATCGCGACGTTGTCCTCGACGGGCATCACCTCGATGAAGCGGACGTGCACGGCGCGCTCGCGCGTGAGGCGCGCGAACGCTTCCAGTTCGTCGTCGTTCGCGCCCCGCATCACGACGCAGTTGATCTTCACCGGGATCAGGCCGTGCGCCAGGGCGGCGTCGATCCCGGCGAGCACCCGGTCGAGGCCCGGCCGCCGCGCGATGGCGGTGAAGCGATCGTCGTGGAGCGTGTCCAGCGAGATGTTCACGCGGCGCAGTCCCGCCGCCGCGAGCGCAGGCGCTTGCTGCTGCAGGAGCAGCCCGTTGGTCGAGAGCGCGATGTCGTCGATCCCCGGGACGGCGGCGATCATCGCGACGAGCTGGTCGAGATCGCGGCGGATCAGCGGCTCGCCGCCGGTGAGGCGGATGCTGCGGACGCCGATGCCGGCCGCCGCGCGGACGATCGTCGTGATCTCCTCGAAGGAGAGGATGTTCGGCTTCGGGATCCAGGGCAGGCCCTCTTCGGGCATGCAGTAGACGCAGCGCAAGTTGCAGCGGTCCGTCACCGAGACGCGCAGGTAGGTGATCGGGCGCCGGAAGGCGTCGACCAGGGGCTCCGCGACGGTCTCGATGAGGTCGATCACTGCCCGCTGTGATTCCCTGGATGGACGAAGGGTTCCGGCCTCGCCGGAACGCTGGGGGGCCGTGTGGGGCGTTGGCTCATCCTTCGACAGGCTCAGGATGACAGCTTCGACAGGCTCAGGATGACAGCTTCGACAGGCTCAGGATGACAGCTTCGACAGGCTCAGGATGACATTTGGGCGGGTCAGGATGACGCTGGGGCGTTGGCGGCGCGGGGCGGGCGTGGCGGGGTTAGTCTTTGAAGACGGCGTCGCTGACGGGGACGTTGATCTTGTAGTTCGCGAACGTCGAGCTGATGTCGGCGTTGTAATGCGGGATATCGACCTTGCCGGTTTGGGCCTTGACGACGAAGTTGCCGGCGATTTGGTCGTACTGGTTCGTGAACTTGATCGAACCGCCGCCTTCGCTCTCTTTGTAGACGTACGTCATCTCGCTCACGGTCGCGGTCTTGTCATCGACTCTGACGTCGACGTGGTCGATGCGGCCGTTCTTCTTCCGCACCAGGCGGAACGTCGCGACGTTGCCGTCGTCGCCGGTCTTCGAGACCTCGTAGAGCCTGGGCCAGTCCGAAGGCGGCTCCATCTGGCCGACGACCTTCTTGAGCTGGCCGGCGAGCGCGGGGACCGACTGGAACTGCACCGCCGTCTTGTCGGGCTTCTTGTAGTACGCCTTGCCCTCGAGGGTCGGGCTGAGGTACGGGAAGCTGTTCATCTTGATCGCGACCGTGACGTCGGCCTGATACGAGTTCAGCCCGGTGTTCACGCGCTGCATCCGCGCGTAGAGATCTTCCTGGGCGGAGGCCGCGAGCGTGGGGGCGGCAAGCGCCGCCACCGCGGCTGCGGCGACCAATGCAAACGAACGACGGATCATCATGACTACGCGTTCAACGCCCGGCGGGGTCCGAGGGGTTCCAGCGCGGCGCGGAGTTCGTCGAGCACTGCGGGAGCGCGCTCGGTTCCCCACGCGGCGCGCAGGGCTGCGGCCGCCTGCGGCGAGCCGATACGGCCGAGCGCCCACGCGGCGTGCCCGCGAACCAGCGGGCTCGCGTCGTCTCGCAGTGCTTCGGCGAGCGCGGGGACGTGCGCGCGGTCGAGCTCGTTGCCGAGTGCCACGGCGGCGTTTCGCCGCAGCACCGTCGCACCGCGCCAGCCCATCGCGGTCTCGCGAAACCGTGCGAACGCGCGGCCGCGCATGCGCAGGAGCTGGTCGAGACGGGGAGCGGCCGTGTCGTCGGCGAGCGGCGCAAACGAGGCGTCACCGGCCCGGCCGGCGATTCGGCTCGGCGGACACGCGTCGTTGCACAGATCGCAGCCCCAGACCCAGGTCCCGATCAGCGGCCGCAGCGCGCGCGGGATCGCATCGCGACGCTGGGTCAGATCGCTGATGCAGCGCGTCGCGTCCATCGTGCGGTCGCCGCGGAGCGCGCCGGTGGGGCAGCGCTCGACGCACGCGCGGCACGCGCCGCACGAGGTGCGCAACGGCGGGTCCGGTTCGAGCTCGAGCGTCGTGACGATCTCGCCCAGGAACACCGCCGAGCCGAGACCGTGCACGATCAGGCTCGTGTGCTTGCCGATCCACCCGAGCCCGGAGCGTTCCGCGAACGCGCGCTCCGCGAGCGGCGCGGTGTCGCAGACGACGCGTGCTTGGACAGGCTGGGCAGCGGCTGCGTCCTCGGCACAGGCGTGTGCGAGCGCTTCGATCTGCGCCGCGATCGCGCGCAGCACCGACTGCATGCGGCGATGGTAGTCGCGCGACCATGCGTACGACGAGACGCGGCCGCGCCCCGCGCGCTCGCGGGGAACCGGCGTCGCGTACGGGATCGCGACGCAGACGACGCTGCGCGCGCCGGGGAGCAGCGTCGCGGGATCGCTCGCGCGATCCATGTACGCGCCGTCGTACGACCACGTCGCGATGTCGCCGCGCGCCAGCGCCGCGTGCAGCCGCGCCCGCGTCTCGGGGTCGGCCGCCGCCGGCGCGATCCGGACCGCGCGCGCACCGTGCTCCCGTGCCAGCGCCTTGACGGCGCTAGAGAGTGGGGAGGCCTCCACGCCGCCGCCTCATGGGAAACGCACGATCGATCGCCGCGACGTCGTCGTCGTCCAGACGGAGATCGCCCGCGCCCGCGTTCTCCTCCGCATGCGCGACCGTCGAGGCCTTGGGGATCGTGAACGCATTGGGTGCGCGCGTCAGGAACGCGAGGACGATCTGCCGCGGCGTCGCGCCGTGCTTGCCGGCGATCTCCGCGATCGTGCGCGCGCCCGGACGATCGGTCCAGTCACCGCGACCGAACGGCGTGTACCCGACGATCGCGATCCCGTGGTCGCGGCAGTACGGCAGCTCGTGCTCTTCGACCGTGCGCTCTCCGAGGTGGTACAGCACCTGATTGCACGCGATCGGCGCGCGGTCGAGCGCCGCGCGCGCCTGCTCGAGGTCGTCGACCTCGAAGTTGCTCACGCCGAGCGCACGGATCTTCCCGTCGTCGACGAGCTGCTCGAGCGCACGCATCGTCTCGCCGATCGGGACGCTGCCGCGCCAATGGAGCAGGTAGCAGTCGAGATAGTCCGTACGCAGCCGTCGCAGCGACGCCTCGCACGCGCGGATCGTCCCGTCGTACGAGGCGTTCGACGGCAGCACTTTCGAGACCAGGAACAGCGGCTCGCGCGGAAGCCCTTGGATCGCATCGCCGATCAGCTCCTCGGAGCCGCCGTCGCCGTACATCTCGGCGGTGTCGATGTGAACCATCCCGAGCTCGATGCCGCGGCGCAGCGCACGCTTCGCCTCTTCGGCGCGCTCCCCGCGCAGCGGCAGGTTCCATGTGCCCTGGCCGATCACCGGGACGTCGCGGCCGATCGAGCCGAACGGGCGCGCGATCACGGCAGGACGTCGTCCGGAACCGCCGCGTCCTTGGCTGAGAGACGCGGCTCGCCGACGAGCGGCCACGCGATCCTGATGCGCGGGTTTCGCCAGCTCACCGCGCCCTCGTGCGCGGCGTCGTACGGGACGCTGTTCTTGTAGTGCACGACGACGTCGTCGTCGAGCGCGAGAAAGCCGTGCCCGAACCCGGCCGGGACGAACAGCTGCTTGTGGTTGCCGTCGGTCAGCACAAACCCTTGCCACTGCAAGTACGTCGGGGAGTCGCGCCGCAGATCGACGATCGCGTCCCAGATGCGGCCTTTCAAGCACTGCACCAGCTTCGCCATCCGGAAGTCGTAGTGGACGCCGCGGATGACGTTCCGCGTCGACCGCGAGCACGAGTCCTGCGCGAAGCGCAGATCGAGGCCGAGTGCCGCGTACTTCGGGTCCGACCACGTCTCTTTGAAGTAGCCGCGGTCGTCCTCGAAGACCTCGGGGACGAAGAGGCGCGCCTCGGCGAACTTGGTCGGGAGAACCTGGATCACGAACCGTCGTACTTTCTAGAAGAGATCGAAGCCGGCGTCACGCGCGGCGAGCGCGAGCAGCCCGTCGCGCAAATGATAGACCCTGCCGAACCCGGCCTCCTTGAGGCGTTCCGCGGCCCAGCGGGATTTCGTCCCGACCCGGCATGCGATCACGTAGGTCTTGGCGCTGTCCAGCTCGTGCATGCGCGCTTCGAGCATCGTCGCGGGGATCGCGATCGCACCCGGTACCTCGCCCAGCGCGCGCTCGTGCGGCTCCCGCACGTCGAGCAGGACGGCTCCGGCGGCGAGCGCCTCGTCGTACGCGTCGAGATCGAGATCGGGGACTTCCGACGGGGGCGCCGAGCGGTCGGCGACCGCGCCGAGCTCGGTGAGGGAAGGTCTCTCGCCGCACAGCACGCAGTCGGGGTCGCGGGCGATCCGCACCTCGCGGACGCGCGCGTCCAGCGCGTCGATCAGCAGCAGCCGGCCGATCAAGGGCGTACCGATCCCGACGATGAGCTTGATCGCCTCGTTCGCCTGGAACGTCCCGACCATCCCGGCCAGGACGCCCAAGACGCCGCCTTCGCTGCAGGTCGGGACGAGGTGCTCGGGCGGCGCTTCGGGATACAGGCAGCGGTAACACGGCCCGCCCGGGGTTCCGAAGACCGAGACCTGGCCGTCGAAGCGGAAGATCGAGCCGTGCACGTCCGGCTTCCCTTCGAGGACGCAGGCGTCGTTCACGAGATAGCGCGTCGAGAACGTGTCGGTACCGTCGACGACGACGTCGGCGAGGCGGACCAGCTCGCGCGCGTTCCCCGCGTCGAAGCGCGTCGCCAGCGCGTCGATCGCGATCTGCGGGTTCAGCGCGCGCAGGCGCTCGGCGGCGCGGTGCGCTTTCGGCGCGCCGACGTCGGCGGTGTCGTACAGGATCTGGCGCTGCAAATTCGTGACGTCGACGGTGTCGTCGTCGATCACGATGATGCGGCCGATCCCGGCCGCGGCGAGGTACGCGAGGACCGGTGAGCCGAGGCCGCCGGCACCGATGACGAGCACCCGCGCGGCGGCGAGCTTTTGCTGTCCCTCCAGCCCGACTTCGGGGATCAGCAGATGACGGCTGTAGCGGCGCAGCTCGCGGCGGCCGGCGAGGACGCTCACAGCGACGCGTCGATCAGCGGCGTCGTGACGAGCTCGGGCGCCGCCGCGCGCGGGTGCAGCCCGTTCAGCCACTGCAGCACCGCGGTGCGGCTGTTGTCGCCGGCGAAGGTGTGATCGCTCGGCACGGTGACGAACGTCTTCGGCTCGGCGGCGCGCCGGTACAGCTCGTCCACCGAGGCACGCGAGACCATCGCGTCGCGCTCGGCGGCGACG
>DASWSC010000102.1:0-4588 GCA_036402855.1 Candidatus Elarobacter sp. | reverse complement strand
TCAACCACGTCGATTGCCGCGATCGCGCCGGTGACCAGCCCCTGAGCCCTGCGCGCGCGACCCGCGGGCGCCAGCAGGCGCGCGGCGTCGTACGTTACCTCCGGCCAACCCTTCCGCTCCCAGATCCAGCGCTCTTGCCGCATCATCTGCGGCTAGTATACCACGGCCTTGCCGCAATTTCTGCGGCAAGGGCGCATCCGGTGATCACGGACTACGAAACCGGCTTGCGTTCATCTGCGGCGGGCTCTCCGTTCTGAGCGCTCCGCGGTCTGGCTGCTACTTCGTCTTACACTTGATGAACTTGCCCTTGGCGTCGCGGCATCGTTTCGGCACGCCCATCGACGACGTCACCGGCGTCTTGCACTTGACGAACTTGCCGTTCGCGTCGCGGCATGATTTCGCATCGACGGTCGTGCTGAGGCCGACCGAAAACGCGAGCGCGAGGACGGCAGCGAGGATCCGATGCATCGAGTGTACCTCCACCGGGGGATCGAGTGCGCAGAGACACCCCTCGCGCGGCTTCTTAAGGTCCAGGAGGACAGCGACCTTGTCCGCGCCGGCACCACACCTCGGCCCCCCGGACGTGCGACGCGCTTCTTCGCTGCGACGATGCGTACCGCAGGGCTCTCTCCCGGAGCGCCTCGGAAGTCCCGCCGGATAGGTGCCGGCGGGGAGCGCGATCAGGACCTCAGGCGTTTCCGGCGAGGACCACCGTCTGCGCGGTGTGGGCTGCGGTGTACGCGGTCTGGGTGAGGTCGGCGCCGAGCGCGGCGATCGAGGCGGCCGTCACGGCGACGGCGAGGGCATTGCGGACGGCGATGAGCGAGACCACGGGTGACTCCCTTCAACTATTTCTCTAGGTGATCGTGGACCCAGCGTACCACCTGGCACTTCCAGAGTCAACTAAAAGAATAGTTAGAGCGCCGCCGTCTCCGCGAAGGCGCAAAACGCGGAGACCGACCGGAGCTGGTCGACGGTCGAGCAGCGGGTCTCGAGGAGGTGCGGCGAGCAGACGAGGACCGCCAGCGCCCGGCCGCGCGAGATGGCGACGTTGAAGCGGTTCTCCTCGAAGAGGAAGTCCACGCCACGCGGGGCGTCCTCCGCGCTCGACGTCGCCAGCGAGTAGATCACGGCCGGGGCCTCCTGCCCCTGGAACTTGTCGACCGTCCCGACCCGCACGCCCTCGCCGAACCGGCTCCGCAGCCGGCTCTTCAGCAGCCGCACTTGCGCGTTGTACGGCGAGACGATGAGCACGTCGTCGGCGGTCAGGGTCCGCAGCGCCCCGGCGCGGTCGGTGAACGTCCCGCCGATCAAGCCGGCGAGGATCTCTTCGATCGCGTCCGCCTCTTGCTCCGAGGCGCGCTTGTTCGCCTCGTGCTCGACCGGAACGTAGCGGAGCGCCGCGCCGGCGAACCAGGGCGCGTCGATGCGCTGCGCGGCGCACGACGCGGCGGAGCAGAGCCGGCCGCCGTAGACCATCGCCGAGATGAACTCGCACAGCGCGGGGTGCATGCGGAACGTGCGGTCGAGGAAGACGCCGCGTTCCGGCGGCATCGTCTCCCGCAGGCCGAGCTCCTTGCTCTCGTCGGCGAGCAGATGCTCCAGCACCGAGACGCCGGCGCCGTCCGGGTGCGTGCCGAGCGAGACGTGCGCCAGTTGCAACGGATCTCCGAGGAGGATCACGTTCTCCGCGTTCGTCGCCATCGCCAGCGCGTCGGCGAGCGCGACCTGGCCGGCCTCGTCGATCACGAGATAGTCGACGCGCTCGATGTCCTCGCGCGAGAAGAGCCACGATGTCCCGGCCACCAGCGCGAACTCGCCGAACGGCGCGTTCTTCTCCGCGTTTTCGATGAACGGTTCGGCGCGCTTCGAGCGGAACGGCGAATCCGGTCTGCTCTTGTCGAACCGCTTCACGCCGCGGAACGACTCGCCGCGCTTCGCGACCGCCTCCTCGACGCAGTCGAGCAGGTTGTTGATCGCCTTGTGTCCGGTCGACGTCACGCCGACGCGTTTTCCCGCGGCGAGCAGCGCCGCGATGACGTGCGCACCGGTGTAGGTCTTTCCGGAACCGGGCGGGCCTTGCACCGGCAGGACGCCGCGGTCGAGGCGCAGCGCGAGGCCGGCGACGTCGTCAGGTGCGATCGCCTCCGCACCGGGGCGCGTCGTCGGCTGGATGCGGTCGCCGTCGTGCAGCCCGGTGATGCGCGGGCGGGCGCGGCGCAGCAGGTCGGTGCCCGCCGCGTACCTCTCGGGTGCGGTTCCGTCGAGATACGCGCCGGCGAAACGGCGCAGCGCCGCCTGCTGCGCGCCGGTCGCGATCGGGCCGCCTGCGACCAGCGCGCGCGGGTGCGGGTCGGTGGGCCACCTCTTGAGCCGGATCAGCCGTGCGTCCTCGTCGATGCTCGCGACGTCGACGCTCGCGTCCCGCCGGTCGGGATCCATGTAGGTCCCCGGCGAGACTTTGTGCTCCTGCGGCGGGAAACGGTAGGTGTACGTCGACCGGACGTTTTTGCGCGCCGGCTCGACCACCGGAATATCCTCGGCGAGCACCAGCCCGCCGAGCGCCTCGGAGTCGTCGTCGACGAACGTCGCGTCCGGCGCGCGCTCGTAGGCGTCGAACAGCGCCCACCACACCGGCTTCTCCTCGCGCCGGTGATACCCGGCGAGGTGCGCGACCAGCTCGCGCTCGGAGCCCGGCGCCGCCCCGTCGAGGAGCGCGCGCTGCACGTCGCTCAGCTCTTTGAGCTCGCGCAGCTTCTCGTCGGTCGGAACCTTCGGGTCGCGTTCGGCGCGGAACGCGATCTCGGCTTCGAACAGCGCGCCGGCCTCGTCGCGCAGCCGCAGCAGCCACTGGTGCAGCCGCTGCGTCGAGATGCAGTCTTCTTCGTTGTAGCGGACGATGTCGAGCTTGCGCGCGACGTCGCGATCGCCGAGATACTCTTCGAACGCGACGATCGACTGATCGCCCCGCCGCACGTCGGCGTCACGTAGAAACCCGTAGAACGCCTCGAGCTTCTTGATCGAGTAGCCCTCTTGCGACTGCGCGAGCGCGCCCTTCACCACCGCGTACAGATCGACCAGCACCTCGCCGCGCAGCAGGTCATCGACCGCCTCTTCGCGCGTCCCGTGACGCATCGCGAGCCGCCGCAGCGCGCTCTTCTCGTACGCCGCGTAGTGGTAGACGTGCGCGTGCGGGTGCGCCTCGCGGTGCAGCACGAGCCAGTCGACGAACGCCTCGAATGCGGCCTTCTCCTGCGCGCGCGTCTCACCCCAGAACTCGCGGTACGGCGCGTCGCCGTCGCTCGGCACGTACGCGCCGAAGAGGTACTCGAGCCCCTTCCCCGCTTCGTAGAGCGGATCGCCCTCCATGTCGAAGTAGACGTCGCCCTCGTTCGGCTCCGGCAGCGCGCCGAAGCCGTGCCCGCCGAGCGGCGGCAGCAGCTCGTACCGGTGCGCGCCCGTCGTGCGCTGGTGGAGCTGCAGCATCGCCTGGCGCCGCAGCGTCGTGAACGTCTTATCGGCCATCGCGGGCGGCGCGTCGCCCGGCACCGCGGTCGCGAGCCGCTCCAGCGTCGCGATGCCGTGCGCCGCCAGCCGCTGCGTCTGGTCGCGGCGCATCCCGGCGACCAGCGAGAGATGATCGACGCGCCGCCGCTCCGCCTCGCACGTCGCGCTCCAGACGCACGTCTCGCACGCATGGACGCGGTCGGGGATCGCCTCGGGATCGAGCGCATCCACGGCGGTGAGAAAGCGGCGCTGCGCGGCGCGGATGTACGCAACGTAGTGCGCCGGATCGTACGACGTCTTCGTGCCGTCGCCGAACAGCGCGCGCACGGTGCGCGGAAGCGTCCCCTGCACCGAAGCGGCGAGCAGCGCGTACGTGCAGAGCTGGATCAGGAACTGCGGTTTCTCGCGGAGCGCGAGCTTGGTGTCCTGGACGTCGTACGACCACCCGCCGAGCGCGCTCGGGACGTCGACGCGCAGCAGGAAGTCGGCGCGCCCCGTCCAGACGCCGTCGAGGAACGACGCCTGGTAGATGACCTCCGCGCCGCTCGCCATCGCCCGGCGCGTCGACTCGACGGCGCGCAGCAAGTCGCGCGCGGTGTTGTCGCCTTCGTCGATCCGCACGACCGCGACGCCGCTCGCTTCCATCCGTTCGAGCTCGCGCGCCTCGTGCTCGCGCCCCTTGCGCGCGATGATCGCCAGCGCCGCATCGTCGTCGAGCGGAAGCCCGCCGCGCACGAGCGCACGGCGGTTCAGCGCGATCCGGTGCGGACACGCGAGGTAGTCGTTCAGGTCGGAGGCTGCGTAGACGACCCTGCCGTCAACCAAGCGCACGCGTCACCATCTGCCCGCTCATACGACGAGGGTAGGCCGTTACCGTGCCAGACGGGTGGCCGGGTCGCGCGTCGAACGCAGCGGAATGAGCGAAGCTGAACGGTGGAAGTTCGACGGCGTGCGCGTCGTCCGCGGCTGCGACGTCGATCCGAACACCCCGCAGACCGCCGGGATGAACCGGGCCGCCGCGATCACGACCGCGACCGCCGGCGCGCGGAAGCTCTGGGCCGGGACGGTCGTGATCCACCCC
>DASWSC010000101.1:0-22656 GCA_036402855.1 Candidatus Elarobacter sp. | reverse complement strand
GACGGCGGCGTCCGGGGTGCGGTCGGGATCGGGCAACCGCTCGCCGCGCGCGACCCACTCCGCCACCTCGCGCGGGCTCCGGCCGCTCTCCGCGACCGCCGCGCCGAGGGCGCGGGCGACGCCGTTTTCCCGCGACGGGATCGCCTCGACGAGCCGGTTCGGGAGCGGCACGCCGTCGGCGTCGACGCCGTCGATCCCGCACAGGCGCGCGACCGATCGCTCGACGCTGACGGTCGAGTGGCGAGCGATGAAATCCTCGATCGGGTCCGCGATCGCGCCCGCCAACCGGCGCGCCCGCGCCACCGCGTCGTCGTCGATGTGAAGCTGCATGGCGTCGGTTCTCGCTTCCGGGCGACGGCAGGGCGTTCCGCCGAGGAAACGTTCGGCCGCATACGCCACCGTGGAGCGTTTCACGAACGATCGGAGGCCGCGGTAGGCAGGGCTGCCGGGAGGCTCCCCTCCTCGCTCGGCGAATCGGCCCGGGGCGGGATTGCTACCTGGCGTCCATTCGGGGTCCTTCCATGAAACGAAACCTTCTCTACTTCGTGTGCTTCGCGTTCGCGATGTGCTTCGTCGCCCTTACCTCGCAAGCGCAGGCGCAGGCGACCCGCACTTGGGTCTCCGGCGTCGGTGACGATGCGAACCCGTGCAGCCGCACCGCGCCGTGCAAGACGTTCCCGGGCGCGATCTCCAAGACGGCCGACTGCGGTGAGATCGACGCGCTCGATCCGGGCGGCTTCGGCACGGTGACCATCACCAAGGGCGTCAAGATCGACGGCGGCGGCGGGGAGGCCGGCATGGTCGCCTCGATCCTCGCGTCGGGCACCAACGGCGTGATCGTCAGCAACTCCAGCGCGAACTGCCACTTCGTGGTGCTGCGCAACCTCGACATCAACGGCGCCGGGAGCGCCAGCGTGACGGGACTCAACGGCGTGATCGTGACGAACACCTCGCTCGCCGGCAACTCGCTCTCGCTCGAGAACGTCGACATCGAGAACTTCACCGTCCAGTGCGTCGACGTCGAGTCGCAGAACAAGCAGAACGTGCAGCTCTACAACACGAACCTCGAGAACTGCAATGGGGGCGGGATCAAGAGCAACACCGTCGCGACCGGCGGCGGCATCAACCGCATCAGCATCATGAAGTCGACGATCATGCGTAACGGCGGACCGGGCGTCTGGGCCAGCGCAAACAGCGACGTCAGCGTCACGCTCTCGATGCTCGCCGGGAACGGCAACGGAGGGGCACTGGCCGACGCGGCGACAGCGAAGCTCTTCATCCACGAGTCGACGATGACCAACAACCAAGTCGCCGGCGTGCATTCCACCAACAGCGCGATCACCTCGGTGACGCAGTCGTCCATCTCGTTCAACAACGGATTCGGCTTCCTGGCCGACGCCGGCGGTCAGCTCCTCACCGGCAACAACAACTGGCTCAGCGGCAACGCCAGCGGCGACGGCGCTCGCACCGGACTGCTGACCACGCAGTAACAGCGGGGCCATCTCAGGGACTCGAGCGACGGGCTCTCCGCCCGTCGCTTTTTCTTTGCGCAGAATGTGACGGGCGCCGCAAGGGCCCCCGGTCCGCTTGGCGAATCGACCCGGTCCGGGCTTGGCTTACCAAACCGAACAGGGGTGTTCAGTGAACCGAAACTTCTTCTTTTTCGCGTTCTTCGCGTTCGCGATCTGCTTCGTCGCGCTGACGTCGCAGGCACAAGCGCAAGCGTCCCGGACCTGGGTCTCGGGGACCGGCGACGATGTCAACCCGTGCAGCCGCACGGCGCCGTGCAAGACCTTCGCGGGCGCGATCTCCAAGACGGCCGACTGCGGCGAGATCGACGCGCTCGATCCGGCCGGCTACGGCGCGATCACCATCACCAAAGGGATCAAGATCGACGGGGGCGGCGGAGAGGCCGGCCAAGTCGCCTCGATCCTCGTCTCCGGTACTCCCGGCGTGAACGTCAGCAACTCGAGCGCGACGTGCCACTTCGTGGTGCTGCGCAATCTCGACATCAACGGGATCCAGTCCGGAACGACCGGCGTCAACGTCACGAGCTCCTCGACCGCCGGTAACTCGGTCTCGCTGGAGAACGTCGACGTCGAGAACTTCACCGGGCAGTGCGTCGACGTCGAGGCGACGGGCAAGCAGAACGTCCAGCTCTACAACGTCAACCTCGAGAACTGCACCGCGGGCGGCATCAAGAGCAACACGATCGCCACGGGCGGCGGCGTGAACCGGGTGAACATCGCGAAGTCGACGATCATGCGCAACGGCGGACCGGGCGTCTGGGCCAGCGCGAACAGCGACGTGACGGTGTACCTCTCCTTGATCTCGGGCAACGGCAACAACGGTGCGCTCGCGGACGCGGCGACCGCGAAGCTGTTCCTGCATGACTCCAACATCTCGAACAACCAAGGCGCCGGAGTTCACTCCACCAACAGCGCCATCACGTCGGTGACGCAATCGTCGCTCGCGTACAACAACGGCTTCGGTTTCTTGGCCGACGTCGGCGGTCAGATTCTGACCGGCAACAACAACTGGCTCAACGGCAACGCCAGCGGCGACGGCGCTCGCACCGGCCTGCTCACGACCCAGTAGGGGTCCTTCCGGTCGTCGACCAGGAAGCGGCGGGCTCGCGCCCGCCGCTTCTTCATTTCGCACCGGCTAGGCGAGGACCGAGGCGCTCTCGACGATCTCCCGGAACCGCACGCGGAACGCGTACTCGTCGTAGTCGTGCGCGGTGCGCTGCGCCGCGGCCCGCATCGTCTCGAGCTCCGAGCCGCCGGAGGCGAGGAGCTGGAGCTGGCGCTCCACGAGATCGTCTTCGGTCCGCCAGTGGAAGCCGTTCTTGCCGTCGGCGACGATCGACGAGGGACCGCCGGTCGCGTAGACCAACGGGATGACGCCGGCCGACATCGCCTCGACCACGACGATTCCGAAATGCTCCTGGCGCTCGGGGTAGATGCGCTCGTCGTTTCCGAAACCGGTCGCGTGCCAGTAGTACGAGGCGCTGCGAAGCTGCTCGTCGAGGACGCGCGCGGGCGCATGGAGGTGAATCGAGATCGGGTATCCTCGAGCGAGATCGCGGACCTTTTCGTAGTAGGCGCGCGAGCCTTCGTCGGGCGGCACGACGCCGACGAAGTGCAGTTGAAGGTCGTCGCGGCCGCTCTCGTCGACGAGCCGGCGGAACGCGCGCACGAGCACGTCCTGCCGCTTGCAGTGACCCGCCTCGGTGAACCGGCCGATGTGGAGGATCCGGCCGCTGTCGCGGACGCCCTCGCCGCCGCCGAGCGTCGGGCACGGCGGAGAGAGCACGGAGATCGGCGGGACCCGGTTCGTGAGCGCCGCCGCGCGGGCGACGAAATGGCGCGCGACGAAATCCGAGTAGACCAGCACGCGGTCGTACCGTTCGAGGTTGCCATAGACGTCCGCGAGGTGGTGCGGGCTCATCGGAAACGGGAACTGGCAGACGTAGAGCTTCAGGCCGCCGACCGGACGAATCGGCGGCATCACGTCGTTCCCGAGCGCGACGAAGATGTCACAGTCGCCGTGCGCGGCGAGCGCGGCGCGGTGACCGAGCCGGACTTCCGCGAGATCGAGGTCGAGCTCCGCGGCCAGGCTGCGCAGGCGATAGCTGCTGTAGTGTTCCGGCGTGAGGACGTAGGTCTCGTATTCCTCGCTCAGTTGCGAGGCGACCGCCATGACGAAGCGCTCGCCCCCTCCCGGACTCAGCGCATACGGCGTGTAGATGACCGCCTTTCCGCGCTTTCCGATCGGCTCGCGGAGGCGCGGGGGCGGCGCGACCGTCGCGCACCGCGGGTCGCGGCCGGCGGCGAGATACTCGCCCCAGCGCGAGATGAACTTCTGGCGGTTGACGGCGACGACGTTGTGCAGTCCGAACCGCTTGTCGCCCGACGTGGCGTTCTCGACGTGCGTGACGACGACGTCGGGACAGAAGTACGTGCGCTTGCCGATGAAGTCGAGCTTCAGGCAGAGATCGACGTCCTCGTAGTACGCCGGCTCCCAGGCGAGATCGAAGCCGCCGAGCTCGTCGAACACCGAACGCGGCATCATCAGGCACGCGGCCGAGACGTAGTCGACCGGCTCGGTCACCTGCAGCCAGGCGGGAAGTTCCTCGAGATACTTGGCCCGCTGCACGATCGTCCCGCACGGCGCGACCGTTCCGCCGGCTTCCTGGATCCTGCCGTCGGGATAGATGAAGAGCGGCCCAACCGCGCCGGCGTCCGGGTGCGCGGAGAGGACCCGCAGCAGCCCCGGGATCGTGCGGCGGTCGACGAACGCGTCGTTGTTCAAGAACAGCAGGGTGCGTCCGCTCGACGCCTCCACGCCCAGGTTGTTCCCCTCGCCGAAAAACCGGTTCTCCGAGAGCCGCACGATGCGCACCGTGCGCGGGAGCAGGTGCGCGAGGTGGTCGAAGTCGAGTGGATCGCTGCCGTTGTCGACGACGACGATCTCGAGCTCTCCCGTCGCGCCGTGCGCGTCGAGCAGCTCCGCGATCGATTCGATCGTCATCAGCGCGCGACCGAGGTTCAGCATGATGACGCTGACCTCGGGGCTGACGGGCGCAGGGTACTCCGTCGTGCGCATGGCGCGAATCCGGCGCGCGAAGTGCACCAGCGGGTTCTCGCCCTCCGCGAGCCGCTTCCGCTGCGCGTAGAGCACCGGTGAGAACTGGGGATGCGGCCGGCGGTTGCGCTCCGGACCGCCGAACACGGCGTAGTGCGCGAGCGGGTTGAGCTGCTGCGGGAGATCGGGCGAATGCTCGCGGTAGAATGCGGTCGAGAAGCACGGGTGCGGATCGAGGTTCTGCTCCGCACCGCGGGTCAGGTAGTGCAGGAGCGGGTTGATGCCGTCGAGCTGCTCGCCGTAGCGGCGCTCGTAGAACGCCGTGTCGAAGAGCGGATGGGGAGACAACCCGAGCCCGGCGCCGGTCGTCACGAAGTGCCTCAGCGGATCGCATCCCGCCGCGAGATCGTCCGCCGCCTGTGCGAGGTAGAACTCGACGTCGAACAGCGGGTGCGGATTCCGCCCCGTCCGCCACCCGGTCGCCACAAAATGCTCGAAGGCGTCGCCGGTGAACGGCGCGCCCTCGTCGCGGTACCAGTCGGCGTCGAACAGCGCGCGGATCGTCTTCGCGGCCGCTTCGTCGTCGCGCATCATCAGTGGCCCTTGCGGAACCGCAAGCCGGCGCGCCGGAGCGGCTCGGTGAGCCGCCACGACCGGGAGCTCAGCACCGAGTGGAGCAGCTCGGACTGGCCTTGCAGTTGCTGAATCTGCCGGGCGTCCTCGAGTTCCCGATCGGCGGCGGCGCGCTGCTGCTCGGCGAGCTCCGCGCGCAACAGCTCCAGCTCTGCGGCGATTTGCGCGCTCGCAGCGTCGTCTTCGTCGCCGGGCGGGGCCTCCGCCTCGGCCGGGCCGGGCCGCGGTGCCTCACTCCGCTCTTCCGCCCGATCGAGGGCGGCCCGGAGGTGCGCTTCGCTCACCCGGAGCCGCGCTTCACTCACCCGCCGCCGCTCGCGTTCGTCCGTGAGCTCGTGTTCGAACAGCGCCAGCTCGTCTTCGGCGCGTTCCGCGCGCTCCCGCTCCGCCGCCGCGTCCCGCCGCGCCACGCTGAGCTCATCGTCCATCTGAAGGACCCGTTGCCGTACGTCGGACGCGGCTCGATCGGCCGCGGAACGCTCGCGAAGCATCTGCTCGCGCACGTTCTCGAGGTCGCGCCGAGCCTGATCCTTGAACGCGTCGAACAGCTCGCAGCGCGCGCGCAGCTCCTCGACCTCGGCGGTCCGTTGAGCGAGCTCGGACTCGTACCGGGCGAGCTCGCCGGTGAGCGCGGCGAGCGCCGACTGGTGATCCGCCTGCTGCGCATCGAGCGCTTCGGCGTGCGCTCGGGTCATCGTCCCGACCTGGTTCTCGCACCAGGCGCGCATGTCGGCGAGCTGCAGCAGCGGATCGCGGCCGAGGACCGCGTCCGGCTCGGTGTCGCTCGGCGCCGCCGGGACGAGCGCCCGTCGCGCAACCGGCTGCGCGAAGACCGGGGCGTTCGCCGTTTCGAGCGGCGCCGCGCCGAATACCCGCGCGCGCAGGCTTTGGAGTTCCTGGTGCACGTCGTCCAGCAAATCGTCGTGCGGATCGAGGAACGCCGATGCGATCTCGACCTCGGGCGCGTCGTCGCCGCACACCGCGATGAAGTGAACCGGGTGGGGCAGCTCGGGAAGCTCCTCGCGAACGCCGCCGGCGTCGCCGGCGTACCAGCGCGCCGTGCCGGTGCCCTCCTCGCTGCCTGCGAGCGGATGGAGCACCGACGATGCGACGATGCGCTGCCCGTAGATCCGAACGAAGGGGAAGCGCCGCGCGAGCATGTCGCGCAGGTCGGCGTAATACAGCTCGCGGACGTGGTACGGATTTCGGATGCCGGACCGGTCGGAGTACACCAGCTTGTTCGGCGTCGACAGGAGCACCATTCCGCCGGGCGCGAGGACGCGCCGAAACTCGTCGAGCATCACCTCCTGATCCCAGAGCCGCTGCATCGTCTCGAACGAAGTGATGAGGTCGATCGACTCGTCCTTCAGCGGAACGTTGGTCGCCTCGCCCTGGACGAAGCGGAGGTTCGGGTGGTAGTGCGCCGAGCGCGCGTGGCTGATACAGGCTTCGTCCGAGTCGATCCCGACGACGTCGGCCGCGGTGCGGCAGAGCAGCGCGGCGCCGTATCCTTCCCCGGAGGCGAGGTCCAGCACGCGCTTCCCCGCAGCCAGGCGCGCCGCGACCGAGTAGCGGTGAAGGTTCTCGTAGTGGGTCCGGCCCTTCGGTTCGGGAACGTACCGCTCTCCGGTAAACTGCACATCTTCCCCCGGTCGCATACGCGCAGACGATATCCGTCGGCGGGCTTCGAACGGTGCGCTGCGAGTTCCCGGCGACTCGCGTCAAATCTCGGCGCTACACGGCGATCCCGAGCGGTACCGTTGCGCCGGCCTGCTCGGCGCGCAGGGCGTCGAACGCGTCCTCGTCGAGCGCGTCGTCGCGCGCGCCGAGGAGCAGCGCCATCGTCCGGGCCGCGATGCGCCGGGCCGGTCCCGGCGGAAGGTCGGGCATCGCATCGGTCGCGCTCGCGGGCGCGATCAAGAAGCCGCCCACCGCATCCCGGGTCGCTCCGGTCACGGCCAGCTCGAGGCCGAGCCGGGCGATGCACCCGGTGATCACGCGTTCCCATCCGGCCAGCAGATCCCCGTAGTGCACGAAGACGCGCGGGCAGTCGCGGCCGTCGCGCTCCGCGATCAGGTTGTGCTTGATCCAGAGCGAGAGCGCGTAGTACGTCGTCACGCGGTCACGGCGCACGAGCGATGCCGCGACCTCGGCGGGATCGCGAAACACGTGAACGACCTTGACCGGCATCCCGCAGCGGGCCGCCGCCTCGCGCCAGTATGGGAGCAGGATCGAGATCCGCGGATCCTTGACGACGAGCGGCCCGTTCGGCTCGAAGCCGTGCAGCAGCAGATCGGTGATCTGGCGAACGAACTCTTCGCGCTCCGGCTCTTCCGCCTCGATCGCCTGCCGGCGCGGGTCGGCATCGTACCACGAAGAACCGTTCTGCTGGAGAAACGACTCATTGATCTGCACGGCCCGCGCCGGCTCCCAGTAGCCGGTCGGGTTGCCGTAATTCGGTTCCATGACGTCGAGGGGAAGCGCGGCGCCGCAGAGCGAGAGCACGCGCGTCAGCGCCGAGCTCCCGCTGCGCCCCATCCCGACGACCAGGATCGCGTCTCTGGGCTGCCCGCTCATCGCTCGTCGGTCTCGCGCTCGGAGCGCCGCCGGAGCACGCCGGCGGCCGCCCGGAACGGGCGCCGCAGCGAGAACACGTGCTCCGAGCGCGGCGCGAACTGTACGTCGTAGAGCAGCGCGTTGAGGAAGAGTTGGATCCCGACCAGCGCCGGCAGCACGACCAGCATGATCGTACCGGCCGTTCGCGCGCGTCCCGTCTGGGCGGTCTGCACCCACTCGTACGTCCCGAGCGCGAGCGCGCCCGCCGAGAGCAGCACGCCGAAGAGGAGGTACAGCGTCCCCAGGTTGACGTCGAAGACGAAGTAGCGCAGCAAGATCCGCCGCATGAACAGCGCGAACAGCTTCGGAGGAAACTCCAGCACGACTTTGCGGATCGAGAGCGAGCTGTGCTCGTCACCGTAGATCGTGTGCATCTCCAGCTCGGCGATGTGCGCGTTCTTGAGACCGAGCGCGCAGAGGACGCTGATCTCGAAGAAATACGAGTCGGCGAACTGCTCCAGGTCCATCTCGGCGAGCGCGAAGCCGTTGAACGCGATGAAGCCGTTGGTCGGATCGAGCAGGTTCCAGTATCCCGAGCTGAACTTCACGAGCAGCGAGAGGACCGCGTTGCCGAACAGGCGCAGCCGCGGCATCCGCCGCAGGACGTCGGTGCTCGCGAAGCGGTTGCCCTTGACGTAGATCAGATCGGGGTCGGCTTCGAAGAGCTCGAGGCAGCGCGGGATGTAGCGCGTGTCCATCTGCCCGTCGGCGTCGATCTTGATGACGACCGACGCCCCGAGCCGAACGCACTCGGCGAACCCGGACTTCATCGCGCGCCCCACACCGCCGTTGGTCTGGTGGCGCACCACCCGCACCGCGTCGTTGCCCTCGAACGCCCGCTCGACGCGATCGCCCGAGTGCTGCGGGCACGCATCGTCGACGACCACCACCAGATCGCAGTATCGCAGGACGTCCTCGACGACCGCGCAGACGCTCTCGCCCGCGCGGTAGGCCGGTATCACACAGGCGATCACAGCGGCTCGGGCGCGCCCTCGAGCGTGGGGAGCGCGGTATCGCGCGGCCCCACCAGGACGTCGTCGAGCGGCCACGGGATGGCGAGCCGCGGATCGCGCCAGTGCACCCCGGCGGCGTGGTCGGGAGCGTACGGCGCGGAGAGCAGGTAATGCAGCTTGGCACCGTCCGAGAGCACCTGGTACCCGTGCGCCAATCCGGCCGCGACGTAGAGCATCTGCGGGCGGTTCTCGTCGAGCTCGAACGCCTCCCACCGGCCGTAGGTCGGCGACGTGCGGCGCACGTCGGCGATGACGTCCCACACGCGTCCGCCGACGACGTGCACGAGCTTCGTCTCCGCGAACGGGGCCGTCTGATAGTGCAGCCCGCGGACGACCCCGCGCCGCCGGTTCGTCGCGAAGCCGTGGTGCGGGAAGCCGGCGCACAGGCCGTGCGCAAGAAAGACGTCCCGGTCGAAGACGCGCGCGAAGCTGCCGCGCTCGTCTTCGTGAACCGCATAGGACACGACGTACAACCCGTCGATCGAGCTCGGTACGACGGTCACGGATCGAGGGTCAGCCCGGGTACAGCGACGACGAAGCGACCGCCCCAGTCGCGCACCTCCGCGATCTGACCGGTGATCTCGGCGGTGAGGTTCCACGGGAGGATCAGGACGAAGTCCGGCCGGGTCTCGTGAAGCCGCTCGACCGGCTCGACCGGGAGCCGGCTGCCGGGCAGCAGCGTCCCTTGCTTGTGCGGGTTGCGATCGACGACGAACTCGATGAGGTCGCCTCGAATCCCGCAGTAGTTGAGCAGCGTGTTCCCCTTCGCTGCGGCACCGTACGCCGCAACGCGCCGGCCGCTCTCCGCCGCGTCGAGCAGGAAGCGCAGCAAATCGCGCTTGATCGCGCGCACCCGCGGCGCGAAGGCGCGGTACGTCGAGATGTCGCGCAGCCCGTGCTGCAGCTCGAACGCGCGCAGCGCCGCGACCGCGGGCGACTCGACGTGTCGCGAAGCGGCATGGGCGACCCACAGCCGCAGCGAGCCGCCGTGCGTGGGAAGCTGCTCCACGTCGACGACCGCGAGATCGTGCGCGGCGAAGACCGGCTCGACCGCGAGCAGCGACAGGTAGCTGAAATGCTCGTGGTAGATCGTATCGAACTGCGTCTCCTCGAGCAGCGGGACGAGGTGCGGGAACTCGAACGTCGCGACCCCTTCCGGCGCCAGCACGCGCCGGAACCCTTCCACGAAGTCGTGGATCTCCGGGACGTGCGCGAGGACGTTGTTGGCGAGCATCATGTCGGCGCGGCCGTGCTCCGCGGCGATCCGTGCGCCTTCCTCGGCGCCGAAGAATGCGGTGCGCGTCGGGACGCCTCGGCGGCGCGCTTCGCCGGCGACGTTCGCGGCGGGCTCGACGCCGAGCACGGGGATGCCGCGCCGGACGAACGACGAGAGCAGATAGCCGTCGTTGCTCGCGACCTCGACGACGAACGAGCTCGGCCCGAGACCGCGGCGCTCCACGGAGCGCGCGACGTGCGCCTCGCAGTGCTCGAGCCACGACGTGGAGTACGACGAGAAGTACGCGTAGTCGCCGAAGATGTTCTCGGGCTGCTCGAAGACGCCGAGCTGCACGAAGTAGCAGCGCTCGCACACCATCGGGTGGAGCGGGTAGAACGGTTCGCCGCGCGTGCCGCCGTCGCGCGGGACGTAGGCGTTCGAGAGCGGCTGCACGCCGAGGTCGACCAGCGACTCCGTCACGCGCGCGCCGCAGCCGCGGCAGATCAGGGCGCTCATCGCGGCGCCTCGAACGCGTCGATGTCGGCGTCACAGAGCGCGCGCCCGCCGGCGCCTTGCGACCAGGCGCGATACCACGCGGCCGTTCGCGCGCACGCCTCTTCCAGTCCAAAGCGCGGGACGATCCCGAGCTCGCGCGCCGCCTTCGCGGTATTCAGGGTCAGCACGCCCGCTTCACGCAGATCCGCCTCCGCCTCGGGCCGCGATGCCGGCTCGCGTCCCCAGGCGCGATACATCCGGTCGACGACGTCGGCGACGGGGCGCTGATCGCTCTTCCCGGGACCGACGTTGTAACACGTCGCGACCGCCGCGTCGCCCTCGAGCAGGCGTGACGCGACCTGCCGGTACGCGTGCAGCGGCTCGAGCACGTGCTGCCACGGCCGCACGGCCTCCGGCCGCCGGAGCGAGACCGGGACGCCGGCGAGCAGCGCCGCGATGATGTCGGGGATCAGGCGGTCCGGCGACCAGTCGCCGCCGCCGATCACGTTCCCGGCGCGAACCGTTGCGAGCAGCGGACCGCCGCCGAAGAACGACGCGCGATACGACGCCGCGACGATCTCCTGCGCCGCTTTGCTCGCGCTGTAGGGGTCGTCCCCGCCGAGCGGATCGTCTTCCCGATAGCCGCCGGCGGCCGGCGGCGGGGCGTAGCACTTGTCGGACGTCACCACGACGACGGCGCGCACGGAGTCGGACGCGCGGACCGCTTCGAGCAGGTTGACCGTCCCCATCACGTTCGTCTCGAACGTCTCGTGCGGATCGAGAAACGAGACGCGCACGAGCGCCTGCGCCGCGAGGTGGAAGACGGCCTCGGGACGGAACCGCGCCACCAGCGCCGCCAGCGCGGCCGGATCGCGCACGTCGCCCAGCGTGGAGTCGACGCACTCGTCGAGCCGCAGCGCCGCGAACAGGCTGGGAGCGTTCGCGCGCGGCGGCAGCGCGTAACCGGCGACGGATGCGCCTTCCCGCGCGAGCCACCACGACAGCCACGCTCCTTTGAATCCGGTATGGCCGGTGACGAGGACGCGCCGTCCCGCCCACGTCACGAGCGCGCCCCCCGCGGCTCGAGCAGCCAGCGCAGCGCGAACGGTGTCGCCTCCTTCAGCGAGAGCGCCGGCCGCTCCACCGCGAACCAGCTCCCGCACGCCATCGTGAGCGCGCCGAGCAGCGGGACGGCGACGTACACGGCCAACCCCATGCGCGCGAGCCCGGCGAGGACGCAGAGCTGCTGGAGCGGGAACGCGTAGATATAGAGCCCGTACGAGAGATCGATGCGCCGGTCGACGTCGCGCAGCGGAAGCTCGGCGGCGAGCCACAACGTCGCCGCGGTGAAGCCGAGCGTCGAGAAGACGCCGTAGAACGGCGAATGCAAGGCGACGATTCCGATCAGCAGCCCGGCGATCCCCGCGCTCCGCGTCAGCGGGATGCGGTCACGGTACGCATACGCGCACCCCCCGAGGAAGAAGTAGACGATCAGCTCGCAGACCAGCCGGTTGTTGCCCTGGGCGATCACGTCGAGCGGGAAACGAGCGCTGGTCAACCCTGCGATCGCGACCGGCACCGCGTACACGGCGAAGAGCACCGCCGTGAGCGCCGCAAGCAGCGAGCGCCGGCGGCGGAGCACCTGAAGCGCGGCGAGCGCCGCGATCGCCGCATAGCAGCCGAACTCGAAGCGAAGCGTCCACAGCGAGCCGTCGAACGCGCGCGGATACGGTACGCGGTCGAGCAGCCCGCCGATCCCGTACTGCCGCATCGTGAGGTCGGCGTTGACGGCGAGATAGCGGAGCGGGGCGTCGGGCTCGGCGGCGAGATATCCCGCGAGCGACCGGCCTTCGAGCAGCGCCGCGGCGGGCGCGAGCACGACGACCGTCACCACCAGGCACGTCCAGAACGCCGGAAAGATCCGCAGAAAACGATGCCAAAGGAAGCGCGGAATCGTGCGGGACCGCTCCGCGCTGCGCGTGATGAGGAAGCCGCTGAGCACGAAGAACCCCGCGACCGCGAGGTTCCCGAGATCTTCGTGTCCGCCGCTCCAACGGCTCACCGGGTCGTCGCCGAACCCTCCGAGCGGATAGGCATGCGAGACGACGACGAGCGCAGCGAAGGCCAAGCGCAAAAAGCCGATGGCGTTGTGCCGAAAGTCGAACGAACGAAGCAGCATGAGGTCGGACCGCGGCGGCACTCAGCCGGCCGGGACGGCAGCCGAGGCGTCCGACCAGACCTTCCACGGCGCTCGCCCGCTCTCCCAGAGATCCTCGAGCAGCCGGCGTTCGCGCGCGGTGTCCATCGGCTGCCAAAACCCGTCATGGCGAAGCGCGAACAGCCCGCCGTCGGCGGCGAGACGTTCGAGCGGTTCGCGCTCCAGC
Source organism: Candidatus Elarobacter sp. (assembly GCA_036402855.1). Classification (GTDB taxonomy): domain Bacteria; phylum Vulcanimicrobiota; class Vulcanimicrobiia; order Vulcanimicrobiales; family Vulcanimicrobiaceae; genus Vulcanimicrobium. Next base: position 9,712 of record DASWSC010000101.1, on the reverse strand, counting down.
GGCGTCGTGTCGCCGTCGATGTAGTCGAAGATCGCCGGCTCGAACACGAAAAAACCGCCGTTGATCCAGCCGGCGTCGGTCTGCGGCTTCTCGACGAAGTTCTCGATGCGCGCGCCGTCGTCGGCCAGGCGAATGTTGCCGAACCGCGCCGGGGGGCGAACCGCTGTGAGCGTCGCGCGCGCCTCGTTGCGCTCGTGCCACGCGACCAGCGCGCGAACGTCGATCCGCGCCAGACCGTCGCCGTACGTCAGCATGAAGCGCTCGTCGCCAATGACGTCGCGCAGCCGAAGAAGCCGTCCGCCCGTCTGCGTCTCGAGGCCCGTATCGATCAGGTGCACCTTCCACCGCGGGTGCCTGCGCTGCAGAACGTCGATGCGCCCGGTCCCGAGATCGATGGTGAAGTCGCTGTTCCGAGCTTCGAAATTGATGAAATAATCCTTGATCAGGTCGCCGCGGTAGCCAAGCGCGACGACGAATTCCTCGAACCCGAACGCGGCGTAGATGTTCATGATGTGCCACAGAATCGGGTGCCCGCCGATCTCGATCAGGGGCTTCGGCCTGAGGAGGGTTTCGTCGCCCATGCGGGTCCCGAGCCCGCCCGCCAGGATGACAACCTTCACCGCTTGGGGAATCGACGGGCTCCGGCGACGTCCCTTCCGTCTGACGTCGCATGAAGGACCGGGCCAACGCGCCCAAGTACGGCAGGCGGCGACCGTGACCGTCGAAGACACCGCCGTCATTCGCGCCCTCCGAGCCGTGGGCGCCTCCCCGGAAGCGCGCGCGCGCCTCACCGCCGCATTGCGCGACGTCGAGCCGCTGCTCGCACGACCGGGACTCAACGTCCGCACCGAGATCACCGGACCGATCGTCGACGTCCTGCATTCGGCGGTCGAGCGGGTCGACGTCACGCTCGCGAACGGGGTCGCGTTCACCGCGCTCTACAGCGGGCAGATCGCGCGCGATCTCGTGATGCGCGCCGAAGAGGTGCCGGATCACGTCTTCGAACCGCAGACGACGAAGCTGCTCCTCCATCTCGCCGCAGGCGCGCGCAACGTCATCATCGGCGGCGCGTACTCCGGCGACCACGCGGTGTTGATCGCCTCAGCGATCGCGCCGTCGGGCGGCGTCGTGCACGCCTTCGAGCCGAACGGGCGTCAGCTCCGGATGCTGGTCGAAAACGCGGCGCGGAACGGACTGAGCAACATCCGGCCGGTCCCGCTCGGGCTGTGGAACGACGAGCGCGCGCGCCTGACGTTCTCCGGTTCGGACGAGCTCGCGCACACCGAGCTCGCAACGGAGGGCGAGATCGCCGTCACGACGATCGACTCGTACTGCTCGCGCAACGGCGTCACCGACGTGGGGCTCATCATGCTCGACATCGAGGGCAGCGAGCTCCCCGCGCTGGAAGGGGCGCGCCGGCTCCTCCAGCGCGACGACGCGCCGAACGTCGTGTTCGAGATCCACCGTTCGTACGTCGACTGGTCGGAGGGGCTGCGATCGACGCCGATCGCGCGCTACCTCGAGCGCTGCGGCTACCGGCTCTTCGCCGTTCGCGATTTCCAGTCGCACGTCGCGATGCCCGGCCTTCCGGTCGAGCTCGTCCCGCCCGACTCGGCGTACCTCGAGGGCCCGCCGCACGGGTTCAACATGCTGGCGGTGAAAGACGAGACGGTCCTCGACGATCCGATCTTCCGCATCGTCCCCGACGTGAGCCCGAAGCTGCTGCATCATCGCGATCCGGCGCTGCACTACCCCTCCGCGTGGACACGCGGCCGCACCTGACCGTGTCCCGCGTTCTCGTGACGGGCGCGACCGGTTTCATCGGTCGCGAAGCCGTGCGAGAACTGCTCCGCTCCGGTTGCGAGGTCCACGCCGCGGTGCGGCCCGGTACGCGCGGACCGGACGGGACGATCGCGCATCCCTGGGATCCCGGCGACGAGCGCTCCAGCGAGCGCGTCTGCGCGGCGAGCCGCCCGACGCACCTGCTCCACCTCGCGTGGTGCACGGGGTTGCTCGACCACAAGACGTCCGCCCGGAACCTCGACTGGACCGCCGCGAGCATCGGTCTCCTCGCCGCGTTCGCGCGCAGCGGCGGCCGCCGCTTCGTCGGCGCCGGCACGTATGCGGAGTACGGGACGTTCGAAGGAACCTGCGGCGAGGACGAACCGGCACGGCCCGCGACGCTCTATGCGGCGGCGAAGTGGTCGTTCGGATCGCTCGCGCTCGCCTACGGCTCGGACGCCGGGCTCCAGGTGACGTGGGCGCGTCCGTTCCTCGTGTTCGGCGCCGGTGAGCCTCCCGTCCGGCTGATCCCGCAGATCGCGGCCGCGCTGGTCGCGGGGCGGACGTTCGAGACGACCGACGGACTGCAGGTGCGCGACTTCATCCACGTTCGCGACGTCGCGTCGGGACTCGCGCTTCTGCTCCGAAGCGAGCATCACGGCGTGGCGAACATCGGTTCCGGCGTCGGCCGCCCGGTCCGTGACGTCATCGAAGCGGTCGCGGCCCGAACCGGCGGGCGCGAGCTGGTGCAGTTCGGCAAGCGGACGCGACCCTCGAGCGAGCCCACGGCGCAGATCGCCGAGCCGGCGACGCTGCGTGCGCTCGGGTGGGCACCGCAGGTCGCGTTCGACGACGGGCTGAGCGACGAGGTGGCGCGCCTCGCCGCGCCGGCACGCACCTCGTGACCCCCGAACCGATCACGATCGCCGTCCCCTTCGTCGACGGGCTGCCGTATCTGCGCGAGACGCTCGAGAGCGCGCGAGCGCTCACCGGCGCAGGCTGGAACGTCGTCGTCGCCGACAACACGCGCGAGGCGGCCGTGCGCGAAGCGGCGCGCACGATGGTCGGCGAGCTGAACGACGGCCGGTTCCGCTTTCGCGCGTTCGGCGAGCACGTTCCGATCTGCGCGAGCTTCAATCGCGCGATGGGCTGCGCCACGACCGACCTCGTGACGCTGCTGCACGCGGACGATCGCATCAGCCCGTCGTACGTCGCCGAGATCCGCGCGCTGGCCGATGCGTATCCCGCGGCGTCCGCCTACTACTGCGGCGCGACGATCATCGACGCCCGCGGCCGCGACGCGTTCTCGTTCGTCGACTTCGTCAAGCGGTTTCTCGTTCGCGGGCGCGGCGACGTCGTCGTCCTTCGCGGCGAGGCCGGCGTGACCGCGCTCTCGCGCGGCAACTTCATCATGGGGCCGACCGTCTGTTTCCGGCTCTCGCAGCTCGGCGAGCAGCGCTGGCCGGAAGATCTCTACCAGGCGGCCGACCTCGAGTACTGGACGCGCATCCTGTTCGCCGGCGGGACGATCGTCGGCACGAAGCGCCGCGCGTACGAGTACCGGCGGCATGCGGGTCAGAGCACGGCCCAGGTCAACCGCACGCTGTTCCGGTTTCGCGAAGAGGCCGCGGTATTCGATCTCATCGCGGCTCGCGCCGCCGAGCGCGGGTGGAGCGGCGCCGCGCGGATCGCACGGCTGAAGCTGACGACGCGGCTGCAGCTCGCCTTCGAGGCGGCCAACGACGTGCGCCGGATGCGGCTGCGTGACGCCCTGCACAAGGTCGCCTTCCTGCCGGCACTCGGCGGCGATGGAAAGCTTTTCCGCGGCGCGAAGCCGCGCTGATGGCGTCCGGGCGGCGATGAGCGCCAACCTCCTTCTCGAGCCGGTGGAGTACCGTACGGTGGTGCTCCACTATCACCTGATGAAGAACGCGGGGACGACGATCGCCGCGGTGCTGGAGCGCGAGTTCGCCGGCGGTTTCAGCGAAGTCCACCGCGACGACGTCGACGGCCGCATCTTCCCCGAAGAGCTGGTCGCCCTGCTTCGGCGGAACCCGGAGCTCAGCGCGGTCAGCAGCCATCATTTCGTGTTCCCGGTGCCCCGGGTCCGCGGGTTCGCATTCATCGACATCTGTCCGATCCGGCACCCGATCGACCGGCTCGAATCACTCTACATGTACTTCCGGCTCGCGCCGCACGGCGACGAGCTTTCGACGCTCGCCGGACGCTTCGAGCTCGGCGGGTTCCTGCGGATCGCGCTCGACCGCTTCCCGAACTATACGCAGAGCGTCCAGACCATCGCGCTGGGGAGCGAGCGCGTCTTGCGCCCGGCCGGCGGCGAGGACCTGCGGCGCGCGATCGAGACGGTTCGCCGCGCGGTCGTCGTCGCCGTCGTCGAGCGGCTCGACGAGAGCCTCTGCGCGGCCGAGTACTATCTGCGCCCGGGCCTTCCCAACCTGCAACTGCACTACGTCGCCCACAACGTCACGCGCGATCCGCGGCAGCCGCTCGAGCAGAAGCTCGGCGCGATCGAGGCGCGCTGCAGCGCGTCGCTGCTCGACGAGCTTCGGGTCGCGAACCGGGCCGATCTGGCGCTCTACGAGGCGACGAACGCGGAGCTCGACCGGCGGATCGAGGCGATCCCGGCGTTCGAGGCGCGTCTCGCGAAGTTTCGCGAGCGCTGCGCCGAAGCCGCCGCGCGTGCCGCCGCCGGCACCGGGCTCTAGTAGATGGAGTCGAACTCGCGCTGAGCGGCGTGGACCTCTTCGAGGACGCTCATCCACGCGATGTTGTACCAGCGCGGGTTCGCGAGCCAGCCGACGTCGTCGAGCGGGAGCTTCTGCAGCATGGCGTCGATCGACTCGAGCACGGTGACGGCCGGCGTGAAGCCGCAGCGCTGCGTCAGCTTGAGGTTCGACATGCGGTAGTCACGGACGAGCTTGGGGAGCGGCGCCTCCTCGAGCGTCACGTGGCGCCCGCGCAGCGAGAGCGATCCGGCGACCAGCATCGCGAGCTGGCGCACTTGGTAGTTCTCCTGCATCACGTTGAAGATCTCGCCGCCGACCTGCTCGAGCGGCGCGTTCAGCGCGAGGACGTGCGCGCGCGCGACGTCGCTGACGTCGACCAGGGGGCGCCATTGCCACCCGCCGCCGTGCAGGTACAGCTTTCCGACCGTCACGGCGTCTTTGAGGAACGTGTTCACCACCAGATCGAAGCGCATCCGCGGCGACCAGCCGTAGACCGTCCCCTGCCGCAGGATCGTCGGCGCGAAGCCGTCGCCGGCGAGCTTCAGCAAGGCGTCCTCGCCGTATTTCTTCGAGAGCGAATAGGCGCCGCGGGGCCGCACCGGGGTTTGCTCGTCGAACATCCCCGGTCCGATTCCGTCGTACAGCGACGCCGATGAGCCGAACACGAAGCGCGCGATTCCGCGTTCGCGGCAGACGGCGCCGAGTCGCTCGGTCGCCACCGCGTTCATCTCCCAGTTCGCGGAGGGATTGTACTCGGCCGTCGGATCGTTCGAGAGTCCGGCCAGGTGCGAAACACCGTCGACGCCGTCGAGCCATCGTTCGTCGACCTCGCGCACGTCGCCGGCGACCCACGTCAGCCGGCCGCCCGACGCTTCCGCCAGCCCGCGGAGCGGGCCGTCGCCGAAGAAGAAACGGTCGAGGACGCGGACCTCCGCGCCCGCTTCGAGGAGCTGACGGCAGAGCTCGAGCCCGATGTAGCCGCCGCCGCCGGTGACGAGGACGCGCACTAGGTCGGAACGGCGGCGAGCCGCCGGCGGCGCGCGGCGAGGAACTCGTCGAGCGCGTCGGTCCAGGCCGGAAGCGGCGCCATCCCGAGCGCGGCAAGGGTCGTGTTCTCGAGCGGCGAGTACGGCGGACGGCGCGTCGGGTTTCCGAGCGCGGCGTACGAGACCGGCTCGAGCGGCGCACCGCCGAGCCCGGCTTTCTCGAACGCGGTGCGGACGAACTCGTACCACGAGCACGCGCCACGGTTCGTCAGGTGATGCGTCCCGTACGCCTCGCGCTCGAGCAGCGCGCGCATCGCGCGCGCGACGTGCGGAGCGTACGACGGCGAGAAGACCATGTCGGCGACCATCCGCGTCGGCTCGCCGCGCTCGGCCTGTCCCAGCACGCGCTCGATCAGCGTGTAGCCCTTGTTCGACGTCCCGCTCGTCCCGAAGACGCCGCTCGTTCGGACGATCAGATGACGCGGTCCGTGACGGCGCGTGAGAAACTCGCCGGCGGCCTTCGACGCACCGTACGCGGTCAGCGGTCCCACCGCGTCGTCCTCGCGGTACGGCCGTCCGAGGCTCCCTTCGAACACGTAGTCGCTGCTCACGGTCGCGAAGGCGACGCCGCGCGCGGCGCAGCCTCGGGCCGCGGCGTCGACCGCCAGCGCGTTCAGCGCGAAGGCCCGGTCCGGCTCCCGTTCGCACAGGTCGACGTTGTGGAACGCCGAGCAGTTGATCAGCACGTCGGGGCGCCGCTCGTCGAGAAACCGTTCGACGGCGCCCGCATCCTCGAACGGCAGCTCGGCATGCGGCGGTGCGATCACCTCGCGCCCGGCGAGCTCCGCCCGCAGCGCCGAACCGAGCTGTCCGGAGGCGCCGACGATCGCGATGCGCTGCGCGCTCACGTCGGCGCGAGCGCCTTCTTCATCCGCTCGTCGGCGACGAGCTGCGCCGCGCGGTACAGCGACTCGAACTGCCCGGCGTCGGTCCACCAGCCGTCCAGCACGTCGTAGTAGCAGTCGCCGGCCGCGATGTAGGCGTTGTTCACGTCGGTGATCTCGAGCTCGCCGCGCGCCGACGGCTTGAGGTCGCGCGCGTAGTCGAAGACGCGGTTGTCGTACATGTAGATCCCGGTCACCGCGTAGCGGCTCTTCGGGACGTGCGGCTTCTCCTCGATCCCGGCGATGCGGTCGCCGGCGAACTCGGCGACGCCGAAGCGCTCGGGGTCGTCGACCTCCTTGAGGAGGAGCCGGCAGCCGGAGCGCTGTCCGCGGAAGCGCTCGACGTGCGGCGAGATGCTGTTCTGCACGATGTTGTCGCCGAGGATCACGACGACTTGATCGCCCGCGGCGAAGTGCTCGCACAGCTTGAGCGCGTCGGCGATCCCGCCTTCGCCGTCCTGATAGGTGTACGCGATGTGCGGGAGGCCGAAGTCGCGGCCGTTGCCGAGCAGGCGCAGGAAGTCGCCGGCGTTGTTCCCGCCCGTGACGATCATGATCTCGCGGATCCCCGCGTCGCACAGCGTCTGGAGCGGATAATAGATCATCGGCCGGTCGTAGACCGGGAGCAGGTGCTTGTTGGTGACCTTCGTCAGCGGCCGGAGCCGCGTCCCCAAGCCGCCCGCGAGGATGATCCCTTTCATTGCTGTGCCCTCACCGCGAGGCGTACTGGCGGCGGAAGTACTCCCGGAACTCGCCCGACTTGAGCGGGCGCCACCACGACTCGTGCTCGCGGTACCAGGCCACCGTCTGCGCCAGCCCCGCGGCGAACTCCGTTCGCGGCGCCCAACCGAGTCTCCGGGCTTTTTCGCTGTCGAGGGCATACCGGCGGTCGTGGCCGGCGCGATCCTTGACGTGGCGCACGCTGCTCTCGTACGCGCTGCCGGTCAGCTCCAGGAGCAGCCGGGTGATCTCGAGGTTGGTGCGGCTGTTCCCGCCGCCCAGGTTGTAGGTCTCGCCCGGCACGCCGCGGTCGAGGACGTGCGCGATCCCGCGGGCATGGTCGTCGACGTACAGCCAGTCGCGAACCTGCAGCCCGTCGCCGTAGACCGGGACGGTCTCGCGGTCGAGCAGGTTGGTCACGAAGAGCGGGATCAGTTTCTCCGGATACTGGTACGGGCCGTAGGTGTTCGAGCCGCGCGTGATGAGGACGGGCGTCCCGTAGGTGTGATGGTAGGCGAGGACCTGCAGGTCCCCGCCGGCTTTCGAGGCCGCGTACGGGCTGCGCGGGCGGATCGGGTCGCTCTCGACGGACGCGCCCGCCTCGACGTCGCCGTAGACCTCGTCCGTCGAGACCTGGAGAAAGCGCCCGATCTCGTGCCGGCGGACCGCCTCCAGCAGCACGTGCGTCCCCATCACGTCGGTGCGGATGAACGTCTCGGGGTCGAGGATCGAGCGGTCGACGTGGCTCTCCGCGGCGAAGTTCACGATCGCCTCGCAGCCGTCGCCGATCGCCTCGTCGACCGCGGCGGCGTCGGCGATGTCCCCGCGGACGAAGCGGTAGCGCGGATCGCCGGCGACGGCGGCGAGGTTGGCCGGGTTTCCGGCGTAGGTCATCGCGTCGAGGACGGTGATCGCGACGTCGGCGCGCTCGGCGAGGACGAGCCGCACGAACGCCGAGCCGATGAAACCGAGCCCACCCGTCACCACCCAGCGATTGCGCATGCGGGCGGCCGTGTTCGGCCGGGCCGCGAGCGATCCCCTCCGGAGCGGAAACTTCCGGCCCCTCGCGCGGTACTCTACCGGTAGGATGGCTGTACAGTCGATCCCCGACGTCTCCGACGAAGCGCTCGTTCGAGCCGTGCTCGACGGCGATCGCGATGCCTTCGGCCAGTTGGTCGAACGGTACAAGCGCGGGATCGCCTCCTTCATCGGAGCGAGCGTTCGTCAACCGTCGGACGTCGCCGACCTGGCGCAGGAGACGTTCCTCCGCGCCTATGCGCACCTCGGCACGTTCAACCCCGACCTCGGCCGCTTCTCGACGTGGCTGTACCACATCGCGCGCAACGTCGTGCGCACGTTCCTCGGCCGCTCGCAGCGCCGCCCGGCGCTGGCCGAGCTCGGCGAGGAACAGACGCTGGAGAACACGGTCGCCGATCCGTCGCGCGAGGCCGATCCGGCCGGCGGCGTCCTGCGCGCCGAAGCCGAGGCCGAAGTCCGGGCGGCGCTCGCGGAGCTGCCCGAGCGGACCCGCACGGTGCTGTCGCTTCGTTTCTACGACAACATGGACTACCAGACCATCGCTTCCACGATGGGCCTGTCGCTGGGCAACGTGAAGACGCTGATCCACCGCGGCAAGCTCGCACTGGCGCACAAGCTGCGTGAACGTGAGACGGTGGCGGAGGGAAACTGCGCAACCCGGACGTTCCGGGTTCTCGGGGCATTCGGTGACCTGCAACTCGTCTGAAGCGCTCTTCGAGGGCTACCTCGACGGCACGCTGATCCCCGCGCAGCGCGCGCGGCTCCTCGGGCACCTGAGCGGCTGCGGCCGCTGCAAAGGCGTCCTCGAAGAGCTCCGCGTCGTCGATGCGCTGCTCGCCGCGCCGCGCGCGATCGAGCTCCCGGCGAACTTCACGTTCGCGACGATGGCCGACGTGCGGACGATGCCGCGGCCCCACGTCTCGCGCGCACCGCTGCCGGCGTATCTCGTCTCCTATCTCCTCGCCGCCTGGCTGATGGTCGGCGCGGGCTTCCTGCTCGCCCCGGGGGCGATGCTCGCCGTCGGCGACAGCGCGCTCGACGCGAGCGCGCTCGTGCTGCGCCCGTTCGGCGCGGTCGGACACGGCGCGGCGCGGCTGTTCGGCGACGTCGGCTCGTTCGGAACGATCCTCGGCGCCGCGGTCGCGCTCGATGTCGCGGTGGTGCTCGCGCTGGTCGTCGGCTTCGCCGTGGTGCGGCCGCGGCTGGCGGGGCGCCTCCGCTCGTGAGGCTGCGGCTCCTCCCGCTCCTCGTCACGCTCCTCGCGCTGATCGGGTTCGCGTCCGCGACGCCCGCGGAGGCCCGCGGCTACGGTCACGACCGCATCCAAGTCTTCAACGACGTGAGCGTCGGACCGGGCGAGACGATCGACGGCGACGTCGACGTGATCTTCGGCGACGCGACGATCGCGGGGACCGTTCACGGCGACTGCATCACCGTCTTCGGCACCTGCACCGTCCTCGACGGCGGGCACGTCGACGGCCAGATCAACGGCGGC
>DASWSC010000100.1:0-13880 GCA_036402855.1 Candidatus Elarobacter sp. | reverse complement strand
CGCCGCGCGCCGCCGGGCTCTCCGGTTCGATCCCGAGCACGATCGCGCCGCCTTCGACGCCGTGCAGCGCGACGCCGAGGTAGCCGCGCGGAATCCGCCCGCCGCGCGCGAGCAGCGTCTCGACGATCCGCCGGATCGTCGCCGCCGGCACCGTGAGCGTCTGCCGGCGCGACAGGCCGCCGGTGTTCATCCCGAGCACGCGGCCGGACGCGTCGACCAGCGGGCTGCCGGAGAACCGCGGATACAGCGAGAGATCGGGCCGGACGAAGCGGTCGATCTCGCCGCCCTGCCAGGTTCGCCACGCTCCGCCGACCGCGCTGATCACGCCCATCGATGCGGCGAGGTCGCCGTCGTCGTCGCGCGCGACCGCGAGCGCGAGCGCGCCGACGCGCGGCGCGTCGGCGCCGGCGAGATCGAGCGGCACGCCGCCGTCCGCGCGCAGCAGCGCCAGATCGGTCGAGGGGTCGCGGCCGGCGATCGTCGCGCCGCGCGCCTTCCCGTCGGCGCCGACGATTTCGACCTCGTCGCTCTCGAGCGCGTGATCGGCGGTGAGGATCAAGCCCGGCCGGACGAAGAACCCGCTCGACCCGATTCGCGAGCGCGCCTCGACTGCGACGACGCCCGGCGCGACGCGCTCGACCACCGACGCGATATCGTTCGAGAGCACGACCAGCGCGCTCGTTTCGATTGCCATGCCGCGATGCTACGCCGCCGGAGCGCCGGCCGCATCACCCGTTCGGGTGAGCGCCTAGCGCACGACGCGGATGAACTTCAGCTCGTCGTCGTACGGGCCTTGCATCTTGACGCCGGCCTTCTTCTCCAGGGTCAGGTAGTCGATGATCTCCGCGGTGATCTCTTCGCCGGGCGAAAGCACCGGAATCCCCGGCGGGTACGGCGTGATCACCTCGGCGCAGACGCGCCCGGCCGAAAGCTTGAACGGCACGAACTCCGTCGAGGCGAGGAACGCTTCGCGCGGGGCGAGCCGAATCGGCGGGATCGACGGGAGCTTGTAGGTTCCCGTGCTCATGCGGCGCTCGAGCACGCCTGAGGGCGAGAAGATGTCGACCGGGCGGTCCTCGCGCGCGAGCTCGCGCACGCCGTGCACGAGCATCTCCGACGCTTCGGTCGTGGTCCCGATCGTGTAGAGCGCGACGACGTTGAAGAGGTCGGCGAGCTCGACTTGGACGTTGTAGCGGCGGCGCAGAATCTCTTCGGCCTCGTAGCCGGTGTAGCCGAGGTTCTTCACCGTGACCGTGATCTTGGTCGGGTCGATGTCGAACACGCCGGGGCGACCTTCGAGCTCTTCGCCGAAGCAGTAGACGCGCGGGATCTCGTTGAGCCGCCGGCGCGCGTCGTTGGCGATCTCGATCGTCCGCGAGAGCAGCGCCGGTCCGTCGAGCGCCATCTGGCGCCGCGCGACGTCGAGAGAGGCGACGAGCACGAGGTTCGGCGACGTCGAGAGAAACAGCTTGTAGACCGCTTTGAGGCGGTCGAGCTTCACCCGGTTCCCCTGCACGTGGAGCATCGCCGTCTGCGAGAGCGAGCCGAGCATCTTGTGCGTCGAGTTGATGCACATGTCGGCACCGGCTTGCATCGCCGAGATCGGGAGCGCCGGATGGAAATGGAAGTGCGGGCCCCACGCTTCGTCGACCAGCAGCGGGACGTCGAACTCGTGCGCGATGCGCGCGATCGATTCGAGGTCCGCGGCGACGCCGTAGTACGTCGGCGTGACGAGGTACACCGCTTTGACGTCCGGCTCGCGCTCGAGCGTCGCCCGGACCGTCTCGGGCGTGACGGTGTGATCCATGTGGAGGCCCTCGTCGACCTCCGGCTGCATCCACACCGGCACGGCACCCGACATGATCAGGCCGCCCATCGCGCTCTTGTGCGAGTTGCGCGGGATCGCGATCTTCTCGCCCGGGTTCAGCGCGGCCATCATCATGCACTGGTTGCCGCTCGTCGAACCGTTGATCAGGAAGAACGACTGCTCCGCGCCGAAGCACTCGGCCGCGAGCTCCTGCGCTTCGACCAGAGCCTCTTCCGGCTGCAGCAGATCGTCGAGACCGCGGATCTGCGTCAGGTCGATCGCGAGCACGTTGTCGCCGACGAAGTCGCGGAACGCGCGCTCCATCCCGATCCCCTGCTTGTGTCCCGGTGTGTGGAACGGCACGACGCCCGCGTCGACGTAGTCGAGCAGCACTTGGAAGTACGGGGCGCGCGTCTGGTCGAGCGCCGGCTGCGACGGGTCCCGGGAGATCACAACGCGAGCGAGTATAGCACGCCGGTATGCTCTCCGCCCGCTCTTTCGCGCCCGCGGCGCCGCTGGCGCGCCGCGCCGCGCTCGTCCTCGCCGGGTCGGCGCTCCTCGCGATCTCCGCGCAGCTCGCCGTCCCGTTGTGGCCGGTGCCGATCACGCTGCAGACCCTAGCGATCCCCGTGCTCGTCGCACTGCTCGGGCGCGGCCTCGCGACCGCGGCGGTCCTGGCGTACCTCGCGGAAGCGGCGGCCGGGCTGCCGGTGCTTCAAGGGTTCGCGGGCGGCGTCGCCGCGTTCGCCGGCCCGAGCGGCGGCTATCTCGCGGGGTTTCCGTTCGCCGCCTGGCTGATCGGCGCGCTCTACGAGAACGGCTGGGGCGACGGCTACGCGCGCCGGCTCACGGCCGTGTTCCTCGGCACCGGGATCGTCTTCGCGAGCGGAGCGCTGTGGCTGGCGTTCGGCCTCCAGCTCGGCATCGTGCGCGCGCTCGCCGCAGGCGTCATACCGTTCCTGATCGGCGACGTCGCGAAGTGTCTCATCGCCGCCTCAATCACCCCCCGCCGCACACCCTGAGCTTGTCGAAGGGTGAGTGCGTAGCGTGCCCTCGTGCGCGATCATCGCTCATGCTTCGACAGGCTCAGCACGACATGGGGGCGACGCGAGTGGGGGCCCACATTGGGGCGACGCGAGTGGGGGCCCACATTGGGGCGACGCCGGGGCGGGCGGGGCTAGGCTTCGACGCGGTCTTCGATCGAGACGTTGTAGAGGAAGAGGAACTGGTGCCACTCGCCGGGCAGCGTGTTGCGCTTCACGCGGATCCAGGGGATGTACTTCGGTGACTTGGGTTTGCGCTTGAGGCGCATGTTGGCGTGCTCAGGGGTACGGTTGTTTTTGCGGTTGTTGCACCGCATGCAGGCGCACACGAGGTTCTCCCAGGTGGACGGCCCGCCTTTGCTCTTCGGGTGCACGTGATCGACGGTCATCATCCGCTCACCCTTGATCCCGCAGTACTGGCACGTGTAGTCGTCGCGCAGCAGCACGTTCTTCTTGGTCAGCGCGACCTTCTGCATCGGGCGCTTGATGTAGTACAGCATCCGGATGATCGACGGTAGCCGCATCTCGTAGCTCGTCGACTTGATCACGTCGTCGCGGCGGTGGACGATCTCGGCCTTCCCCGAGAACAGGAGCTTCACGGCGCGCTGGAACGAGGTGATGTTCAGCGCTTCGTAGGTGAAGTTCAGGACGAGGACGTCGGTCACGATCGCTCCGGTGACGAGCGCGGGGCGGGGTCGTTACAACGCAAGAAGCGAGCCGGTTGAGGTGGCTCGCTTCGTCGGGACGTGGACGCAAAAGGGCCTTGCGGAGACGGACTGCAGGAGTCGTTCCACGCGGTTGGCCTGACCCTCGAGGCGCGAACGCCTGATGTCCCCGGCATGAAGAGCACTTCGCTCCCCGGCCGGGCGTTCACCTCGCGGCGAGCATCTCCAGAAAGTACGCGTGCACGCGGTCGTCGCCGGTGAGCTCGGGATGGAACGAGGTGCCGAGGACGTTGCCTTGCCGCACCATGACGCCGTGACCGTCGCGTTCGGCGAGCGTCTCGACCTCGGGACCGGTCCGCTCGATCCACGGCGCGCGGATGAAGACCGCCGGGAACGGCTCCTCGCCCAGCGCCGGGATCGCGAGCGGGACCTCGGCGCTGTCGACTTGGCGTCCGAACGCGTTTCGCCGCACGGTCACGTCGAGGAGCCCGAGCGTCGGCTGCCCGGTCTCGGCGACGTCGCGCGCGGCGACGATCATCCCCATGCACGTCCCCCAGAACGGCATCCCGGCCCGGACGCGCGCCTTGATCGGCTCGGTGAGCGCGAAGCGGTCGATCAGCCGGATCACGGTCGTCGACTCGCCGCCCGGAACGACGAGGGCGTCGACCGAGGCCAGGTCCTCCGGCGTGCGCACTTCCGCGACCTCGGCACCGGCGCGTTCGAGCGCGCCGACGTGCTCCACGACGTCGCCTTGCAGCGCCAGAACGCCGATCCGCGGTGCGGCGCCGCCGGTCATCCCCTTCGCGCGATCAGTTCCCGCGCGTGGCGAGGAGCTGATGCTCGGCGAGCTGCCGGATGTCGAGCCCGTCCATCGCCTTCGCTTCCTCGGGGATCGAGGAGTGGGCTTTCAAGACGACGGCCGCGTCCTGCCAGTGCGTCGTCGCATCGACGATGGCGCGCGCGAACGCCGACGGGTTGGTCGACTTGAAGATCCCGCTGCCGACGAAGATCCCTTCGGCGCCGAGCTCCATCATCAGCGCGGCGTCGGCCGGCGTCGAGACGCCCCCGGCGCAGAACAGCACGACGGGAAGCTTCTTGTTCGTCGCGACCTCACGGACGAGCTCGAGCGGCGCGCCGAGATCGCGCGCCCGCGCGACCAGCTCCTCGCGCGGCATCGCGTTGAGCTGCGCGACGCCGTCGCGGATCGCGCGCATGTGGCGGACCGCCTCGACGATGTTCCCGGAGCCGGCCTCGCCCTTGCTGCGGATCATCGCGGCGCCTTCGGCGATCCGCCGCAGCGCCTCGCCGAGATCGCGCGCACCGCAGACGAACGGGACTTTGTAGCCCTGCTTGTCGAGGTGGTAGAGATCGTCGGCCGGGGTCAGCACCTCGGACTCGTCGATGTAGTCGACGCCGAGCGCTTCGAGCTGCCGCGCCTCGCCGATGTGCCCGATCCGCACCTTCGCCATGACCGGGATGGTGACGGCCCGCATGATCCGCTCGATCAGCGCCGGATGGCTCATCCGGGCCACCCCGCCGTCGGCGCGGATGTCGGCCGGGATGCGCTCGAGGGCCATGACGGCGACGGCGCCGGCCTCTTCGGCGATCTTTGCCTGCTCCGGGGTGACGACGTCCATGATGACGCCGCCCTTGAGCATCTGCGCGAGACCGCGCTTGACGGTCTCCGTTCCGGTCGCGTGTCGGTTCATATCCGCTCCATTGTCCTGCTCGAGCTTCGATCCATCAATGCGGACAATGGAGACACCGCTACGGTTGCGGCTCCGGGGTCGGCGGCTCGGTCTCGGTCGCGTTCGGGTCGTGCGAAACCAGCGGGATGGGCAGCGGCGGCGAGGTGTAGAGCGAGCGGAGCGGAGCGAAGGTCGGCCGCGGGGTCGGCGTCGCGCGCGGGGTCGGCGTGACCGGCGGCGGGGGCGGCGTCGGCGGCCGCGTCACGCGGGGGTCGGGGAACGCCGGGTCGGTCGCGACGGAGACGACCTGCAGCCGCTTCCAGTTGCGCAGCTCGCCCTTCGCCGAGGGGTCGGCCTCGGGGACCGGCGTCACGCCCACCGCGCCGAGCTGCGCGCGCTGCTCGGTTTGCAGCAGCACCCGGTCGCCGAGCTTCTGCCCGATGAAGATCGAGATGAGGAGCACGACGGCGCCCGCGACCAGGAGCGCGGACAGCCCCGGGCGGCGGCTTGGCGGCACGGCCTCGGGGCTTCGTCAGACCGGGGCGGGCGCCTCTCGCGGCCGGCGCATCGTCATCGCGTCGCACAGGACGGGCTCGCCCAGCCGAATCCGCAGCATCCGCGCGGCCTCGACCTTGCGCCGGTACGTCGTGCCGCGGAACTCGATGGTCACGTCGCGGTCGGCGTCGCGGTCGTTGCAGACGTGGATCAGCACCGCGCCGTGCGCGTCCTCGAACGCGACGGCGGCGACCTCCACCGGCGAGGTCCGCACCTCGTCGGAGACGTCGCGCCCGGCGTAGTAGACGCGGTACGGCTCGTCGGCGGTCGCGAAGTCCATGTCGCCGACGATCGTCTTGCTCTCCGGGTCGATGACGTAGCTGTGGCGCCGCCCGCCCCAGTGCACGCGGACCGCGGCCGTCCAGTGCCAGTCGGGCGGAAGCAGCGGCGCGATGTGCGGCCGGCCGCTGGTGCGGTAGCCGTCGAGGCCGCAGACCGTCTCGGCGACCGCCCACAGGTACTTCGCGCCGGTCCACGGCGAGAGGTACATCCCGCGGTTCGTGAGCGAGCCGCCGTCGAACCACTCGGCGAACTGGCCGGGGACCGTGTTGCGCGGCGCGCCGGCTTCCATCGCCTCGTAGACCGTCTCGAGCCAGCGCGTCGCTTCGATCGGCGCGCCGTTGCGCGCCAGCGCGACCGCGAACCACAGCGTGAGATCCGGCCAGACGCCGCCCAGCAGTCCGAAGCCGTGCGACGGGAAGTACCACGAGTCGGCGGTCGAGATCGTGCGCAGCCCGACCGGCGTCGTGAAGTCCGGTTCCATCAGCCGCCGCAGGATCGCCTTGCGGACCTCCGGCTGCGCCACCTCGAAGAGCACCGGGAAGACCTCGTCGGCCGTGAAGTTGTCCTGGTAGTGTCCGTCCTTGTCGTAGTTGAGGACGAACGCCGGCGTATCGGCGTTGAACAGCTTCGCGAGCATCGCGGCGCGCAGCGCGCTCGCCTCGGCCGAGAAGCGCTCCCAGGCGGCGTTGTCGCCGACGATCGCGGCGAGCCGCGCCGTCGCCTCGAGCGCGAAGTACGCTTCGGCGTTGATCTCGGTGACCGCGCCGTCGAGCGTGTAGTACGGGATGATGTTGCGCCACGAGGTGATCCCGAACATGTCGACGCCGGCGGCCTTGCAGAACAGCAGGCCGTTCGCGTCGCGCTGCGTCAGCATGTAGTCGGCGATCTTCACGACGGTCGGGAAGACGTCGTGCAGCCACTCGTCGTCGAGGGTCGCGTTGTAGTGGTGCAGGATCGCGATGACGTGCAGCGGGGTGTCGTCGTTGACGTTGAGGTCGTACGAGGTGCGGTAGCCGTTCACGCCGCGGACGTACTCGACGACCTGTCCGCTCGGCTCGAGGTTCCGGTTGAAGAGCTCGATCGCCTCGCGCGAGAAGCGCGGCAAGAAGTAGTCGTAGCCGTGCACGAACCATGACGTGTCGCGCGAGACCAAGATGTCGGATGGCGGCGAGTTCGTCGAACCCCAGCCTTGCGGATACTCCTTCACGACGCGCAGCATGTTGGTCTTCGCCCAGGCGACGCCGCGGTTGATGAGCGGGGAAGGCGTCAGGAGCCGCGCGTCGCCGAGCTTCTCCGCGTAGTAGCGCTCCGTCGCGGGCAGCGCGTCGGGATCGCGCAGCAGTTGCTCCAGCACCGGCTTCGAGCGATCGTCTCCGTCCTTGTGGAAGACGACGGCGAGGCGCAGCGCCTCGCGCGCACCCGGCGCGATCGAGACGGCGTACTCGAACGCGCCGAAGATGCGGCTCGAGGCGAACTCCGCGAGGTGCGGCGTGATCTCGCCGAGGTGCTCGGCCGCGCCGAGCGTCCCCGCCATCATCCCTTGCAGCAGCGGCTGCTCGCGCAACGCGACCACCACGCGGTCGGGCGTGCGCGAGCCGCCCCACCAGCGCACCCACCCCGACTCCTCGCCGAACGAGCGGATGAACCGGTCGCCGGCGCTCGCGCGAACCTGCTTCTCGGGCTCGCCGTAGAAGCGCTGGCCGATCAGCAGCGCCCAGGGAAAGAGGCGCACCGATGCCGGCACCGTCCCGGCGTTGTGCACCGTCACGTCGACGACGAACGCGACGACACGGTCGTGCTTCGGCCCGTGCGGGACGAAGAAGGTCTCGCTGACGCGCAGCTCCGGGGCGAGCTCGAACTCGGCGATCTGCGCGTAGGGAAGGAAGGTGAACTCGCGGACGATCTGATGCGGGAAGAGCGTCTCGCCGTCGTTCGGCCGGTACGCGATCTGGTGCGCGCCGAAGATGATCTGATCGGTGTCGGCGTCCCACAGCCCGCGGATCCCGCCCTTCGGCGTCGACGTGGCGAACGTCTTGAAATTACCGAGCGTCAGGCCGAACGGCGTTTGTTCCTCGCGCAGCACGTACGCGCAGAGCTCGTTTCGCTGCGCGTCAAAGGTCGGTCCCACGGCGTTGAGCCCTGTACCCGGGGGCGTCCGCAGCGGCCTCCTCGAACGGCCTCCGCGTGCTTGCCCCGGCGAAGATCAACCTGACGCTCGAGGTCCTCGCCCGCCGTGACGACGGGTATCACGCGCTCCGCAGCGTCATGGTTCCGATCGGGCTCGCCGACGAGCTCGCATTCGAGCCGAGCGAGCGGTTCACGTTCGACTGCGATCCGCCGTCGCTCGCACCGGAGAATCTCGTGACGCGCGCGTTCGCGCGCATCGGCCTCGCGGCCGCACCGGTCGGCGTGACGCTGCGCAAGCGGATCCCCGCCGGCGCCGGGCTGGGCGGCGGGTCGAGCGATGCCGCGCTGGTCCTGCGCGCCGCGATGAGCGGGGTCCTCGGCGATCCGGGCGACCGCGACTGGGTCTCCGACGCGCGCGCGCTCGGCTCCGACGTCCCGTTTTTCCTGGCCGACGGGCCGGCGCTCGTCGAGGGGACCGGCGAGCGCGTCACCGCGCTCGCCGCCCCGCCCGCCTGGTGGGTCGCGCTGCTCATCCCGGCCGCGCACGTCGACACCGGCGAAGCGTATGCCGCGCTCGCGCGCGCACGCTCCGGTGCGCCGCTCGAAACGCGCCCGCGCAGCACCTCCGCGACGCTGCGCTGCGCCGAAGCGCTCCAGCGCCGCGACTACGACGCGGTTCTCGCCGCGATGACGAACGACTTCGAGGAGGTCGTACGCACCGCGTATCGCCCCGTCGACGCGGCGCTGCGCGCGCTCGGCGAAGCGGGCGCGCCCGGGCGGCCGATGCTGTCGGGTTCCGGCGTGGCCTGCTTCGCGCTCTTCGCCGGCGAGGCCGACGCGCGCACGTTCGCCGAGCGGGTGCGGCTGCCGCCGGGTGCCGCGCTGCACGTCGTTCCCTTCGCCCGCAGCACGGTATGGCGCTAGACGCGATCGTACTCGCCGGCGGACCGCCGGACGAGGTCGCGGCGCTCGAGCCGGGTGCCCCGAACAAGGCCTTCCTGCGGATCGGCGGGATCCCGCTGGTGCAGCGCACCATCGTCGGTCTGCGCTCGTCTTCGCGCATCGACCGCATCGTCGCCGTCGCGCCGCCGTCGGCCGCGGCGCACCCGGCGCTGGCGAACGCGAGCGAGGTCCGCGGCGACGGTCCGAAGATGCTCGAGAGCTTGCGCTCCGGGATGCAAGGGTTCACCGAAGACGCGCTGGTGATCGTCGCGGCGTCGGACTTGCCGGCGCTCGACGCGCTCGCGGTCGACGAGTTCGTCGACGGCGTCCTCGCGCGCGATCTCGACGTCGCGTACGCCTGTCTCGAGCGGCGCCATCACATGACGGCCTACCCGGAGTTCCCCCATACGTGGGCCCGCATGCGCGACGGCCGCTATTGCGGCGGCGGGTTGGTCGCGCTGCGGCCGCACGTGCTCCCGCGGCTGAACACGTTCATGGACGCCCTCGGGAGCGCGCGGAAATCGCCGCTGCGGCTGGCCGGGCTGTTCGGGTGGGACGTCCTCGTGCGGTTCGCGCTCGGCAGGCTGGCGATCGAGCACGCCGAGGCCCGCGCCTCGAAGCTGCTGCACGCGCGCGTCGGTGCGATCCGCTGCACGCAGCCGCAGGTCGCGCTGAACGTCGACCGCGTCGGCGACGTGGCGCTCGCGAACGCGCGCTTCGCCGCGCCGTAACGCGCCCGCTGCCGCCCGCGTTCACCGGACGATGCGTTCTCCGCACCTCGCCGCCGCGCTCGCGCTCTCGCTCGGCATCCTCTCCGGCACGGCGCCGGCCGGCGCGCAAGCCGCCGCCGGAGTGCCCGAGCCGGTGCGATGCGTCGCGCGCGAGTCGAACCTCGGCGGGGTCGGACGCGCAAGCGTCGTCGCCTTCACCGGGCCGGTCCTCGGAGCTCCCGTCTGCGCGACGGTCGCGAACCTCTCGTTCGACGCCTTCACCGCCGCGCTCGCGCCGGCCGGTGCCCCGCCGCCGGCCGGCGTGCTGGTGGCGGCCGCGCTGAGCTCGGCCGGCGCGGTCACCGTCTCGCTGGAGGGCGCGACCGTGACCGGGGTCGGACCGTACGTCGTCGCGCCGGGCGGCGTGATCCCGTCCTTCGGCGGCGACATCGCCGAGGCGCGGCGCGTCGTCCTGGCGTACGCGGGTCAGCGGGTGCTGGTGATCGGCACGTCGCCGGTCGCGCTGATCGATCTGGCCCGCGTTCTGCGGGCGCAGCCCGCGCTGTTCGGCACCGACGCGGTCGAGCGCGCCGTCCTGCTCGCGAGCGGCCCGGACGCCGCGATCTCGCTCACGACGGCGGACGGAACGATCGGCGCCGCCTCGATCGCCACGCCGCGGCAGGTCTATTTCATGAAACGGGGCTGAGAATCGTTGCCGGAGCGTAGAGCTCTCAGAATCCTCTCAGAGCGCCGCGGTACGACCTTCAGGATGCGCGCCGTCACGGTGCTCTGCGACCGCGTCGGTGAGATGGGCGGTGCGGAGCGCTATTGGGAGACCGTGCTCCCGGCCCTGGCGACGCAGGGAACCCGGGTGCGCGTTTTCGCGCGCGACGTCGCACCGGCCGTGCTCGCGAGCGGCTCCGCTCGAGAGATCCCCTGGGCCGATGAACGCGGCGAGCCCTCGGCCCGCGCCGCGCGCGCCGTCGCCGAGGAGCTGGAGCGCGAGCGCCCGGACGCGGTGGTGACCGCGAGCGTGTTCGACCCGGCCGTCCTCGACGCGGTTCGCGCGTCCGGCGCGCGCTGGATCGTGCGGATCCACGATCACCGCGCGTTTTGCCCGACCGGCGACCGCGTCTATCCGCAGTTCGAGGCCCCGTGCAGCGCCCCGATGGGCAACGCGTGCCGCCGCGCGACGGTCGTGCGCGGCTGCGTTCACGGGCCGCGGCCTTCCTCGTTCGCGCGCATCGCGGCGCGGGAAGCGCTCCGGGACCGTCTCGCGACCGCAGACCGCGTGCTCGTCTCCAGCGCGCACATGGCGGCGACCTGCGCGGCGAACGGGATCGATCCGGCGCGCGTCGCGATCACCCCGCCGCCGCTTCCGGACGCCGCCTTCGCCGACGTTCCGGCGCCGCGGCCGCCGGCCCCGGCGCTGCTGTTCGCCTCGCGGCTGACCCCGCGCAAAGGCCTGCGCTCGCTGATCGGCGCGCTGGCGCACCTCGCCCCGGGCGAGCGCCCGCTCCTCGTCGTCGCCGGCGAAGGCGATGCGGAAGAAGACGCGGCGCGCACCCAAGCGGAATCCGCCGGCGTCGCAGTGCGGTGGCGCGGAAAGCTGGCCGCCCGGGAGCTGCGCGAGGCGATCGACGGCGTCGATGCCGTGGCGGTTCCGTCGCTCTGGCCCGAGCCTTTCGGTCTCATCGGGATCGAGGCGCAGGCGCGCGGACGGCCCGCGGTCGGGTACAGCGTCGGTGGGATCGGTGATTGGATCGGCGGTGCCGGGATCGCGGTGGGCCGTGGCGACGAGACCGCCCTGGCAGGCGCGATCCTCGCGGTCCTCGACCGTGGGGCGTGGCCCCGCTTCGCGGTCGCGGCGCGCGAGCGCGCGGAAGCGTATCGGCTCCCCGCGCACGTCGCGCGGCTCATCGACCTCTTGGACCTGCACTGAAAGAACTGAAAGAACGGAATCCTGAATGAACGTCTTGGTGATCGGCGGCGACGGCTACTGCGGGTGGGCGACCGCCCTGTACTTGTCGGAGCGCGGGCACGACGTCACGATCCTGGACAGTCTCGTCCGGCGCGAATGGGACCGCGAGCACGGCCTCGACTCACTCGTTCCGATCGCCTCGACGCGGCGGCGGCTCGACGAGTGGTCGCGCGTCACCGGCCGCACGATTCGGTTCGAGCAGAGCGACGTCACCGACTATCCGTCGCTGTGCCGCGTCGTGCGCGAGCGCGCGCCCGGCGCGGTGGTGCACTTCGGGCAGCAGCGCAGCGCGCCGTTCTCGATGATCGACCGAGATCACGCCTTGCGGACGCACCTCAACAACACCGTCGGCAACATGAACGTGCTCTGGGCGCTGCACGAGTACGCGCCCGACGCGCATCTGGTGAAGCTCGGGACGATGGGCGAGTACGGGACTCCGAACATCGACGTCGAGGAAGGTTTCATCACGATCGAGCACAACGGCCGCTCCGACACGCTGCCCTACCCCAAGCAGCCCGGCTCGTTCTACCACTTGACGAAGGTCAGCGACAGCGATCAGATCTTCTTCGCGTGCAAGGTGTGGAAGCTGCGCGCGACCGATCTGAACCAGGGCGTCGTGTACGGCACCGCGACCGCGCAGACGGCGCTCTCGCCGGCGCTGGCGAACCGCTACGACTACGACCATATCTTCGGTACGGTGCTGAACCGGTTCTGCGTGCAAGCCGCGCTCGGTCACCCGCTCACCGTGTACGGCCGCGGCGGCCAGACGCGCTCGTTCCTCGACATCCGCGATACGGTGCGCTGCGTCGAGATCGCGCTCGAGCACCCGGCGCGGGAGGGCGAGTACCGCGTCTTCAACCAGTTCACGGAGACCTTCGCGGTGGAAGAGCTCGCCGAGCGCGTCGCCCGGGTCGCGCGCGCACACGGGCTGCAATGCGAGATCGCGCATCTCGAGAACCCGCGGGTCGAGCGCGAGTCGCACTACTACCGCTGCGTGAACACGAACCTGCGCTCGCTCGGCCTCGAACCGACGCTGCTCTCGGACGAGACGATCGCGGCGCTGATCGCGCTGGCGCGCGTCCACGCGAGCCGGGTCGATCTCGGCTTGATCCCGCCGCGCGTCGAGTGGCAGCCCGGGGCGCCGCCGAACGCCTCGGCGGTCGCATAGCTGCGAGTCGCGCTTGCGGCCGCGTTGCTCGCGGCCGCCGCCCCGCAGGTGCCGGTACGTGCCTTTCCCGTCTCGGGTGACGGTCAGCTCGTGCAGGCCTACGCGGCGCCCGCCGCGGCGGCGTACATCACCGAGTTTCCGCGGCCGCTCGTCGTTCGCGTCGACGGCCCCGCCGTCCCGAAGGACCATCCGCGTCACGTCGTCTTCACCTGCGTCACCAAAGGCTGCGTCTTCGCGGGCGCCGAGCAGCACGAGGACAGCGACTGGGTGAACCGGGCCAAGGACGCCGACGACAAGGAGATCGGCAACGCGTACGACGTGCGCGTGCACGACGGCCGCGCTGCGGTGTACGTCGCGCTGCAGGCGAGCGGGCCGCGCGGCGCCTATGTCGTCCGCGCGCTGCCCGTCGCGAACCGCGGCGAGCGCGCCACGCCCACCTGGTTCAGGCTCCGCACTCGCTGAGGCCGCCGAGCAGGCGGACCGCTCATGCACCGTTTCCACGCGCTTCCACAGACCGCGGCGCGGCGATTCTGTGGAGGTCGTTCAGGGGCGTCCCGGCCGCGGCGCCCGAAATCAGGAGCGGTGCTCCTCGTCGACGACAGCCGGGTGCCGCCCGAGGGCGCGCACGACGTCCACGAGCCGGCCGCGTTTCTTTCGCGGCTGGTCGGCCGCCGCGTGCTGCGTGAAGGCGAACGGCGAGCGATCGTGCGGCGCGTCGCGTCGACGCGCGAGGACGTCGTCGTCCCCGTCCACGTTCGCGCGAGCGCGTCGTTCGCCGCCCGCGTGCTGACCGCGCTCGATGAAGACAACGTCCCGGCGAGCTTCGAAACGCTGGCGCAGCACGTCCGCACGCTGGTCGCGTTCGCGGATGCGCTCGACGTGCGCAGCGCGCTCCGTCTCGCCGTCGCGGCA
>DASWSC010000099.1:0-12293 GCA_036402855.1 Candidatus Elarobacter sp. | reverse complement strand
TGTCGCTCGTCACCGCGAGATCGAAGGCGACCGACTGGAAGCTCGAGCCAGGGGTGCACGTTGCCGGTTGGGAGCGAACGTTCTGGACCCCGATGTGCCATCCGGTCAGCGGACCCTGTGAACCGTCGAAGACGCGCAGGTTCTTGGCAAAGGTAAAACAAGGCACCGACGGAGGTGAGTTGCTGTCCCAGGCGACGTTGACCGGTCCGGTGAGAAGCGGCCCGAATCCGCTCAGACTTGGCGAAAGGGTCGCGGTCAGCTTGGTGTCGGCGACATCACGCAGCAGCGTCACATTAGTGGCCGCCATGTCCAGGCCGCCGAGGCGCATGGTCACCGCCGGAATACTTCCGCTCAATGCTCCTTCTTGCATCGAAAGGTCGATCGGCGTCGATGTCTCGCCGCCGGCGTTGAGGACCGCTCTCAACGCGATCGCGGTCGAGCTCGCTGTCCCGGTTAACGAAACCGTGCTTCCCGGCGTCGCCTCGAAATGAAGCGTATCGGCGGCGTCGACGGTCAGTGATGCGGCACCCAGGCTGCCCAGCTTCACGTCGTAGTGGTCGGGCGACCCTGAAGCTGTGATCGGCAAGACGCGCCCGTCCACGAGGATCAATGTCGCGATTGTCTTCGCGTCGGAGCGGACGGGAACAAACGATATCGGCTGCTTCGAGAGTGGAAGCGTGGCCGTTAGCGTCCATCCGCTGCAGCGCTGGTCGTCAGATCGCCGATCCGGGTCGCAGTTTGAAAGCGGCCGCGTCTCAGAAGCGTAAGGCTCATCGGCTTGTCGGCCGTCGCTACGATCAATTGGCCGAAGTTCACTGAACGATCGTCGATGCAAGCGACAAACGGCCGGCTATCGTTAACAGTACAGTCGGCAGCGACTGCAGGCTGCTTCGAAAACGACAGCAAGGCGACGGTGACTACCGCCGCCGCGATCAAACGACGCTTCATACCCCTGCCCCCCTAGGACCCGGGAGTTCGGGCTCCTGAGAGGACACCCTAGGCTTAGCTTGCTGGGAAATGTAACAATATGGACAATCGTCTTAGGGGTCGAGAAGTACTAGGCCTCGCTCGGTAAGGCGGCTCGCACCATCTCGCGCATCCGCGGATGGTCGCGCTCTTGGCCTTTCATCCAGTCCTCGAGGTCGGGGACCGGGGCGCCGGTTCGGAAGAGCCAGTAGTACGTG
The DNA here is from genome assembly GCA_036402855.1 of Candidatus Elarobacter sp. Taxonomy (GTDB): domain Bacteria; phylum Vulcanimicrobiota; class Vulcanimicrobiia; order Vulcanimicrobiales; family Vulcanimicrobiaceae; genus Vulcanimicrobium. The sequence goes on along the minus strand of DASWSC010000099.1, from coordinate 11,109 downwards.
TTCAGGTCGCCCATGTAGGCGAACCGCTTCTTCGTGTCGCGGCGGAGCGCGTCGTAGTCGCGGAACGACGTCTGATAGGCGCGGATGGTACCGTGCTCGCGTTCGAGCTCCAGCAGCACGCGTGCGTTCTTGATCGTCCCGTCGATCTTCGATTTCGAGTGGATCACGCCGTCGGTGTGCATCAGGCGGTCGACCTCCATGTCGCCGTACGCGGCGACCTTGCGCACGTCGAAGCCCTCGAACGCCTTGACGTAGTCGTCCCAGCGTCCGTCGATGAACGCCCACGAGAGCCCCGCCTGCATGACGGCGCGCGTGATGACGGCGAGATGATCGTCCAGCGTCGGGTCGTCGACGACCCGAGGGATCCGCTCCGCGGGCGTGGCGACCTTCGGGACGCGCACCGGCGGGGCGCTGTTCTTCGCGCCCCGCCTCGCGGCCGGTTCAGAAGTTTTGCTTGACGGTCCACTCGCTTTCGGGATGGCTCTTCTCCAATTCGTGCCAGGCTTTCAGCAGATCGCTCGAGTTGTGCGACGCACGGTACGCGCTCACGCCCGCGAAGTACTGCGCCTCGGCGGCGACCAGCGCCGTCGGGAAACGGCGGAGGACCTCTTCATAGAGCGCCTGCGCCTTCTGGTACTCCTTGCGCCGCAACCGCGCGTGCGCGACGGCGGCGATGAGCTGCGGAGCGAACTCCGCCGGCGGAAGGTAGCCGTTCCAGCGGTAGAGCTCGAAGCCGTCCACGTCGAGGATTCGCAGATCGGGTGTCCAGACGTGGCGGTACCGGTCGAGGACGGGCTGATTCGCCTCGACGCTGTTGTCGAGTTGATACGGGGCGGTGAGGCGTTCGATCGCCTCGCGCACGGGGGCTTCGGGATACGTCACGGCATCCAGCGCTTTGCAGCCCCCTCAAGTCGGGTTGAAGACGTCCATCAGGACGAGGCGGTCGCCGTCGCCCGCGGCGCGCAGCGCCTCGTCGAGCGATCGGATCCATGCGATCTCGCTCATGCGGTCCTCTCGGTGCAGCAGGGTTGGACTGCCATCATACCCGATGACCGTCCGGTGGCGAAGCGATGGGTCCTGATCGCGGCGATCCTCGGATCGGCGATGACCTTCATCGACGGCACCGCGGTCAACGTCGCGCTGCCGGTGATTCAGCGCGAGCTCGGGGCGAACGCGGCGCAGATGCAATGGGTCGTCGAGGGCTATGCGCTCTTTCTCTCGGCGCTGATCCTGCTGGGGGGATCGCTCGGCGACCTGTACGGCCGCAAGCGGATGTTCGGGCTGGGCATCGTGATCTTCGCGCTGGCGTCGCTCGGCTGCGCGCTGGCGACGAGTGTCCAGACCGTGATCGCGGCGCGCTGCGTCCAGGGGATCGGCGGCGCGCTCGCGATGCCGGAGTCGCTCGCGCTGATCAGCGCGTTCTTCACCGGCAGCGAACGCGGCCGCGCGATCGGGACGTGGTCGGGCTTCGCCTCGATCACGGGCGCGGTCGGGCCGGTGATCGGCGGCTGGCTCACGCAGCACGCGTCGTGGCGCTGGGTGTTCCTCCTCAACTTGCCGATCGCGCTGGCCGTCCTGGCGATCGCGTGGCGCGGTTTCCCGGAGAGCCGCGACGAGGCGATGCCGCAGCGGCTCGACGTCGCCGGTGCCGCCCTCGCGACGCTGGGGCTGGGCGCGTTCACCTACGGGCTCATCGCCTCGCAGGGCGGGCGCCCGAGCGCGCTCGCGCTCGCGGCGCTCGCGGCCGGCGTCGCGCTGCTGGCCGGCTTCGTCGTCGTCGAACGCCGCTCGCCGGCGCCGATGATGCCGCTCGACCTGTTCCGCTCGCGCGTCTTCTCGGCGGCGAACCTGTACACGCTGTTCCTGTACGCGGCGCTCGGCGGAAGCCTCTACTTCCTGCCCTACGTGCTGATCGACGTGCAGCACTACACGCCGACCGCGGCCGGCGCGTCGCTGCTGCCGTTCGTCCTGCTCATGTTCGCGCTCTCGCGCTGGTCGGGCGGCTTGATGGGCCGAATCGGCGCGCGCATCCCGCTGGTCGCCGGCGCGCTGTTCGCGGCGGCCGGCTTCGCCGCGTTCGCGTTGCCCGGGATCGGCGGCTCCTACTGGACCACGTACTTCCCCGCCGCCGTGATCCTCGGGATCGGCGGGACGCTGTTCGTTGCGCCGCTCACCACCATCGTGTTCGACGCGGTCGATACCGAGAAGAGCGGCGTCGCCTCGGGCGTCAACAACGCGGTCGCGCGCACCGCGGGGCTGCTCGCGATCGCCGGGCTGGGGATCGTCCTCGCGGCCGTCTTCAACGCGGGCTTCGACCGCCGCATGGCGCGGCACCACGTGAGCCCGCAGACTGCACGCATCGCCCACGGCGAGCGCGCGCGGCTCTACGCTGGGACCGTGCCGAACGACGTGCCGCCGCAGGACCGGCCGGCCGTCGGCGAGGCCGTCCGCGAAGGCTATCTCGCCGGCTTTCGCGCGGTGATGATGGCGTCGAGCGGCGTCTGCGTCGTCGCGGCGTTCATCGCGCTGGTCGCGATCCCGGGAAAGAAGGTCGCGGCGAAAGCGGCGGCGTGAAGAAACCGCGTATTGCCCGAGAGGAGAAGCGCCATCGCTGAGCAGGCAGGCCGGCTGAACGGCCGGGTCGCGATCGTCACCGGAGCGGCGAGCGGGATCGGGCGCGCGACGGCGCGCCGGTTCGCTGCCGAAGGCGCGCACGTCGTCGCGCTCGATGTGCGTCCGCCCGAAGCGCCCGAAGGCGGGCTCGCGCTCGCGTGCGACATCACCGATCCGAGCGCGGTCGAGGCGGCGGTCGCGCAGGCGAAGGAGCGTTTCGGCCGGATCGACGTGCTGGCGCATTTCGCCGGCATCACCAAGGATGCACTCGCACACAAGATGACGCTGGCCCAGTGGGAAGACGTCATACGCGTCAACCTCACCGGCTCGTTCGTCGTCGCGCAGGCCGTCGCGCGCGCGATGGAGGACGGCGGCTCGATCGTCCTGACGTCGTCGCGCTCCTGGCTCGGCAACGTCGGCCAGGCCAACTACTCCGCCTCGAAAGGCGGCGTGGTCTCGCTTGCGCGCACGCTCGCGCTCGAGCTCGGGAAGCGCGGGATCCGCGTCAACGCGCTCGCGCCGGGGTTCATCGAGACGCCGATGACCGACGTCGTTCCGGACAAGGTGCGCGAAAAGGCGGTCACCGCGATCCCGCTCGGACGGATCGGTCAGCCCGAAGAGATCGCCGCGGTCGCGACCTTCTTCGCGAGCGACGAGTCGAGCTACGTCAGCGGGCAGACGCTGCTGATCGACGGCGGCAGGTCCGTCGGCGTCGGGCTGGTGTGAGGTGCCGAAATACTTCGAGGACCTCGCGGTCGGCGAGACGATCGTCACGCCCGCGCGCACCATCACCGAAGCCGACGTCGTGCAGTTCGCGCAGCTCACCGGCGACTGGAATCCGATCCACACCGACGTCGAGTTCGCGAAGGCGACGCCGTACGGTCAGCGTCTGGCGCACGGCTTGCTGGGCCTCTCGTTCGCCGTCGGTCTCCTCGACCGGACGGGCGCGTTCAGCGGCAGCGTGATCGCCAACCTCGGCATCGACGAGTGGACGTATCCGAAGCCGCTCTTCATCGGCGACACGATCCACGCCGTGGTCACCGTGACGGAGACGCGGCTCACCTCCGACGGCAGACGCGGGATCGTCGGGCGCACGTTCGCGGTGATGAACCAGCGTGACGAGCTCGTCCAGGAAGGCCGCAGCCCGGTGATGGTCCGCCTGCGCCCGGCGTGATCCGTTTCGTCGACAACGGCGACGTGACGCTCGCGCTCGAGGTGCGCGGGCACGGTCCGCGCACGCTGCTCTTCGCGCACGGCTGGATCAGCGGGCGCCGCATGTGGTACGACGTCGCCGAACGCCTCGATCACGAGCGCTTCACCGCGTACCTGCTCGACTTCCGGGGTGCGGGGCTCAGCGATCGGCCGCTCGACGGACACGATCTCGACGGCTACGCGTCGGACCTGCGGGCGGCGCTCGACGCGGTCGGCCCGGCCGTCGTCATCGCGCACTCGATGGGCGGGAAGGTCGCGCAGTTCGTCGCGACCGAGCAGCCGGCGAACCTCGAGCGTCTCGTGCTGATCGCGCCGGGAACCGCGCGCGCCTACGCGATGAACGAGAAGCACCGGGCGCTCGCCGAGGCGGCGTTCGGTTCGCGAAAGCGGATCGAGCGGTTTCAGCGCGCGGCGATGCGGCGCGAGGTCTCCGAGGCGACGATGGAGCGGATCGTCAGCGACGCGCTCCTCTCGCAGCGGGAGGCCTGGTTCGGGTGGTACGACCGCGGCCGCACGGCCGACTTCGCCGGCCGGCTCGACCGGATCACCGCGAAGACGGTCGCGGTGGCCGGCGAGAACGATCCGCTCGCGCCGCCGCAGCGCGTGAAACGGGACGTCGTCGACCCGATCGAGGGCGCGCTGTTCGTGAACCTGCGCCGCGCCGGCCACAATCTGCCGGTCGAGACCCCGGGCGAGGTCGCCGGGATCATCGAGCGTGTCGCCTGAGCCCCCGCGTTTCACGCGCGGGAATACTACCGTACGATGATCGCCGTCAAAGACGTCGCAGCGGACGTCACGAGCGGGCGAACGCCGTTGCGAATCTTTCGCGACCTGGTCGCCGCCGAACGGCTGGATCATGCGGCACGGCTGCGTGACATCCTCGGGCGGCCGCCGCTGGCGCTGATCGCGGCGTTCAGCCTCAAGACGAACCCGCGTCCCGAGCTCGTGAAGATCGCGCGCGAGCGAGGGTTCTTCGCCGAGGCGATCTCGTCGCAGGAGATCGCGTACGCCGAGCGGATCGGGTTCGCTGCCTCGGCGATCATCGCGAACGGCCCCGAGCCGGTCGGAGACCGCGCCGAGGGCGAGCGCCTCGCGTTCGTCTTCGCCGACGGCATCGAAGCGTTCGGACGAAACGTGCGACGGCGGGTCGGCGCGGTTCAGGGCGTGCGGCTCCGGCCGTCGATGATCGCCTCGCGGTTCGGCGTGCCGGTCGAGGACGATCGCGAGCTCTGCGACGCCGTCTCGAGCGCGCCGGAGACCGTGCAGCTCGGCGTCTCCTTTCACGTGCGGCGCGAAGACTTCAAAGGCGCCGGGTGGCGCGACGTCGCGAGCGACGTCCTCGACCGCGCGGTCGCCCTCCAGCGCCGGACCGCGCGCCGGGTCGTCGCCTTCGATGTCGGCGGCGGCTGGACGCCGGACGAGTTCGAGGCGCAATTTCACGCCGACATGCGCTGGCTCGTGCCGCGGATCGTCGACGTGCTCCCTTCGTGCACGCACGTGATCTTCGAGCCGGGCCAGGCCGTCTGCACGCCGGCCGAGGCGCTGGTCACGCGGGTGCTCGAAGTGCGCGAGCGGCGCGGGCGGCGTGAGGCGATCGTCGACTTGGCCTACTCGGACTGGCCGCAGATGCACAGCTACGTCCACGGGTTTTTCATCCGGCGGAACGGCGCGTGGGAACCGCTGGCGAAGGGCCCCGACCGGCTCGGCGGGCGGACGTGCCTCGAGTACGACCTGATCGACGGGTTACGGTTCCCGGCCGACCTTGCGGCCGGCGACCTGCTCCTCGTGACGGGGACGGGGTCGTACGATCACTCGATGGCCTTTCGCTTCGCGGAAGGTGCCCCCGACGGCGCCGGTTCCCTGGCTCGCTGAGCGAGGTGGTGGGCGGTCGCGTTTGCAACGCGGCTAAGCAGGGGTACGCACCTTCCTGCGATGAGCCCGCTTGCCGACACGACGTACGTGCTGCCGATCCGCCGCACCGAGATCGGGTGCGGCGATGAGCTTCCGCGCTACCTCACGGCGCTCGCTCGGCTGGTGCGCGTGGTGGTCGTCGACGGCTCGCCGGACGCGGTTTTCGCGCATCACGCCCGCGTCTGGCCGCGTTCGATCACGCACGTCCCGGTCGACGAGGACCGCCGCATCGATCTCAACGGCAAGGTCGCCGGGGTCGTGACCGGGCTGCGCCGCGTCGGAACGGCGAAGGCCGTGATCGCCGACGACGACGTGCGCTACGACCCGTTCGCCTTGAGCCGTATCGCCGCGCTGCTCGACGGTGCCGACATCGTGCGGCCGCAGAACGTGTTCCAGCCCGCCCCGTGGCACGCCGTCCTCGACACCGGGCGTACGCTGATCGCCCGGGCGACCGGCGGCGACTGGCCGGGGACGCTCGGGATTCGCATGGACGCATACCGGCGGGTCGACGGCTACGACGGCGACGTGCTCTTCGAGAACCTCGAGCTCGTCCGCACGCTGCGCGCGGCCGGAGCTCGCGAGCACGTCGCCTTCGACCTGTTCGTGCCACGACGTCCGCCCAGCGGGAAGCACTACCGCTCGCAACGTGTCCGGCAGGCTTACGACGAGCTCGCGCGGCCGGTCCGGTTCGCCGCGCAGCTCGCGCTCGCGCCGCTGCTCACCCTCGCGGGATACCGCTTCGGTGCGCTCGGGCTCGCCGCGCTGGCCGCGGCGACGATCGGCCTCGCCGAAGCGGGCCGCCGGCGCGGCGCGGGCACGCGCGTGTTCGCGCCGGGTGCCGCGCTTCTGGCGCCGGTGTGGGTGCTCGAGCGGGCCGTGACGTCGTGGTGCGCGCTCGCGCTGCGGTGCGCGCGCGGCGGCGTTCGCTACTCGCACGGGAGGCTGCGTCTTGCCGCCAACCCGGAGAGCGTGCTGCGGACGCGGCTCGCGCAGCGCGTCTCGCTTCGCCGCGCGCAGGAGGCACCGTGACGAGCGCCGCGGCGGAATGGCTCGAGTGTGCGTGGCTGAACCCGTTCGACAGCGATGCGGCGCGAGGGCATTCGGCGTATCACGGGCTCGCCGACGGCGAGCTCGTGCGCCTGCTCGAGACGGCGCCGGCGAGTCCGTTCGCGCGGGTCGCCGACGCGTCGTTCCGCGCGTTCGTGCTCGACGACGCCTTCCCGTGCCTCGGCGCGAAATCGTCGATTCGGCGCGGGACGTATCGCCTCGGGACCTACGCGCGTCTCGACGACGCCGCCGTGACCGCGGGCCTGGCGCGAGACCTCTACGCGTTCGCCGCCGAACGGCGCGGCTTCGAAGGCGACTTCACCACCTTCATCGCGGTCTTCCGTGATCGCGGCCACGCGACCGAAGAAGGTTTCGAAGGGGCGCTGTGGTCGCAGCTCCAGCGCCTGCACGATCTCGACGCGACCTTTCATCCGTGGGATTCACGGGTCAGCGAGGATCCCGATGATCCGCGGTTCTCGTTCAGCGTCGCCGGCAACGCGTTCTTCATCGTGGGGCTGCACCCGGCCGCGTCGCGCACCGCGCGCCGCTTCGCGTGGCCGACGCTCGTGTTCAACGCGCACGAGCAGTTCGAGCACCTGCGCGAGGACGGGCGGTTTCCGGGGCTGCAGACGCAGATCCGCAAGCGCGAGCTGCGGCTCGAGGGATCGCTGAACCCGAATCTGGCCGACTACGGGCGTCACTCGGAGGCGCGGCAGTACTCCGGCCGCGCCGCGCCGGAGGGCTGGACGTGCCCATTCAAGCCGCGGCGCTGAACGAGCTGGCCCCGCGGACGGGGACGGCGTTCGTGCTCGAGCCGGGCGAGACGCTGACCGTCATCGACCCGGAGGGCGGCCAGGTCGCGGACCTGATCGCCTTCGCCGCCGGCGACCCGCGCGAGACGCTCTCGAACGGCCGGACCTTCGACTACGAGGAGACGGTCGTCCTCACGGCGGGCAACCGGCTATGGTCGAACCGCTCGCGGCCGCTGTTCACGATCGTCCGCGACGACGTCGGAACGCACGACTTTCTCCTGACGCCGTGCAGCCGTGAGACGTGGCGGATCTGCTACGGCGGCGACCACGACGACGTGCCCGGCTGCCAGGGGAACCTGGCGAGCGCTCTCCGGCCGTTCGGGATCCCGGCCGAGGCGATCGCGACGACGTTCAACGTCTTCATGCGGGTGGAGATCGAGGCCGGCGGGCGCTTGCGCGTGCTGCCGCCGCTGTCCCGGGCCGGCGATGCGTTCGCCGTGCGAGCGGAGGAGCGGCTGGTCGTTGGGCTGACCGCGTGCTCGGCGGTGCGGTCGAACGGTGGGCGGTGCAAGCCGATCCGGTACGGGGGTGCGGCGCATCCTTCGACAAGCTCAGGATGACAGCTTCGACAAGCTCAGGATGACATCGGGGCGGGCGCACGGTTGACAGTGGGCGGGGGTCGCGTTGACGCTCCTTCGTGGATTTGGTATGCTTCGGAGGTTCCGGCCGGACCGCCGTGGTTCGGCCGATTTTGTGTGTAATCCGGAGAACTGAGTGCCGACGATTTCCCAGCTGGTCCGTATTGGCCGCGAGAAACAGCAGAAGAAGGTGAAGACCCCGGCGTTCCGCGTCGTCTCGACGGGACCGAAGCCGGGTCACCCCGACCTGCCGAACCGGACCTTCGAGGTCCCGGGCAACCCGCAGCGCCGCGGGGTCTGCACTCAGGTCAAGACGATCACGCCGAAGAAGCCGAACTCGGCGCTTCGTAAGGTTGCGCGCGTGCGCCTCACCAACGGTGAGGAAGTGACCGCGTACATCCCCGGTATCGGGCACAACCTCCAGGAGCACTCCGTGGTCTTGATCCGCGGCGGCCGCGTCAAGGATCTCCCGGGCGTGCGCTACCACATCATCCGCGGGACGCTCGACACCTCCGGCGCCGCGAACCGCAAGCAAGGCCGCTCCAAATACGGCGCCAAGCGCGGCGCCAAGAAGAAGTAAGGAACCGCGTTCACATGCCGCGTAAGGGCCCCGTCCCCAAGCGTCCGATCCTGCCGGACCCGAAGTTCAACTCGAAAGTGCTCGCGCGCTTCATCAACAAGGTGATGCTGCGCGGCAAGAAGTCGGTCGCCGAGCTGATCACCTACGACGCGCTCGAAGTGATCGCGACGCGCACCGGGCGCGATCCGATGGACATCTTCACGCAGGCGCTCGGCAACGCGATGCCGCTGGTCGAAGTGCGGCCGCGGCGCGTCGGCGGCGCGACGTACCAGGTGCCGATGGAGGTCCGTCCGGACCGCCGTCAGGCGATGGCGATGCGCTGGCTGATCAGCTATGCGCGCCTGCGCCCCGGCAAGTCGATGACCGAGAAGCTCGCGAACGAGCTGATGGACGCGGCGAACAACCAGGGCGCGTCGATCAAGAAGCGCGAGGACACGCACAAGATGGCCGAGGCCAACAAAGCGTTCGCGCACTACCGCTGGTGACCGGGACTCTCCCCTTTTAGGATCATGGCTCTCAAACGCGAATATCCGCTCGACCGAACCCGAAACATCGGGATCGCTGCTCACATCGACGCCGGCAAGACGACGGCGACGGAGCGGATTCTTTTCTATACCGGCCGGACGCACAAGATCGGCGAGGTCCACGACGGCGCTGCGACGATGGACTGGATGGTCCAGGAGCAGGAGCGCGGCATCACGATCACGTCCGCCGCGACGGCGTGCACCTGGCGCGACACCCGCATCAACATCATCGACACGCCTGGTCACGTCGATTTTACCGCCGAGGTCGAGCGTTCGCTGCGCGTCCTCGACGGTGCAATCGCAGTGTTCGATGCGGTCGCGGGTGTGCAGCCGCAGTCGGAGACCGTCTGGCGGCAGGCGAACAAGTACGCCGTCCCGCGGATCATCTTCGTCAACAAGATGGACCGCATGGGTGCGGACTTCTTCAACTGCGTCCGCCAGATTCGTTCGCGGCTCGGCGCGCCGGCGACCCCGATCCAGGTTCCGATCGGCGCCGAGGGCGACTTCCAGGGCGTCGTCGACCTCTTCACGATGAGCAAGGTCGTCTACACCGACGACCTGGGCTCGACGTCGGAGAAGACGCCGGTGACCGAGGCGGACGGCGAGCTCTTCACGACCGCGCAAGAATGGCGCCAGGCGCTGATCGAGGCGATCGCGGAGCAGGACGACGAGCTGCTCGAGATGTTCTTCGCCGAACAGGAGATCCCGGTGGAACGCCTGCACAAGGCGCTGCGCTCGGCGACGATCCAGGGCAAGGTCCTGCCGATGCTCTGCGGCTCGGCGTTCAAGAACAAGGGCGTGCAGCCGCTGCTCGACGCAGTGGTCGACTTCCTGCCCTCGCCGCTCGACGCGAAGCCGATCACCGGCAAGAACCCCAGCGACGAGTCCGATATGTCGCGCCGTCCCAACGACGACGAGTACTTCTCGGCTCTGGCGTTCAAGATCGCTACCGATCCGTACGGCAACCTGACGTACTTCCGCGTGTACTCCGGCGTGCTCGAGAAGGGCTCGTACGTCTACAACGCGCGCAGCGGCCGCAAGGAGCGCATCGGGCGCATCCTGCGGATGCACGCGAACCACCGTGAGGACATCGACGCGATCGGCGCCGGCGACATCGCCGCCGCGGTCGGACTCTCCGACACGCGCACGGGCGACACGCTCTGCGACGAGAAGCACCCGATCCTGCTCGAGAACATCACGTTCCCGGAGCCCGTCATCCATCAGGCGATCGAGCCGAAGACGAAGGGCGATCAGGACAAGATGGGGATCGCGCTGACGCGCCTCGCCCAGGAAGACCCGACGTTCCGCATGCGCACCGACGAGGAGACGCAGCAGACGATCATCGGCGGGATGGGCGAGCTGCATCTCGAGATCATCATCGATCGCTTGAAGCGGGAGTTCAAGGTCGAGGCGAACGTCGGCAAGCCGCAGGTCGCGTACAAAGAAGCGATCACGAAGAAGGTCGAGAAGCAGGGCAAGTTCGTTCGGCAGACCGGCGGCAAGGGCCAGTACGGCGACGTGTGGCTCCGGCTCGAGCCGGGCGAGCCAAACACGGGCTATCAGTTCGTGTGGGGCATCGTCGGCGGCGTGATCCCGAAAGAATATCAGAAGCCGGTCCAGGAAGGGATCCGTGAGGCCGCCGAGTCCGGCGTGCTCGCGGGTTACCCCGTGCTCGACTTCAAGGCGACGGTGTTCGACGGCTCGTTCCACGACGTCGACTCGAGCGAGATGGCGTTCAAGATCGCCGGCTCGATGGCGTTCAAGGAAGCGAATCGCGCGGCGGGGCCGATCCTGCTCGAACCGATCATGGGCGTCGAGGTCACCGCGCCTCG
>DASWSC010000098.1:0-3986 GCA_036402855.1 Candidatus Elarobacter sp. | reverse complement strand
CAGCGCTTCGGCAGACCGCTCGCGGCGAGCGCGAGCGTCTTGCCGGGTAGGCCGGCGACGACCAGACGGTACTTGTACGTGCTCGCGACCGAGCCCGGAAGATCGGGGCCGGTCCACGGTGCGAGCGAGATCGCCGTCTTGCCGTTCGGGTGAACCGCCTCGAGCGCGACCGTCGCCTCCTGCGCCTCCTCCAGGTACATGTCGTGACGCACGTCGTTCTTCGGGAGCTTGACGGTCCACGCGGTGGTCTGCGCGAACGACGCGCGCGCCTTCGCGATGTCGTGCGCTTTGGCGAACATGCGGCCCTGGTAGAGATACGCCCACGCCAATTTGCGCTTCGCCTTCGCATCGTGCGGCTTCGCGTCGACGTTCGCGCGCGCGGTGCCGATCGCGCGGGCGAAGGCGACGGCGCCGTCGTTGAAGCGCTTCGCGTTCCCGGCGCTGATCCCGAGCGAGACGAGGTTGTCGACCGTCGGCTCGACCGCCGCCAGCTTCGTATACACGTCCGTCGCCTTCGCGTCGTCGCCCAGCGCGTGCAGCGTGCTCGCGTAGCCGCCGAGCAGGTCGACGTCGTTCGGAGCGAGCGCGAGACCGCGCTCGTACGCCGCGGTCGCCTGCGGCCAGTCCTCGCGCGCGTAGGCGGCGTCGCCTTGGAGCCGCGCGAGGAGCGCCTTGTCGGCGTCGCTCTCGGCGAGCGGCTCGAGCGCCTTCGCGGCCGCGTCGCGGAGCACGTTCTGCTCGACCTGGATGCGCAGGTAATCGGTCTCGCCTTCCACGTTCTCCGCCTCGTCGATCGCCTTCAGCGCGCTCTGCGCGGCGGCGCGCACGGCGGCGAGGTCGCCGGTGAAGACGAACTTCGCCGGATCGAGGAGGGCGTCGGCCTTCTTCTGCGCCGCGTTCGCCAAGACGCCGTTGCGGCCCGCCCGAGCGTCGTCGACGAAACCGGTCAGGATCTCGCGGGTGACGCTGCCGATGTAGCGCGCGCGCAGGACGCCGTCCGGACCGATCACGTAGGTCGTCGGGAACGCACGGACATGGTACGTCTTCGAGAACGACTTGTCGGCGTCGATCGCGGTCGTGTACGGCATCGGCTTCGACGCCACGAACGCGCGCACGATCGGTGCGGCTTCGGTCGAGTCGACGCCGAGGAAGACGACGTCACCCTTGCCGCCGAGCTTCTTGGCGACTGCGACGAGGTCGGGAGTCTCGTCACGGCACGGCGGACACCACGTCGCCCATTCGTTCAGGACGACCGTCTTGCCGCGGAAGTCGGCGAGGGAGACCCGCTTCCCGTCGAGGGTCGTGAGGTGAAAGTCCGGGGCGGGCGAGCCGAGTTGCGGCCCGCTCAGCGCGAGCGCCGCCACGGCGACGACGATGTGGATCACGATGCTCCTCGAACGTTCACGGCGGTCCCGACCGTTGCGACCTTTCGGCCGGCGGCGACCGCGTCGATGCGGACGCTCACCGGACCGTTGTGCGCGCCCGCCGGGACGACCTGGAACTCGACGACCTTCACGCCGCCGGCCGGGACGACGACCGTCGTCCGGAACGGCGCGCAGACGCGGTCGGTGCAGAACGAGCCGATCCAGCGGCGCGGCAGTCCGGCCGCGGCGAGCGTCAGCGTCGCGCCCGCAGCGCCGGTCACGACGAGGCGATACTTGTAGGTGCTCGCGATCGAGCCGGGCAGGTCGGGGCCGGTCCACGGCGCCAGCGAGAGCGCGGCCGCGCTTCCGTGCGCGACGTCGAGCGCGACCGCCGCCTCCTGCGCCTGCTCGACGTACCAGTCGCGCCGCGGATCGCCCGCATCGATCCGCGCCGCAGCCGCGGCGGCCCACCGGAACGCCGCGCGCGCCTTGTCGCGATTCCCGGCCGCGGCCTCGGTGCGGCCGTAGTAGAGGTTCGTCCAGGCGATCTGCGCCGGCTTCGCCGCCAGCGTCAGCGCCTTCTCGAAGCTGCGCTCGGCCTGCGCGAGATCGCCGTTATTGGCAAGCGCGCGCCCGAGCGAGACATACGACGCGTACGACGGAGCGCGCTCGGCGATCTGCGCGTCGACGGCCGCGACGCGCGCGCGGTCGCCGAGCTGCGACGCCGCATAGGCCTGTCCCGAGAGCGCGTCCGTGTCGCCGGGCGCGCGCTTCAGCGCTTCGGCGTACGCCGCGTCGGCATCGCGCCACATCCCGAGCGCGACCGCATCGTCGCCGCGCAGCCGCCACAGCAGCGCGAGATCGGCGTCGCCCGCGGCGACCGGGGCGAACGCCGCGATCGCGGCGGCGCGCAGCGCCTGCTGCTCGGCGTGCGTCTTGAGCAGGTCGTGATCGCGCGCGGGGTCGTTCATCGCGTCGTCCTGCAGGTCGTCGGCCTTCGCGATCGCCTCGGCGGCCTTCGCGACGCTCGCGCGAACCGCGGCCGCGTCCCCGGTGAACGCATACTTCGAAGGATCGAGCAGCGCGTCGAGCTGCGACTGGAACGCGGTCGTCAGCGGCGCGCTCTTGCCGCGCCGTGCCGCCAGGATGTACGCGTGAAGCTGCGCGCGCGGCAGAATGTTGTCCGCATGGCGCGCGCGCAGCACGCCGTCGGGACCGATGACCAGCGTCGTCGGGTAGTTGCGAATGTCGTACGTCTTCGAGAACTCGCTCGACGCCGCCGTCACCGCCTGCGCGTACGGGATGCCCTTCGCCGCGACGAAGGCGCGCACGACCTGCGCGCTCTCGGTGGTGTCGACGCCGAGGAAGACGACCCCGCGCGCCGCCTCGGCCTTCGCCTCGGCGACCAGGTCGGGCGTCTCCAGCCGGCACGGCGGACACCACGATCCCCACACGTTCAGGACCAGCGTCGTGCCGCGGAAGTCGGCCAGCCGCACCGTCTTCCCCGTCGTCGTCGTCAGCGTGAAGGGGGGCGCCGGCGCACCGACTTCGGGGCCGGGGAGTGCCGCCGAAGCGCCTGCCTGGCGGAGCGCGAGCATCACCACGAAGGCAAGCAGCCAGGGAACGAATCGCTTCATCGCACCTCTCGACGCGCGCGTTGCCGAGCCGGTTGCGCTCACGTCCGGAGCTTGACGCCGGTCGCGGTCATGCGCAGGGCGACGGCGTAGGCGAGCGCGGCGAGGACCGCGACGACGGTGAGCGACTGCCAGAGCGGCGCGTCGCCGCGGCCGATGTAGCTGTAGCGCAGCGCGTCGATCATGTGGAACATCGGGTTGACCAGCGAGATCTTCTGCAGCAGCGGCGGCATCATCGTGAGCGAGGTGAAGACGCCGCCGACGAACACCAGCGGCGTGATGAAGAACGTCGTGAGCACCGCGATGTGGTCGAACTTCTCGGCGAGCAGCCCGAAGACGATCCCGAGCGCGCTGAACAGGACGGCCACGAGCGCGACCGAGACGAGGTAGAGGCCCCAGTTCTGAGGCGCTGCGTGGACGAGCACCATCCCGAGCCCCGAGATGAGCAGCGCGATGAAGATCGCGCGCACGACGCCCGCCGCGACGTAGCCCAGCACGATCTCGCTCGCCGAGAGCGGTGCGATCAGCAGCTCTTGGATCGAGTTCATGAAGCGGCCCTGAAAGACCGACGACGAGCTCTCGCTGTACGTCTGGTCGATCACTTGCAGCATGATCAGTCCGGGGATCAGGAACTGCGCGTACGGGACGCCCTGCACCGTCTGGATGCGGCTCCCCAGCCCGAGCCCGAAGATGAAGACGTACAGCAGCGTCTGGATCACCGGCGGCCAGATCACCTGGTTGATGATCGAGAACGTGCGGACCATCTCGCGCTTGACGAGCGTCTCGAAGCCGACGGCGTTGACGATCATCGCCGCGTGAGCTCCAGGAAGACGTCCTGCAGCGTCCCGTCGCCGATCAGCTTCTGCGTCCGCTCGAGCGCGATCAGCTTCCCGGCCTGGATGATCCCGATCCGGTCGCAGAGCTGCTCGGCCTCTTCGAGGTAGTGCGTCGTCAGCAGGATCGTCGTCCCCTCCGCGTTGATGCGCTG
>DASWSC010000097.1:0-29188 GCA_036402855.1 Candidatus Elarobacter sp. | reverse complement strand
CGCGGCGACCCAGTGATGGCCGGGCGGGCACATGCGCTTCATGTGACCCGGGGCGTACATCGAGTTCCCGCGGTCGTGGTCGTGCTTCGCAAGCGCGGTCTGCGGCGCGAAGGCGAGCCCCGCCGCCATGGCGAGGGCGCTGATCGTTGCGATCAATCGTGTCATGGATGGTCCTCCGAATAAGAACAAGGACGGAGGACGACGCTGTTCTTGCGAGCAGCCGCCGCCTCCGTCCTCGCAACGCAGGACGAGCCCCGGTCGTGCCGGGGCAGCGATATTACCGGAAGGCGGGCATCTCGGGGAGCGGCTCGACGACCTTGAACGTGAGCTCTCCCCGGTCGGTCCCGTCGTCGATCCGGACGACGTCGCCGTCGCGCACCTCGCCGGCCAGGATCTTCCGGCCGAGCGGGGTCTCGATCTCGCGCTGGATCGCGCGCTTCAGCGGGCGCGCACCGTACGCGGGCTCGTAGCCGGAGCGCACGAGGTGCGTCTTCGCAGCGTCCGTGATCTCGAGCGCGATGCGGCGGTCGCGCAGGCGCCCCCGGACACGGTCGAGCTGGATCTCGACGATCTCCTTGAGCTGCTCTTCCGAGAGCTTGTGGAAGACCACGATCTCGTCGACCCGGTTGAGGAACTCCGGGCGGAAGTTCTGGCGCAGCTCGTCGAGGATCGTCGCGCGCATCACCGCGAACTCGGCGCCGCCCGCGTCGCTCGAGGCGTCGAGGATGCGGTGCGATCCGATGTTCGACGTCATGATCACGATCGTGTTCTTGAAGTCGACGGTGCGGCCCTGACCGTCGGTCAGCCGGCCGTCGTCGAGGATCTGCAGGAACACGTTGAAGACGTCGGGGTGCGCTTTCTCGATCTCATCGAAGAGCAGCACGGAGAACGGACGGCGCCGGACCGCTTCGGTGAGCTGTCCGCCTTCGTCGTACCCGACGTATCCGGGCGGTGCGCCGAGCAGCCGCGCGACGCTGTGCTTCTCCCCGTACTCCGACATGTCGATCCGCACCATCGCGCGCTCGTCGTCGAAGAGGAACGTCGCCAGCGCGCGCGCGAGCTCGGTCTTGCCGACGCCGGTCGGGCCGAGGAACAGGAACGATCCGAGCGGGCGGTTCGGATCGCCGAGGCCGGAACGTGCGCGCACGATCGCTTCGGCGACGGCGGTGACCGCTTCGTCTTGACCGATCACGCGGCGGTGCAGCTCCTTGTCGAGGTTGAGCAGCTTCTGCACCTCGCCTTCCAGCAATTTGCTGACCGGAATCCCCGTCCAGCGGCTGATGATGCCGGCGATGTCTTCTTCGTCGACCTCTTCCTTCAGCAGCCGGGAGCGGCCGTCGCTGAGGGCGGCTTCTCTCTCGTGCAGCTTTCGTTCGAGCTCGCTGAGCCGGCCGTACTTGAGCTCCGACGCCTTGGCGTAGTCGGCGGCCTGGGTGGCGCGGTCGACCTCGAGCTTCGTCTGCTCGATCTGCTCGCGCAGCTCGCGCGTCTGCACGACGGCGTCCTTCTCGGACTGCCAGCGCGCGCGCAGCGCGTCGGTCTGCTCGTGCAGCTCCGCCAGCTCTTGCTCGAGCTTCTCGAGCCGCTGTTTCGAGGCATCGTCGCTCTCCTTGCGGAGCGCTTCGCGCTCGATCTCGAGCTGCATCATGCGGCGCGACGCTTCGTCCAGCTCGGTCGGCATCGAGTCGATCTCGGTGCGCAGCTTCGCTGCGGCTTCGTCGACCAGGTCGATCGCCTTGTCGGGGAGGAAGCGGTCCGCGATGTAGCGGTTCGAGAGCACGGCGGCCGCGACGATCGCCGCGTCCTTGATGCGCACGCCGTGGTGCACTTCGTAGCGCTCGCGCAGCCCGCGCAGGATCGAGATCGTATCCTCGACCGAGGGCTGATCGACCATCACGGGCTGGAACCGGCGCTCGAGCGCCGCGTCCTTCTCGATGTACTTGCGGTACTCGTCGAGCGTCGTCGCGCCGATCATGTGCAGCTCACCGCGCGCCAGCAGCGGCTTGAGCAGGTTGCCCGCGTCCATCGAGCCTTCGGTCTTGCCCGCGCCGACGACGGTGTGCAGTTCGTCGACGAAGAGCAGGACGCGGCCCTCGGCGCTCGTCACTTCCTTGAGCACGGCCTTGAGGCGCTCTTCGAACTCGCCGCGGTACTTCGCGCCCGCGATGAGCGCGCCCATGTCGAGCGAGACGAGCTTCTTGTCCTTCAGCCCTTCGGGGACGTCACCGCGGACGATGCGCTGCGCGAGCCCTTCGGCGATCGCGGTCTTGCCGACGCCGGGCTCGCCGATGAGGACGGGGTTGTTCTTGGTGCGGCGCGAGAGCACTTGGACGACGCGGCGAATCTCTTCGTCGCGCCCGATCACCGGGTCGAGTTTGCCCTGTTCCGCGGCCTTCGTGAGGTCGCGGCCGTAGCGCTCGAGCGACTGGTACGTGCCCTCTGGGTTCTGTGTGGTGACGCGCTGGTTGCCGCGCACGTCGCGCAGTGCAGCGAGGAGCGTCTCGCGCGACAGCTTGAGGTCGCGGAAGAGCTTGCCGACGGCGCCCGAGTCCGACGTCATCGCGAGCAGCAGGTGCTCGACCGAGACGTAGTCGTCATTGAGCGACTTCGCTTCCTCATCGGCTTTGGCGAGGAGACGCGAGAGCGCGGGCGAGATCGTCACCTGGCTCTGGTCGGCGTTGGCCCCCTGATACCGCGGCAGCGCCGCGAGCGCGGCTTGCAGCCGCTGGTCCACGGTGCGCGGATCGAGCCCCGCCTTCTCGAGGATGGGGGCTGCGATGCCTTCGGTCTGATCCAGGATCGCAGCGAGCAGGTGCTCGGGCGCGGTCTGGGTGTGATGCTCCGAGAGCGCCCGAGTGTACGCCGCATTCAGCGCCTCCTCGACGCGCTGGGTCATGCGTTCTACGTTCATTCGCACTCTATAACAGAGAGTGCTAAAGCAACGGTTTCAGGCTCGCTTGCTACCGCGGTACCCGCGACGGCAGTGCATTCAGGTTACCGCTTAGCCGTGGGTCGCGGCCACGCCGGCCGGCGCCACGATCATCGGATCGATCTTCCTCCGCGGAGCACGTCATTCCGTATCACGTCGTGACGCACGGCCGGTGCTGGGCGTGGGCGCTCGGCGAGACCCCGGTGGAGCTCCGCGCGGGCGACATCGTGGTCTTTCCGCCCGGCGACCCGCACATGCTAGCCAGCGCCCGGAAGGCGCGGCGTTCCCGATCCCGCGCTCTACCAGCGTCCGAAGGACCGCTCTCTACCGTTTCACGTCACCATGGGCGAGAATGCGAGCCCATCGGCCCAGGTCGTCTGCGGGTACTCGCGTGCGATGCGCAGCCGTTCAACCGGCTGCTCGCGGCGCTTCCACGCGTTCTGCACACGACGGGAACCGCGGGAACGCTCGGCACGCTGTTCGGCTTCGCGCTGGCGGAGGCGCGTGAGGCGACGGTCGGCAGCGAGTCGGTGCTGAGCCTGCTGAGCGAGCTGATGTTCGTCGAAGTCGTGCGCAGCTACATCCGAACTCTGCCGCCCGAACGAACCGGGTGACTCGCGGCGCTGCGCGATCCCGTCGTGGCGGCCGCGCTGACCGCGATCCATGCGAGCCCGGCGCGCGCCTGGAGCATCGCCACGCTCGCGCACGAGGTCGGCACGTCCCGCTCGGTGCTCGCCGAACGCTTCACCCGGCTGGTCGGCGATCCGCCGATGCAGTACGTCGCGCGCTGGGGATGCACGTCGCTGCGCACCAGTTGCTGAGCACGAACGACACCGTCGCAGCCGTCGCCGAGCGCGTCGCCTACGAGTCGGAAGCGGCGTTCACGCGAACGTTCAAGAAGGCGACGAGCTGAGCCAATGCGTTGGTCGCGGTCAACTCAGCGGCGACGGCGGGGCCTGCCAGACCGTTCCGTCCGCGTAGATGACGCGCGTGACCCTGCATTCGGCGATCGTGGTGCCGAGCGGAATTGAACGGGCCCCGAGCGCGACGCCGAAGTCGACCTTGGTGCCGGTGGAGTACGTCCCTTTGAACGTCCCGGTCTCCTGACGCTTCCCGTCGGCCCAAAACGCGAAGTCGACCTCCGTAGCGGTCTCGGCGGCCGCATTGCGAAAGCCGAAAAAGATGCCGTTGGTCGTACTGTCCTTCGGTAAGTACACCGCGCAGTGAAGGACGTCGATCCGCGCACCCGGCGTTTGATAGGTGCCGTACGGTTCCAGCCGCGCTGCCTCCGGATTGACCCAGACCGTCGCATCGGCAAGATGGACGGCGTCGACGCGGCATTGCGGGTGAAGGTCATCGACCGGAAAGATGTTCCCGTCCGCGTCCGTCTCCTTCGGCACCGAAACTCCGGGCGCAAAGGATCCCTGGTCCTCGAAGCGCATCACTCGCTTGCCGTTCACGAGCAGCGAGAACACAACCCGAGTCGCGGGGACCGCTCCGGTGGTGACGAAACGCGTCCACACGTACCCGCCGGAGTTCACGTAGTGGCCTTCCTGGCGCGTGAAACACTGCTCGATCCGGATGGGAGAACCCGGCGTCTGAGCGACGTGAAGGCCCGCACTTGCGCCGAGCACCGGATTGGTCCACGTCGTTCCGTCGGCGTAGCGAACGGCTGCGACGGCGCACGTCGTGACGCCGTCGAGGGGAATCGCGCCGGTGTCGACCGTGAGCCACGGACCGGTCGACGCGCCCGGTGCAAGGTTCTCGGTGTCTTCGATTGTCGTTTGGACCAGCCCGCGCACCAGCATCGCGATGCGAACGCTGCTCAACGTCGCTCCGCTCTCGTTACGAAGCCGAACGATGAGTCTGAGCTCGTGCTTCTTGGAAAACTCGCGATCGCCCGTCGGGCGGCATTCCTGGATCGAAACCGGAGCCGCCGACGAAGCGGCTGCGACACTCGCCGTGCCGGAAACGCACAGCGCCGCCGCCAGAGCGAGGGAACGCACCCGAACCGCTTTCGCGCGGCGCCCGTAACTCCTAGCCACGGAGACGCGAGTCCGCCGGTGCTCGAGCTCAGTGCCGGAGGTTACGCCTTCGGCCGCTCGTCCTTGACCCGGCGCGACTTCAGGTCCGTGCGCGCCAGCGCACCTGATTCGACGAAGGCGACGTCCGCGCGGATGCCGAGCCGGCGTCTCAGTTGCGCGCCGACGCGCTCGTGGAGCGTCGCTTTGTCACAAGGGCCGGCGAGCTCCGCGCGCACGGTCAGCTCGTCGAGTGCCTTCGGGCGCGTGACCACGATCTCGAACTCGGTGCCGAGCTCGGGGAACGGCCCCGCTAGTATCAAGGTCGGACCTTCCGCGCCCGACGCCGAGTATGAGCGCCGAGAAGGCGAGGGCACGGATGCGTACGCTCATCCCGACGGTTCTGCTCTTCATCGGCACGCTCGGCGCAGCCGCGGACGGTCCCCTCGAGCGCTGGGAGAACGCGGTCGGCGGGCGCGACAAGGTCGCCGCGATCGCGTCGATCTATCGCGAGGCGTCGCTGGAATATGCCGGATACGGCGGAACGCTCAAAGTTTGGCATACCGCGGACGGAAAGTACCGCAAGGAGGAACGTGTCGCCAGGTACTCGCTGGTGGAGACGTTCGACGGCACGAACGGGATGGTGCAGCAGGGCGACGGACCGCCGCACACGATGAAGGCGGCGGAGCAGGAGCTGGCGACGTCACGCCGGTTTGCGAACGCGAACGCGATGTTTTTCGCGTTCTTCCCGGAGCGGCGGCACGGGACGGTCACCGCCGAAGACGCGAACACCGTGGTGCTGAGCCGGACGGCGGCGTCGATTGGCGCATCACGCTCGACCCGCAGACGTCACTGCCGAAAGCGATGGTGCACCGGGAAGGCGATCAGACCGTCACGGTGACGTTCGTGTCGTACGAAACCGTGGACGGGATCACGTTCGAGAAGGAGATACGCCGGTCGGCCGGCGACCCGGCGCGCGGGTCCGTCATCCGCTTCACGAAGACCGTCGTCAACGCTCCCGTGAACGCGTCTCTCTTCTCGATCCCGTTTCGCTAGCAGGGCAAGCCGCCTCCAGCGAGCAACCGGCACGCTTATGTTGCTGTTCGTCGTGTACACCCTGCACGTGCTGGCGTCGATCGTCTGGTTCGGCGGCGGGCTGACGACGCTGCTCGTGACGAGCGGTGCGCTCGGAGCGGCCTCGCCAGGGTCGCGGCTTGAGGTCGGGACGCGGATCGGGGAACGCGCCCGGCGGGTCTACCCGATCGCCGGCGCGGTGACGATCGTGCTCGGGATCGCCCTGCCGTTCATGCTCGGCCAGTTCGGTTTGAGCAGCCTCGCGACGGCGTACGGCATCACCGCGATCGTCGCGCTCGTCCTCTCGCTGGCGCTGTTCGTCTCGGGCGCGACCGTGATCGCGCCGGCGGTCGCGCGCATGATCGCCGCGACCGACCCCGCCGAGCGCGACGCCGCCTTCGCCCGCGCGATGGCGGTGATCCGCGCCGAGCAGGCGGTGTTCGTCGTCGTATTCCTCTGTATGATCGCGATGCGCTTCGGCTGGTGAACCCGTCGCGCCGGACGACGCAGAAGCCGCTACGCTTGCGGACGGAGGTCGCGAACGCGCCGTGACTTCAAGTCCGTGCGCGCGATCGCGCCGGATTTGACGAAGGCGACGTCGGCGCGGATGCCGAGCTGGCGCTTCAGCTGCGCGCCGACGCGCTCGCGGAGCGCGATCTCGTCGCACTCCGCCGCGAGCTCGGCGCGGACGGTCAGCTCGTCGAGTGCCTTCGGGCGCGTCACGACGATCTCGAACTCGGTGCCGAGCTCGGGGAAGCCGTGCAGCACGTCCTCGATCGCGCTCGGGTAGATGTTCTCGCCGCGGACGACCAGCATGTCGTCGATGCGGCCGATGATGCCGCGCGGGAAGCGCGGATAGGTGCGGCCGCACGCGCACGGGTCGTTCGTCCACTCGGCTTGATCGCCGGAGACGAGCCGGATCATCGGCTGGCCGCGTCGCTCGAGCTGCGTGTAGACCGGCGTACCGGTCGCGCCGTAGGGGAGCGGACGCATCGTCTGCGGGTCGAGCAGCTCGGCGTAGACGATGTCTTGCCACAGATGCATCCCGGTGCGGTGCGAGCACTCCGTGATGTTCATCCAGGGCGTCACCTCGCCCATCGAACCGCTGTCGATGCAGATGGCGCCGAACGTCTCCTCGATCAGCTTCTTCGTCGCCGGGATTCCGGCGCCGGGCTCGCCCGAGAAGAACATGATCTTCAGACCCAGCGAGCGCGGATCGATCCCCTCCGCTTTCGCCGTCTCCGCGATGCGCAGCGCGTACGACGGGGTGCCGTAGAAGCCGGCCGGCTTCATCTGCTGCATCCACGACACCGCCTGCAGCGTCATCCCTGGGACGCCGGCGCCGAACGGGAACGCGGTCGCGCCGAGCCGCTCGATACCTGCCAGGGCGCCCCATGATCCGACGTAGAGCGAGAAGATCGAGCCGACGAAGACCGTGTCGGTCGGGCGCAGCCCGAAGCTCCATGATCCGCGCGTGCGCGTCGGCGATGCGGTCGTAGTCGTCACGCGTCCAGCCGAACGCGGTCGGCCGTCCGCTCGTCCCCGACGTGCCGTGGACGTGGAAGATCTCGCTCGGCTCGACGCAGAGGTACGACCCGAACGGCGGATGCGCGGCTTGATCGGCGCGCAGATCGGCTTTCGCGATGGTCGGGACGTTGGCGAAGTCGGCCAGCGACTTCACGTCGCCCGGCTCGAGACCGGCGGCGCGCCAGCGCGCGCGGTAGAACGGCGAGCGTTCGTGCGCCCACGCCATCACGCCCTGAATCTTGCGCAGAATGACGGTGTTGCGCTCGTCCTCCGACATCGTCTCGCGGGCGGGGTCCCAGTACGGCGCATCGTTGGGCGGCCGGTACGCCGGATCGTACACGGGCGGCCATGCCGCCGCCGCCGAGCCGGTCCGCGCCGCAGCCTCGGCGGTATCGATCATCGTGCGCCCGCCGCCTCACGGCGCGTGCGGTCACGGCCGTACTCGGCGACGATCCGCTCGATCCCGCTGATCAGGTCCTGCGTCGACGCTTCGGCGTTGAAGATCTCGCGCACGCCGATCGCCTTGAGCTTCGGCACGTCGTCCTCTTGGATGACGCCGCCGCCGAGGACGACGATGTCTTCGACCTCGCGCTGCTTCAGCAGCTCCATGATCTTCGGGAACACCGTCATGTGCGCGCCCGAGAGGATGCTGACGCCGACGACGTCGACGTCTTCCTGGATCGCCGCGTTGACGATCATCTCCGGCGTCTGGTGCAGGCCGGTGTAGACGACTTCCATCCCCGCGTCGCGCAAGGAGCGCGCGAGGACCTTCGCGCCGCGGTCATGGCCGTCGAGGCCGGGCTTCGCGACGAGCACTTTAATGGGCATGAACGGGTCCTCCGAGGATCGTGAGCAACGCGTCGATCGCGTCGTTGCGAGTGAGTTCGTGGTCGCGCAGCCGCTCGAGCACGGCGGCCGCGTCCGGTGAGTCGAGCGCAGCGAGCGCCGCCGCGACCGCGCGGTCGCGCGCCTGGCGCACGACCTCGAAGCGCACGGCCCGCACGGCGTTCGTGTCGTCCTCGCCGCGCCGCTCGACGATCGCGCTGAGCAGCTCCGAGACGCCGGTGCCGTCCTGCGCGATCGTCTGCAGCACGGGGATCTCGCGGACGCTCGCGCGGACCATCTGCTTCAGATCGATCGCCGTGCGGTTCGCGCCCGGACGGTCGGCCATGTTGACGACGAAGATGTCGGCGATCTCGGTGAGCCCGGCCTTGATCGCCTGAACGCCGTCGCCGAGCGCGGGGACCGTGACGACGACGATCAGGTCGGCGACCGCGACCACCTCGAGCTCCACCTGACCGACGCCGACCGTCTCGACCATGACGATGTCGAACCCGGCCGCTTCCGCCAGCCGCACCGCATCGCGCGTCGCGGGCGCGAGCCCGCCGCCGGAGCTGCGCGACGCCATGCTGCGAATGTAGACCTCGGCGTCGCCGGCGTGGCGCTGCATGCGCACCCGGTCGCCGAGGACCGCGCCGTGCGTGAACGGCGACGACGGGTCGACCGCGATGACCGCGACGCTTTGGCCTTCGGCGCGGAAGCCCTCGATGAGGCGGTCGACCAGCGTCGACTTGCCGGCACCGGGCGGGCCGGTGATGCCGATGATCTCCGCGCGATGCTCCGCCCCGCCGTGTCCCTGGGCGCGCAGCGTCGCGAGGGCCGAGGCCAGCTCGACGATGCCGTTCTCGACGCCCGAGATGGCGCGCGCGAGGTCCCGGTGGACGCGGTGCGTGATCAAAAGACCGGCTTCTCCACGTACGTCCCGAAGACGGGCCGCAGCGCGCTGATGATCTCACCGCCGGTTGCGCGCGCCTTCACGGCAGCGATCGTCGCTGGCATGATGTTCTCGTCGGTCTTCGCGACGCGAACGATCTCCTCGAGTGCCTTCTGCACCGCCGCTTGATTGCGGTTGGCTTTCGTCTTCGCGATGCGGGCGAGCTGACGGTTCGAGGCCGCCTCGTCGACGTGGTGCAGCTCGACCGCCGGGTTCGGCGAGTCGTCGCGGTACTTCGTCACGCCGACGAAGTGGACTTCGCCCTTCTCCTTGCGGCGGTGGAGGTCGTACGCCGCGTCGGCCAGCTCCATCTGGAAATAGTTGTCCTCGATGCACTCGACGACGCCGCCGCGCTTGTCGACCTCGGCGAAGTAGTCGAAGCAGCCCTTCTCGATGTCGGCGGTGAGCCGCTCGATCGCGTACGAGCCGGCGAGCGGATCGATCGTGCCGCGCACGCCGACCTCCTCGGCGAGGATCTGCTGCGTGCGCAGCGCGATCTTCATCGCCGGCTCGCTCGGGATCGACAGTGCTTCGTCGTAGCCGTTGGTGTGCAGCGACTGCGCGCCGCCGCAGACCGCGGCGAGCGCCTCGATCGCCGTACGCGCGATGTTGTTGAGCGGCTCGCGCGCCGTGCACGAGACGCCGGCGGTCTGGCAGTGGAAGCGCAGCCGCATCGACTCTTGCTTCTTCGCGCCGAACCGCTCTTTCATCACGCGCGCCCAGACGCGGCGCGCGGCGCGGAACTTCGCGACCTCTTCCAAGAAGTCGATCTGCGAGACGAAGAAGAACGAAAGCCGCGGCGCGAAGTCGTCGACGTCGATGCCGGCCTTGACCACCTCGTCGACGTACGCGATCCCGGCCGCGAGCGTGAACGCGACTTCCTGGATCGCCGTGCTGCCCGCCTCGCGGGCATGATAGCCGCTGACGTTGACCGGATTGTAGTGCGGCAGGTTCTTCGATGCGAAGACGATCGAGTCGCGCACGAGCCGCATCGCGGGACGCGGCGGGTAGACCCACTCCTTCTGCGCGACGTACTCTTTGATGATGTCGTTCTGGACCGTGCCGGAAAGCTTCTTCCAGTCGAAGCCGCGCTCTTCGGCGGTGACCAGATACATCGCGAGCAGGATCCAGGCCGACGGGTTGATCGTCATCGAGACGGAGATCTTCTCGAGATCGATCCCGGCGTAGAGGTCGAGCATGTCGTCGACGCTGTCGATCGCGACGCCCTCGCGTCCGACCTCGCCTTCGCTGCGCGCATCGTCCGAGTCGTAACCCATGAGCGTCGGCATGTCGAAGTCGGTCGAGATCCCGGTCTGACCCTGCGAGATCAAGTAGCGGAAGCGCGCGTTCGTGTCGTCGGCCGTTCCGAAGCCCGCGATCTGGCGCATCGTCCAGGGCTGCGCCCGGTACATCGTCGGGTACGGCCCGCGCGTGTACGGGAACTGGCCCGGGAATCCCGTGTCGCGCAGATAGTCGAGATCGGCGACGTGCTCCGGGGTGTAGACGCGCTCGAGCGGGGCGCCTCCGAGCGTCCGGAACACCTCGCGCTGCTCGGGGCGGCGGGCGGTGAAGGGCTGGAGCGTCGTCCGCTCCCACTCGCGGAGCTCGTCGGCCAGGGTCTTCTCGGGGGTCTGCACTCTTTCGGTACCTCCGCTAACTTGTATACAATCTTGTTGGCGGGAAGGTCAAGCCCTCCTGCCGGGTGTATACAAATTCATGGCAATGAGCGCGCCGCGGGTGGCGGAACCCCGCTTCGAGGGCCTCTTGGATGCTCTGCGCGAGGCGATCTTGACCGGGCGGTACGGCCCGGGTACCCGGCTGGTCCAAGAGGAAATCGCCGAGCAGTTCGGCATCAGCCGCATCCCGCTGCGCGAAGCGCTCCGCCGGCTCGAAGGCGAGGGGCTGGTCGTGATCGCGCCCAACCGCGGCGCGATCGTGCGCTCGCTCGGGCCGAAGGACGTCGTCGACCTCTTCGAGCTGCGCCTCGTGCTGGAGTCGCTCGCGCTACGGCGCGCCGCGGAGCGCTACGCGGACCTGCGCGGGCCGACGAAGCTTCGCGCCGCCGAAGCGCGCCGCGCGATCGCCTCGCGCTCGCTGACGACGCTGTTCCGGCTCGACCGCGACTTCCACGCCGACATCGCCGCGGCATCGGGCAACGAGCACTTGGTCGCCGCGCTCGGCGGCCACTGGTCGCAGATCATGCGCGTCATGCACGCGTACTTCCAGGCGGGCAACTACCCGAAGGACGTGTGGAGCGACCACGAGGCGATCGCCGAGGCGCTCGCGCACGGCGACGCCGACGCCGCGGTCGCGCGCCTCACCGCCCACTTGACGGAGAGCCGCGACGCGATCCTGAGCCACCTGCGCGCGAGCGGCGAGCGCGCCTGAACCGCGAACGCCGCGCGGGCACCGGCGACACCGGCGTCCGCGGCGCTACTCGAGCCGTCCTTTGAGGACCGCGCGCGCGTGCGCGCCGCCCGTCGGCCCGCGCGTGACGGCGAACTCGTCGGCGATCGTCGAGACGATGAACAGCCCGCGCCCGCTCTCGGCGAGCGCGTCCGCGGGGAGCCGCGCGTTGTGCTGGAAGCCGGTGCCGCCGTCGACGACGTGCAGCACGCCGTGCTCGCCGCTGAGGTCGAGCGCGACGTCGATCGTGCCGGGCGCGTAACGCTTCGCGTTGCCGACGAGCTCCGCGAAGACCAGCTCGGCGATCGTGCGGTCGACCTGGCCGACCCGGCGGCGTTGGAGCGTGTCGACGATCGCGTGGCGCGCCGCCGTCGCCGCGCCGGCGTCGTCGACGTCGAAGGTCCAGCGCAGCGCTCCGGCGTCGCCGCCGATCGCGAGCAGCGTGCGGTGGAACGCGACGACGAGCAGGGCGACGTCGTCGCTCGCGCCGGCGCCGCGCAGCACGGCCTCGTGGATCCCTTGCGCGGGCGCCGTGGCGACGTCCGCCTCGCGCAGCGCCCGCACCAGCGCGCGTTCGCCGGCCAGGATGTCGCGCTGCGCCTCGACGAGCCCGTCGGTGTAGAGCAGCAGCGTCTCGTCGGGCTCGATGTCGAGGTGCCGCGTCACATCGGCGCCGCGCTCGCGGAGTCCGAGCGGAAGACCGCCCGCGGGCAGCTCGGCGATGCGTCCGTCGTGCGAGCGGCAGAGCGGAGGGGGGTGGCCGGCACCCGCGCACGCCAGCGTCCCCCAGACCGGATCGAGCACGCCGACCCACGCGGTGACGAACCGCTCCGGCGCCTGCGAGCGAAGCACGCGGTCGGCGGCATCGAGCATCACCGAGGG
Organism: Candidatus Elarobacter sp.; assembly: GCA_036402855.1. Lineage (GTDB taxonomy): Bacteria > Vulcanimicrobiota > Vulcanimicrobiia > Vulcanimicrobiales > Vulcanimicrobiaceae > Vulcanimicrobium. The sequence continues at coordinate 16,575 of DASWSC010000097.1, read as the reverse complement.
CTCCGGATTGATCGCCGCCGCGCCGCGCAGGCTCTGCCGGATCGCCGCCATCGTCGCGGCCGCATCGAGACCGCTCCCGGCGACGTCTCCGACCGAGACGACGACGCGGCCGTCGGCGACGCGGAACGCGTCGTACCAGTCGCCGCCGATCAGCGCCTCGCTGCGGCCCGCTTCGTAGAGCGCGTCGAACGACGTTCCGGCGAGACGGGGAAGCTCGGTGGTGAGCGCCGCCGCCTGGAAGGTGCGCGCGACCCGGCGCTCGCGCTCGTACGCTTCGGCGTTCCCGATCGCCGGCGAAAGCCGCCGCCCGATCTCGACGAAGAACGGCAAGTCGTCCGCATCATAACGCCGGTTCGACGTTCGATCGTACACGATCGCGACCGTCCCGCGCACGACGCCGCCGAACGCGATCGGCACGATCGCGGCCGAGACGATCCCGAGCGCGGCGATCTGCGCGCGATACGGCGGCTTCACCGATTCGAAGGCGCCGTTCGTGACGTCGGCGTAGAGCGCCGCGCGCTTCGTTCGCACGACGGCGGGCGAGCCGTCCGCCGCGTCGGCGTCGAGATACCGCGCATCGAGAAGCCGACGTGTCCGCGCGTCCAGCTCCGGATCATGATGGTGCGACGCGGCGACGAACAGCTCGTTCTCTTCGTCGATCAGGTTCACCACCGCCCAGTCGGCGAACTGCGGGACCAGCATCACGGTCGCGGCGTCGAGCGTCTCGCGCACGTCGAGGGTCTCCGCGACCGCCTCGCCGAGCCGCGCGTAGAACGCTTCCCGCTCGGCGATGCGCCGCTGGGCCTCGGCGGCCGCACGCGCCTCGACGAAGAGGCGCGCGTTCTCGAGCGCCGCGCCGATGCGGCGCGCCAGGTCTTCGGCCGTCGCGAGGTCGGCTTCCCCGTAGTGCTGCGAGCTGCCGGTGCGGCAGAACGTGAGGACGCCGTAGCAGCGGCCGCGCGCCGCGATCACGACCGTGATCAGCGAGCGCAGCCCTTCGTCGCGCATTCGCGTGTAGTGCGCGTCGTCCGCGGCGGCCAGCCGCCACCACGCGCCGTCGATCCGCGGCACCAGGACGCTCTCGCCGCTGCGCCATGCGGCGGCGATCGGGTGCATCGGATGATCGAGCGGCGGAACCTCGCCCACCGAGCGCTGAAACGGTCCGCGTCGCGCCGGGTCGCGGTGCTCCACCGCGGCGCGGCGGAGCACCCCGTCGTCACCGACGAGGTCGAAAAGGACGTAGTCTGCGAACGAGGCGACCGCGGCGCGGGCGACCGCGCGCAGGATCGCCTGCGAGTCGAGCTCGACCGCGAAGAGCTCGTCGGCACGGGCGAGGAACTGGTCGCGCGCGGCGGCACCGCGCATCTGATCGACGTCGGTGCACGTACCGAACCAGCGCGTCACCGCGCCGGTCGCATCACGGAGCGCGCTCGCGCGGACGATGAACCAGCGGAAGACGCGGTCGGCGCGGCGCAAGCGCGCTTCGGCTTCGAACGGCTCTCCGGTTTCGATCGCGCGCAGCCAGCCGGCGCGCATCGACTCGACGTCGTCGCGATGCACCACGGCCTCCCAGGTCCACACGGCGAGATCGGCCGGCGAGGCCCCGGTGTACTGATAGACCTGCGCGTTGACGTAGTCGATCGCGCCGTTGGGAAGCGCGGTCCACACCATCAAGGGAATCGCCTCGGCGATTCCGCGGAACTGCGCGTCGATCTGCTGCTGCGCGTCGAGGTCCGTGCCGGCTTTCTTCGCGTTCACGCGTTAGCGCCGCTCTCAGCGCCAGACCGCGGCGAGCGGAACCGCCGAGACCGTCCCGCTCGTTCGGCCCGTGCGGCCGACGCGATAGACCGCCTTGCGGGCATGCCACACGCGACCCGGCACGAAGCTCTCGTCGAGCAGTCCGGTCGCGAGATCACCGTTGCGCAGCGCGCGCGATTCGCTGCACTCGTAGCCGATCGACCGCGTGCCGAGCAGCGCATGCGTCCCCGTGAGCGGGACGCAGACCTCGCCGCCGGCGAGCTCGACCAGGAACGGGTGCGGCGCGCTGCCGCCGTACGCCGGCTCGTGCGGAAGCGGCTCCGTCAGCCGCAGCGTGAAGCCCCGCCCGCGCCCCGCCGGATTCACGTCGCAGACCGCCGCCGCCGACTGCGCGGGCGGCACGAAGCACGGATCGTAGATGCTGTTCCCCGCCATGCAGCGGTACGCGTCGCCGCGAGACGGCGCGGCGAGCGAGCGGGTCCAGCACGTGCCGCTGCTCCGCGCCGGCCCGGGGAGCACCGCGGCGTACGTGACCACCCGCGTCGCGCGCGGCTCCTGCGCCGGCGATGCGAGCGGAGCGACGACGGCGCACGCCGCGACGACCGCAACGGCGAACGGCCGCACCGGGCGTGCGGTCACGAGGCGACCGCCCGCGCGCGCAGCGCGCGCACGTTGCCGTCGCGGACCGTCACCCCGGTCGCATCGAACCACTCCATCAGCGGAACGGCGTACTTGCGCGTCGTCCCGACCGCGTCGCGGAAACGCGCCATCGTGATCGGTCCGTCGCGCCCGATCGCCAGCTCCAGCCGCTTCCGAATCTCCTCGATCTGCGATCCGCGGTACACGTCGGGGCCGACTTTCACCAGCGCACCCGTCGCGAGGAGCGTGTCGAACGCCTGTCCGAGGCCGGGAACCTTGGTGCGCCGGAGCTCCGCGACGACGGCGTCGAGCGCCGCCGGAACCAGCGGCTGTGCCGCGTCGACCGGGACGACGCGCTCGAAAAACGCGCGCTGGTCGGCGCTGAGATGCGGCCGGTGCTCGAGCGTCGCGTAGTACCCGGCGCGCGCGGCGATCCGCCCGTCGTCGACGTCGCTGGCGAGCAGCCGCACCAAGAGCTGCTCGTCGACGGCGAGCTCGCGCGCGAGCGCGAGCGACGTCGTCCCGAGCGTCCACGGCGATTCCAGCTCCCGGCGCGCGAGGATGTCGAGGACGCGCGCGGTGATCGCGTCGGCGGCCGGGCCATCGACGTACGCCACCGGCCTGAGGAGACGGCGCGCGGCACCGTGCGCGACCAGGTCGCCGAGGATCTCCGACGCGCGCTCCTCGCGAACGTTCGCGCGCGCACCGAGCTCCGCCGCCGTGCGCGCGAGCAGCTCGGTCTCCGCGAGCGCGTGCGCGATCGCGTCGACGTCGGGCGGGTGCCCGTCGCCGGCCGTTGCGGCGGTATCCGACCCCGCCGCCGCGTCGACCGTGCCGCCGCCGAGCAGCGTCTTCGGCGAGAGCGCGCGCACGACGAACGCTTCGCCCGGGTAGGTCGTCGTCTCGCGGCGGAGGTGGAGCGATGCGTCGACGGCGGCGCCCGGCGCCGGAAGCCCGTCGTCGAAGACGAGCGTGCCCATGATCTCGGCCGCGCCGAGATACGCTCGGACGGGCGTGCGTCGCCGCAGCATCGTGCGCGCCGTCTGCCCGCCCTCGGTCGCCGGATCGAGCGCGCGGAATCGCACGCGCAGCGACGAGCGGCCCTCGAACGTGCCGTCTGCGAGGACCGCACCGCGCCGCAGCTCTCCGACCTCGACCCCCGGCAGGTTGACGGCGACGCGCGCGCCGCCGGCGACGGCGTTGCGCGGCGCCCCGAACACCTGGAGGGAGCGGATGCGAACCTCGCGCCCGGGCGCATCGAGCCGCAGCGCGTCTCCGGTTCGCAGCGTCCCCTGCATCAACGTTCCGGTCACGATCGTTCCGCGCCCGGGAAGCGCGAAGACGCGATCGACCGGCAGGAACGCCGGCGCATCGGCGGGCCGCGGCGGCAGCGCGACCAGCGCGTCGTGGATCGCCGTGCGCAACGTGTCGACGCCTTCACCCGAAGGCGAGGCGACGGCGATCGCAGGCGCGTGCTCGGCGATCGTCCCGCGCGCGGCCGCGCGCACCTCGGCCTCGGCCTCCGCGAGCGCCGCTCCGTCGACCAGATCGCGCTTCGTCAGCACGATGATCGCACGCCGGACGTTGAGGTAGCTCAAGATCGCGAGGTGCTCGACGGTCTGCGGCCGCACGCCTTCGTTGGCCGCGACGACGAGCAGCAGCAGCTCCATCCCCGCGGCGCCCGCGAGCATGTTGTGCAAGAAGCGCTCGTGTCCGGGGACGTCGACGATCCCCGCCTCGACGCCGTCGTCGAAGCGCAGGTGCGCGAACCCGAGGTCGAGCGTCATCCCGCGCAGCCGCTCTTCGATCCAGCGATCCGGATCGGTCCCGGTCAGCGCGCGGACGAGCGACGACTTGCCGTGGTCGACGTGTCCCGCGGTTCCGACGACGTGCATCAGCGCGCGGCTTCGAGCGCCGCCGTCAACTCTCCGTCGCGCTCGGGCGGAACGGTGCGGAGGTCGATCAGCACGCGGCCGTCCTCGACCCGTGCGACGACCGGAGGCGTTCCGCGCCGCAGCGCCGCGGCGGCGCGGTCGATGTCGCCGCCGGCGGGCCGCCAGGCCAGCGCGATCGACGGCAGCGCGCTGAGCGGCAGCGTACCGCCGCCCGCGTAGCCGGCGACGGGTTCGGCACGGAGATCGGAGCCGCCGAGCCGCGCGAGCATCGCCTCGGCGCGCGCCTGGAGCGCCTCGAGCGGTACCCCCAGCATCCGGTAGAACGGGATCCGTTCGCGCGCCGCCGGGTCGAGGTGCAGCCGGAGCGTCGCGCCGAGCGCGGCGATCGTCGGGGCGCCGACGCGCAGCGCGCGCAGCAGCGGGTTGGCCCGCAGCCGCTGCACGGCCGCCGCGCGGCCGGCGATGATGCCGGCCTGCGGGCCGCCGAGCAACTTGTCCGCCGAGCAGGCGACCAGATCGATCCCTTCGCCGACCGCCTCCTGCACCGTGCGCTCGTGCGGCAGCCCGTACGCGCGCAGATCGGCGAGCGCGCCGCTGCCGAGGTCCTCGATCACCGGCAATCCCGCGCGGCGTCCGAGCGCGACCAGTTCGGCGCCGCTCACGCCGGCGGTGAAGCCCTCGATGCGATAGTTCGACGGATGAACGCGCATCAGCAGCGCGCTGCGAGGCGTGAGCGCGCGCGCGTAGTCGTCGAGGCGAACTTTGTTCGTCGCACCGACCTCGACCAGCCGCGCGCCGCTGCGCGCAAGCACGTCGGGGAGGCGAAAGCCGCCGCCGATCTCGATCAATTGGTTGCGCGCGACGATCACTTCGCGCGGCGTACCGTCCGCGGCCCGCGCGAAGGTGTCGAGGACGAGCAGCACCGCCGCGGCGCAGTTGTTCACCACCAGCGCGTCGTCGGCGCCGGTCGCCGCGCGGAGCAGTCCGCCGAGCCGGTCGTAGCGCGAGCCGCGCGCGCCGGCGCCGAGATCGTACTCGAGGTTCGAGGCGCCGCCCGCGGCGTCGGCGATCGCGTCGATCGCCTCGCGCGCCAGCGGCGCGCGGCCGAGGTTGGTGTGGAGCAGAATCCCGGTGCCGTTGAGGACGCCGGTCAGGCCCTCGCGCGCTTCGGCGGCGAGCCGCGCGAGCACCGCGTCGACGACGGCCTCGGCCGAAGGCGTGGGATCGGCGGAGCGCGCCGCGCCGAGGGCGGCGCCGACGTGTCCTTTGACGAGCGGCGCGCCGAGAAGCGCGACGAACCGCGCAACGCGCGGTTCGTCGAGGACGCGATGAACGGCCGGGAGGCCGCGGAGGTCAGGCAGCGATCACGCCGCGGCCAGATGCTTCTCGAGCATCTGGCGGATCGTCTGCTCCGGGACGAAGCCGACGATACGGTCGACCGCGCGCCCGCCCTTGTAGAGGATGAGGCACGGGATCCCCGAGACTTGATACTCGCCGGCGATCGAGGGGTTCTCGTCGGTGTTCAACTTCGCGAACTTCACGCGATCGCCGAGCTGGCCGGCGACCTTCTCCACGACGGGGGAGAGCATCCGGCACGGGCCGCACCACGGCGCCCAAAAATCGACCAGGACGGGCTTGTCGGAGCCGAGCACTTCGGTCGGAAAGGTGCTCTGCGTGACGTCGGGGAGTGCGCTCATAGTTGTGGGTTTCGTACCTCCGACCGTTCCGACCCCGCCCGCGGCGCGACGGTTTCGGCCCCGGCCCCGTCGAAGGTCGCCGCCGTGCGCCCGCTTTGGACCGCCGCTGCGCTCCTGCTGATCTCCGCGCCCGCCGTCGCGAAGCCGTCCGGTACGGTCCCGCCGGCTGGACCGGCCGCCGCGGTGCTGCTGGTCACCGACGTCGGCGAGAACGCCCAATCGACCATGCCGGCGGCGGTATGGCGGAAGCTCGCCGGCGACTACGTCGCGGCTCGCGCGGTCACCGCCGAGCCGGGCACGGCGCTCCCCGACGACGCGCACTGCCGCGCCGCCCACGCGTCGTACGCGGTGTTCGCGACGTTCGATCGGGCGATGCGCCTGCCCGGGCTGGCACAGGACACCGACCGCGTCTACGGCGTCGCGCGCTTCACCGTCCGCAACTGCCAGACCGGAGCCGTCTCGCCGACGAAAACCGTCCGGATCGAGAGCGACCCGCTCACCGACCTGCGCGGCCCCGACCAGCCGCTGGCGGGCGCGGTGTGGGAGCGGGCCGTGCGCACCGCGTTCGCGCACGACCCGCTCACATTGGGCCCGGCGCCCGTTCCGGCCGCATCGGCGGCGCCGGTCGCGCGCGTGGTCAGCATCGAGAACGGCACGGTCTACATCGACAACACCGGCCGCTTCGCGATGAACCAGGTGCTGCGCGCGTTCGCGAACGCCGGCGGAAAGCCGTATGCGAGCCCGGTCGAGCTGGTCGTCCTCGACGTCGTCGGACGTTACGCGCGGGCCGGGATCGTCGGCCGCGTCGCACCGCGCGTCGGCGACTACGTCGAGGCGCTCCCTGCGGAGGCGAAGTAGCCGCGTGCGGCCGCGCAGCCCGTACCACGCGCGCGTCTCGCGCGACGACCTCACGCTGTCCGAGTTCAAGCGGCTCGTCGACGAAGCGCTGGAGTCGCTGCCGGAGCGGTTCGCCGCGATGGTGCGCAACGTCGTCATCGCGGTCGAGGAAGAGCCAGGGGCCGAGGATCTCGAGGCGCTCGGCCCCGATGCGGAGCCGCATGAAGAGCTGCTCGGCATCTACCGCGGCGTCGCGCTCACCGAGCGCGGTTACGAGCCGCCGATGTTCCCCGACGAGATCGCGGTCTTCCGCGGCCCGATCCTGCGCACGACGCGCACCCGCCGCGACGCGCTCCAGCAGATCCGCGAGACCGTCATCCACGAGCTGGGTCACTACTTCGGCCTGAGCGACGACGAGATGCACGTCTGAGCACCCCGCCGCCGCCCGCGGCCTACGGCTTCGGCGGTTCTTCTCCGGTGATGTCGGCGACGCGTTTCGACTGCTGGCCGAGGTTCGCGATTGCGATCACTGCGTCGCCTTCCGCGAGACGCTGCAGCCGAACGCCCTTGGTCGAGCGGCCGGCGCGGCGGATCTGACTCACCGGGATGCGGATCACCTGGTTTCCGCTCGTGATCATGAGCAGCTCGTCCTCGGGCGAGACGAGGATCTGATCGACGACGTAGCCGATCTCCTTCTCCTTCGCGAACGCCTTCACGCCTTTGCCGCCGCGCGTGATGTGGCGGTAGTCCTCGATCGGCGTCCGCTTCCCGTAGGCTTGCGAGGTGACGATGAGCACTTCGGTGCGGTCGTCCTCGACGATGTCCATCGCGACGATCTCGTCGCCGCGTGAGAGCGACATCGCCTTCACGCCGCGTGCGGGACGGCCCATCGGACGGACGTCCTTCTCGCTGAAGTGGACGGCCATCCCGTCGTGCGTCGCCAGCAGCACGTCGCGGTCGCCGCGCGAGAGATCGACCGCGAGCAGCTCGTCGCCTTCGTCGAGACCGATCGCGATCAGCCCGTTGCGCCGGACGTTCTCGAACTCGCCGAGCTTCGTCTTCTTGATGATGCCCCGGCGCGTGACCATCACGAGGTACTCCTCGGTGTCGAACTGCCGCACGGGGAACACGGCCGTGACGATCTCGCCCGGCGGGAGCTGGAGCAGGTTCACCAGCGCGGTTCCGCGCGCGGTGCGGGTCGAGTCGGGGATCTCGTACGCGCGCAGGCGGAACGCACGGCCCTTGTTGGTGAAGAAGAGGACGTACTGGTGCGTCGTCGCGGTGAAGAAGTTGCGGACGACGTCTTCTTTCTTCAGGTTCGCGATGCCGATCACGCCGCGGCCGCCGCGGTTCTGCTGGCGGAAGGTGTCCACCGAGACCCGCTTGATGTAGCCGCCGACGGTGACCGTCACCACCACCTCGGTGTCGGCGATGATGTCCTCGATCGAGAGCTCGCCTTCGAGCGCCTCGACCGGGGTTTTGCGCGCGTCGCCGAGCCGCTTCTTCACGTCCTGCGTCTCGCTCCGCACGACGGTCAGGATGCGCGCCGGCTTCGCGAGCAGGTCGCGCAGGTCGTCGATCGCGACCAGCAGCCCTTCGTACTCGTCCTCGATCTTCTGCCGCTCGAGCCCGACCAGCGTCCGCAGACGCATGTCGACGATCGCCGCGGCCTGCAGGTCGGAGAGCCGGAAGTCGGGCGCGGCGGCCGGGCCGGCCATCCGGCGGAAGGCGTCGGAGAGCGCGAACGGCTCCTCGACCAGCCGCTTGCGCGCCGTGTCGACCGTGTCGCTCTCGCGGATGATCGCGATGACGCGGTCGATGTTGTCGAGCGCGACCAGGAAGCCGAGCAGCAGGTGCGCGCGCTCTTCGGCCTTGTTCAGGTCGTAGACGGCGCGCTTGCGGACGACGTCCTCGCGGTGCGCGATGAAGTACTCGAGCATCTCGCGGAGTGCGAGGACGCGCGGTTCGAGCGGCGTCGTCGTCCCGGTCGTGTGCTCCATCTTCTCGCCGCGCCGCACCGGGACGAGCGCCAGCATGTTGAACGCGAAGCTCGACTGGAGCGGCGTCTGCTTGTAGAGCTGGTTCAGCACCACTTGCGGCGTCGCGCTGCGGTGCAGCTCGACGACGATCCGCATCCCCTTGCGGTTCGACTCGTTGTGCAGCGCGGTGATCCCGGTGATGCGCTTCTCCTGGTACGCGTCGGTGATCGACTCCAGGATGCGGTTGACCGAGACTTGGAAGGGCACTTCGCTGATGACGATCCGGAAGCGGCCCTTGTCTTCGACGATCTCGGCCTTGCCGCGCAGCGCGACCGATCCGCGCCCGGTCTTGTACGCCTGCCGGATCGCTTCGCGGCCGTGCAGCACGCCGCCGGTGGGAAAGTCGGGCCCGTGCACGATGTCGCACAGCGCGTTGTCGACCTCGTCGACCGTGAGGTTGGCGCCCGCGACCCGGTTGTCGATGAGGTACGAGACCGCGTCGCAGATCTCGCCGACGTTGTGCGGCGGGATGTTGGTCGCCATCCCGACCGCGATCCCCGAGCTGCCGTTGACGAGGAGCTGCGGGAGACGCGCCGGCAGAACGACCGGCTCTTCGGTCTGGTTGTCGAAGTTCGGAACGAAGTCGACGGTGTTCTTGTCGATGTCCGCCAGCATGTCGAGCGCGGCGCGCGCGAGCCGGGCCTCGGTGTAGCGACACGCCGCCGGCGGATCGGGATCGATCGAACCGAAGTTGCCGTGACCGTCGACCAGCGGGTAGCGCAGCGTGAAATCCTGCGCCATCCGGACGAGCGCGTCGTACACCGACGAGTCGCCGTGCGGGTGGAAGCTCTTGAGGACCTCGCCGATGACGCCGGCGCACTTGCGGTGCTGCTTCGAGGGGTCGAGTCCCATCTCGCGCATCGCGTAGAGAATTCGCCGCTGCACCGGCTTGAGACCGTCGCGCACGTCGGGAAGCGCACGCGACGCGATGACCGACATGGCATAGGAGAGGTAGCTCTCCCGCATCTCGTCTTCGACGGCGATCGAGGACATCCGAGAGTCGTTGTTCACGGGTTCTTTCTAGGGGTCAGGTTGGTTCGGTATCGAGGCGCTCGGCGAGCTCTTCGGCTCCGGCCTCGGCGGCGTCGCGCGCGAGCGCCGCGTGATCGCGCAGCGCGGCGACATGCGCGTCGTAGCGGGCGTCGAGCTCGGCGAGGTCGGCCGCGGCCGCCGGAGAGCGCGCCGTCACCGGGCGGCCGGGTCGCGCTGCTTGAAGAGCGCGCCGACCAGGAACCCGACGATGCCGCCGGCGATCGCCCCGATCAGCGCGATGAGCAAGAGCCTGCTGCCGAGTCCGCCGCCCACCCGATCGAGCGAGAAGAAGCGGAGCATCAGGATCGATCCTTCGAACGCCGCCGCGACGACGGAACAGACAGCCCCGGCGACGATCCCAACGAGGACGTCACTCATGCGCAGAAGCACCAAACGCTATTCTGAACATCTCCGATGACGTCCTCGACGATCGCGCCGCGTTCGAGCAGTTCGCGCGCCGTTTCGCTCGCTCGCTGCGGCTGGGCGACGTCGTCGCGCTCAGCGGCCCGCTCGGAGCGGGGAAAACGACCTTCGTCCGCGCCGTCGTTGCCGGGCTCCACGGCAGCGACGAGGCGGTGAGCAGCCCGACGTTCGTCTTTCGGCAGCGCTACGACGCCCCGCCCGGGAGCGCGCCCCCGATCGAGCACGTCGACCTCTACCGGATCGAAGATCCGGGCGCCGAGCTCCCCGACCTGGCGCTCGACGACGCCTTCGCGCCCGACCGTATCGCGCTGGTGGAGTGGCCGGAGCGCGCGCCGGGCTGGCTCCCCGATCGCATGGTCCACGTCCGGATCGAGGGCGCCGGCGAGGGACCGCGGACCGTCCGGGTGACCCGCCCGGCGTGACTGCTCCGCTGAAGATCTTGGCGCTCGACGCCGCCTTGGGCGGCTTCTCGGCGGCGCTCGACGACGGGGCGCAGGTGCGCTTCATCGCGACGGGACGCCACGACGCGCTCGAAGCCGGTCTGGCGCACGCCGGCGATCTCCTCGCCGCGGCCGGCCTGCGGCTGCGCGACCTCGACCGCATCGCGGTCGGCCTCGGCCCGGGCTCGTTCACGGGCGTCCGCATCGCGGTCGCCTACGCGAAGTCGCTGGCGTACGGCAGCCGCGTCCCGCTGATCGGCATCTCTTCGTACGACGCCCTCGAGCCGGACGAGGCGCCGGAGCCGCTGCTCACCGTCGTGCGCGGCCGCCGGGGCGTCGTCTGCGCGCGCCTGCGCGACGCCGGCCTCACCCGGACGGCATGCGGCCGCATCGGCGACGTCCTCGACCGCCTGCTGACCACGACCCCGGGCGTCGTGCACGGCGCCGGGAATACGGAGGACGTGTTCTCGCAGATCGCCGAACGCGGCTGGGTGGTGCGAGCGCTCCCGCCCCGGGCCGAGGTTCCCGCCGTCGCGATCGCGCAGCTCGCCCGCCGCCGGGTCCCGAGCTCGTCTCCGCATGCGCTGGCGCCCGACTACGGCGAAGCGCCGGCGGTCACGGTACCGCGGCGTCCCGGACCGTGAAGGCCGAGCTCTACTCGCCGGGTCCGGAATCGCCGAACGCGATGGCGATCGAGCCGATGGCGCAAGGCGATCTCGCCGCCGTGCTGCGCATCGAAGGGCTCTCGTTCTCGACGTCCTGGCCGGCCAACGCGTTCTCGAACGAGATCCGCGACAACAAGCTCGCGCACTACTTCGTCGGGCGGCTCGGCGACACGCTGGTCGCGTACGGCGGGATCTGGGTGATCCTCGAGGACTCGCACATCACCACGATCGCCGTCCATCCCGAGTACCGCGGGCTCAAGCTCGGCGAAGAGATGCTGATCAAGCTCCTCGACGAAGCGATCGTGCAAGGCGCATCCTGGATCACCCTCGAGGTGCGCGAGTCGAACGACGTCGCGCAGAAGCTTTACCGGAAATACGGGTTCACGACGGTCTCCACGCGGCGCGGGTACTACAGCGACAACGGCGAGAACGCCCTGGTCATGTGGGCCGGTAATCTCAAGGGCGAGCTCTACGCCGCGCGGCTGCGAGCGCTCCGCTCGGCGCTCGACGGCGAGATCGCGAAACGTCCTGCGACGCACCGGGGCAACGGTTTCTGAGGTGATCGCGCCTCCTGCGGCCGACGTCCTCCATCGTCCGCTCGCCGCGCTCGTCCGCTCGTACGGAGCGCCCGTCTCCGTCGCGTCGCGCGACGACGGCCAGCACGTCGTCTTCGGCGACGCGGCGTCGAGCGTGAACGCGATCATCGACGACGATCTGACGATCCACGCGGTCGACCTCGCCTTTCCGTCCGGAACGCGCTACGCCGTCGACCTCGACGGAAAGCCGCACACGATCACCTTCGGAACGACCACCTCGCTCGCGGCGCGCGACGAGCTCGCCGGCGACGCGGAGACCGACGGGATCAATTTTCGCGTCTTCCGGCGGAATGCCGATTCCGCGCTCGTGCTGGTCTTCGATCCCAAGACGGCGACGCTCGCGCACGTCGTCGTGGGCGACCGCGCCACGCTGCTGCGCCTCGGCTATCTCACCGATCCGACTCCGACGCAGGTGCGCTTTCCCTTCAGCGCTCCGGTGCTGCGGCGAACCAGCGTCGCGGACGGCAGCGGGACGCGCGCGACCGTGCTGCGGCTCGATCTCGACCGCGGCGGTGCCGTGAAGAAGGTCGCGATCGTGGTGCCGAGCGACGACGACGTCTTCGACCGGCAGCTCGCCGCGCGCCTCGCCGGGGATGCATACGCGCCGGCGAAGCTCGGCGGCCGTGCGATCGGCTCGAGCGTGTTGCGCGAGGTGCGGCACTGAACGGGCTGCGGTTCGCGCGTCTGGCGCGTGCCGTGCGCGATCACATCGGCCAGCGGCACCGCTACGCGCACGTTCTGCGCGTCGCGCGCATGGCGGAACGGCTGGCGCTGACGCATCGCGTCGAACCGGAGCGAGCGCGCATCGCGGCGATGCTTCACGACCTGGCTCGGCTGTGGTCGGCGGAGCGCCTGCTGCGCGAGTGCGCGGAGCGCGGGATGGCGATCGATCCCTTCGAGCGCGCCCATCCCATCGTACTGCACGCCCGGCTCGGTGCCGAGCTCGCGCGCGAGCGGTTCGGAATCGACGACGAAGGCGTGCTCTCCGCGATCCGGAAGCACACCCTCGCCGACGCGGTGATGACCCCGCTCGACGCGGTGGTGTTCCTCGCCGACGGACTGGAGCCGGGACGTGATTTCGCCGGCCGTTCCGAACTCGCCGAGCTCGCGTTCCGGAACCTCGACGCGGCGATGCGCGCGGTACTCGGCTCTTCGATCGCGTATCTGCTCGGCAACGGCCTGGCGATCTCCCCGCACACCCTCGCCGCGGCCGAACGCTATGGCGTCGCGATCCCCTCGGAGGTACGGACCCCTGCCTGACATCGACCTGGTCGCGCTCGTGCGCGAAGCCGCCGAAGACAAGAAAGCCGACGACATCGCGGTGCTCGACCTCACCGGACGAACGATCGTCGCGGACACGTTCGTGATCGTTACCGGCCGCTCGGCGATCCAGACCCGCTCGATCGCCGATGCGATCGTCGACAAGGCCCACGAGCACGGGCTGCGCGCGCGCGTCGAAGGCCATGCGGACGGCGGCTGGATCTTGATCGACCTCGGGCACGTCGTCGTCCACGTCTTCACGCCGGAGCAGCGGCAGTTCTACAACCTCGAGCGGCTCTGGGGACGCGTCGCCGAGGCCCGTGCCGAGGCGCAGTGAAGAGCTCCGCGAAGACTCCGCGCAGGCGCTCGCGCGGCAACGCCTGGCTCAAAGCCTTCGTCTGGGTGCTGCTCGCGATCTTCGTGCTCACCTCGGTCGGCGTCGCGCTCGTCGTCACCGCCGCCCACTAACCCCCATTGTCATCCTGAGCCTGTCGAAGGATGAGCCTGTCGAAGGATGAGCCTGTCGTACGGAAACTTCCCGCCCGGGTCGGGGTACCCAAGCCTCGGAGGAGTACCACACCGATGAAACCGCAGGCAGCGCTCGCTGCCGTCACCGCCCTGACCGTCGCGCTGGCCGCTGCGGCCGCTCCGGCGTTCGCCGCGCGCAGCAACTACGTGATCGACGACGCGCACATGCTCTCGCAGACCGCGGTCGCGCAGATCAATCAGCAAGTCGGCGATCTCAACGCGCAAACCGGTAAGGAAGTCGTCGTCGTCACGACGCCTTCGCTCGGCGGAACCGATCCGAACACCGCGCTCGAGCGCAGCTTCGCGCAGCAGCAAGTCAACGGCGTCGAGATCTTCATCGCGAAGAACGAGAAGCAGATCAAGATCGCGGGCGATACCGCCTCGCGCAAGTTCTTCCCGAGCGGCTCCTTCAACCCGATCTATCAGGCGATGCGGCCCTACTTCGCGCAGGGCAACTTCGACCAGGGCGTCGAGACCGGCGTGAGCCTGATCGTGAACATCTACCGCGGCCACACGTCGTCGCTGAATCGCGCACGGCAGCCGGTCGGCGCGGGCACCTCGCATAGCGTACAGCGCAGCAGTTCGGGAGGCATCGGCATGAGCTGGATCGTGTGGCTCGTCATCCTCGTGGTGATCTTCTTCATCATCCGCGGCATCTTCCGAGCGATGGCCGGACCGCGTATGTACGGCGGCGGCGGCTACGGACCGGGCGGCCCGGGCTACGGCGGTCCCGGCTACGGCGGCGGCCCCGGATACGGCTACGGCGGTGGAGGCGGCGGCTTCTGGAGCGGTCTCCTCGGCGGCCTCGGCGGCGCCTGGCTCGGCAACGAGCTCTTCGGAGGACGGCGTGACATCGGCGGCGGCGACGGCGGCTCGTACGCCGGCACCGGCGGCGGAGCCGACCCGGGAACCGCGTCGGACGCTGCCGGCTGGCAGAGCGACGCCGGGCAGATCGACACGGGGAACGTCGGCGGCGGAAGCTGGGGTGACTCGGGCGGCGGCGACTCCGGCGGCGGTTGGGGCGGCGGCGGCGACTCCGGCGGGGGCTGGGGCGGCGGCGACGGCGGCGGCGGCGGCGGAGGCGGCGACTCCGGCGGCGGCTGGTAGAAACGACCAGAGCACCCCGGGCGACCGGGGTGCTCGCGTGTCAGCGGCTGCGCGCGTTACGGCTTCGGGGACGCTGAGGCGGTTGGGCGAGGGGACGACGGCGGTGCGGCCGCGGGCGCACTGGAAGCCGGAGCAGTGGACGCCGCGGCGGCCGGCGACGTCGACGCGCTCGCGGGACCCGGCGAGGACGACGGCGCAGCCGATCCGGCGGCCGATGCGTAGGGGTTCGGCGTCGGCGCGACCGGCGTCTCGGCGTGAAGCGGCGGGAACCCCTGCTGCAGCCGCAGCCGCGCCTGGTGCGCCTCCTTCGACGACGGGAACGCCGTCGTCAGATACCGATACGTCGCGCGGGCGTGATCGCGCGCGTCCTGCGTCTGCACTTCCTGGTAGAGCTGGGCGAGATGGAACGCGGTCGGCGCCAGCCACTGGTCCTTCGGATACTTCTGCGCCCACGCGCGCAGCGCGCTCTCGACGAGCTCGGCGTCGTGCACGATCGACGCATCGTCGGCCCACCGTTCGCGATACGACCGTCCGAGCGACGTGATCTTCGAGCGCGCGGAGAGCGCGCTGTACTTGAACGGCCCGAAGTACTCGTCGGCGGGTGCGTCCGTCTCTTTGGCGACCGCGCTGAGCGTCAAGGCGACCAGTGCGATTCCGGCCATCATCGTGCGAAGCATCCCTCGCTTCCTACCCGAGAAGCGGTCGAGCATCTCCTGACGAACTCGCCGAGCGATGAACCGTCCTGCGTTCCTGCTCGCCCTGACGGCATCCGCGCCCACGCTGGGGAGCAATGGAAACGCAGCTGAGGCGCGGTTCGAAGCCGAGGAGCGGCGCGGGAGCGGCCGGCTCGGCGTCGCGGCGATCGATCTCCGCACCGGCCGCCGCATCGGCCGGCGCGGCGCGGAGCGCTTCCCGCTGGCGAGCACGTTCAAGGTTCCGCTCGTGATGTGCGTCTTGAAGCGCGTCGATGCCGGCCGCGAGCGGCTCGCGCGGGACGTGCGCTTCACCGCGCGCGACGTTCTCGCGTACAGCCCCGTGGTCGCCGGAAATGTGCGCAAAGGTTCGCTCACCGTCGGCGAGCTGTGCGCCGCCGCGATCGAAGAGAGCGACAACGCGGCCGCGAACCTTCTGCTGCGGAGCGTCGGCGGCCCGCCCGGCGTCGATGCCTACCTGCGCAGCGTCGGCGATACCGCAACCCGGCTCGACCGGTCTGAGCCCGCGCTGAACGTCAGCATCCCCGGCGATCCGCGTGACACGACGACGCCCGATGCCATGGCCAACCTGCTCGCGCGGCTCGTTCGCGACCCCGTGCTGTCGCCGGGCTCGAAGGCTCTGCTGTTCGGTTGGATGCGCGCGGCGAAAACCGGGCTGACGCGGCTGCGCGCCGGCGTTCCGCCCGGCTGGATCGTGGGCGACAAGACCGGGACGACGGACACCGCCGCAAACGACATCGCGATTCTGTGGCCGCCGAGCGGCGCACCGGTCGTCATCGCGGCGTACTTCGCCGGCGTCAAAGCCTCTGAGGCCGAACGCGACGCCGCGATCGCGTCGGTCGCACGCACCGCCCTAGCCTCATTCCGGCGTCCCGTCTGACGATCGCCGGCGGCGCGCCGTTCGGAGCTCTTCCTCGAATCGTGCACGGGCCGTCACCAGCCCGTA
>DASWSC010000096.1:0-8295 GCA_036402855.1 Candidatus Elarobacter sp. | reverse complement strand
CGCGGGGTGCGGATGACCAGCCCGTCGCCTTGACCGACGTCCAGCATCGTGATCGTGAGCGACCCGTCCGGAAGCCGCAGCGTCGTCGCGAGCACGACGCACGTCGCCGCGGCGAGGAGCGCGAGCGCGGACCGTGCGCTGCGCCCCAACAGGTGCGCTGCGAGGATCGCCGCAGCGTCGTACGCCGCGACCGCGGCGAGCGGCGGCGGGGCGACCCAGACGCGCGCACCGGGAAGCGCTGCGACGCTCGTCACCACGCGCAGGATCGCGTCGACATCGTACGCCGTCACCGTCGCGGCGGCGGCTCCGAGCCCGGGGAGTCCTTGAAGCGCAAGCGTCGCGATGCCGGCCATCATGGCGACGCCCGTGGCGGGCACGACGGCGGCATTGGCGAGCACCGCGTACGGCGCGACGACGCCGAACGTCGCGGCGCTCAGCGGCCAGACGCCGAGCTGCGTCGCGATCGTCAGCGCGAGCGGTTCCCGCAGCTTCTCCGGCAGCGCCGCGCGCTCGAGCCGGTGCTCGATGGCGCGGGCGAACAGTCCGATCGCCGCGACGCACGAGAACGAGAGCGCGAACGAGACGGTCGTCACCGAGGCGGGCCACACTCCTGCGACGACGAGCGCGGCCAGCGCGAGCGCGTTCCACGAGACGAGCGGCGCGCCGTACGCGCGCGCGATGAGGCACACCGTCACCATGACGGCCGCCCGCTGCGAGGGAAGATGCGCGCCGCTGAGCCAGGCGTAGGCGATCACGCACGGAATCGCCGCCAGCGAACGCGCTGCAAGCGGCACGGTGAGCGCTCGGAGCAGCGAGAGCACGACGAACGCGATGACGCCCAGGTGCAGTCCGGCCGTCACGAGCACGTGCACGGTCCCCGTCGCCTGAAAGTCGTCGCGAAGCGCGGGCGGCAGCATGCCGCGCTCGCCCCACAGCGCGCCGGCGACCACGGTCGCCTCGGGCTCACGAACCGACGCGCGCAGCCGCCGCGACAGCACCGCCCGGGCGCGTGCCGCCCACGTGCGGATGTCACGCACGTCGGGAGCGGCGCGCGCGACGACGCGATTCCCGGCGAGCTCACCGGCGACGCCTTCACCGAGCGCGATCGCGCGCCGCGACGGCTCCCCCGGATTGCGCGCCTCGTCGAACGGGACGAGCCTCCCGCGCACGACGAGCCGCTCTCCCGCGACGACCGCCGCGTCGCGGACGCGCGCGCTCACGACCGGACCGCCGTCGAGCGCGAACGGGAACGCCGCGCTCGCGTCGCCGGCGCGGACGTCGCCGACGACGGTTCCCGTGAACCGCGCGGTGCGCGACTCATCGGCGATCATCGCCGGATGCCCGCGCCACGCGGCGACGAGCAGCCCCGCCACCGCAAAGGCGGCCGCGACGCGCCATCTCCGGTACGTGACCGTACCGATCGCGCCTGCCGCGACCGCCCACGAGAACCCATGCGCTTCCGCGGCGATCGCACCGATGAACGCGATCGCGGGGACGAGCAGCGGCGCGCGTGTCACGCAGGCACATCACGCGGCCGTCAGAGCGTCTAGGGGAGAGCGCCGGGGAAGACCGAACCCCCAGTGCTCGCATGCGTATCGTCGTCACCGGCGGAGCCGGCTTCATCGGATCGCACTTGGTCGACGCGTACGTCGGCGCCGGACACGAGGTCGTCGTCGTCGACAGCCTGTGGTCGCACGGCGGCGGACGCCGGGAGAACATCCCCGAGGGCGTCTCGTTCGTGCACATGGACATCCGCGACGACGCCGGCTTGCAGCGGATCTTCAGCGACTTCAAGCCCGAGATCGTCTCGCATCACGCCGCGCAGCACTCGGTCGCGATCGGCTCGCGGGATCCGAAATACGACGCGAACGTCAACGTGATCGGGATGCTGAACGTGCTCGAAGCCGCCGTGAAGGCGGGCTCGCGCAAAGTCGTCTTCGCCTCGAGCGCGGCGACGTACGGGGACGTCGAGACGATGCCGGTCGACGAGAGCTCGCCGCAGCGGCCGGTCTCACCGTACGGGATCACCAAGATGGTGACCGAGCACTACCTGCGCTTCTTCAAGTCCGAGCACGGACTCGACTTCGCGGCGCTCCGCTACGGCAACGTCTACGGCCCGCGTCAGGACCCGAACGGCGAGGCGGGCGTCATCGCGATCTTCCTCGGCAAGTTCTTGCAGCGCCAGGGCGTGCGCATCGACTGGGACGGCGAGCAGACGCGCGACTACGTCTACGTCGGCGACGTCGTGCGTGCGAACGTGGCCGCGCTGACGAAGGGTTCCGGCGAGATCTTCGCGATCGGCACCGGGAAGAAGACGTCGGTGAACGAGATCTACCGCGCGATGGTCGAAGTGACCGGCTTCGAACCGCCCGTCACGCATGCGCCGCGCCGGCCCGGCGACGCGCGCGAAGTCTTCTTCGACCCCTCGAAAGCGCGCCGCGAGCTCGGCTGGGAGGCGGATGTCCCGCTGGTCGAGGGGATGCGCCAGACGTATGCGTACTTCCGCGAGAAAGAGCGCACCGCCGCGGCCTCCTAACCCGGCGGTCCGCTCTTTTCGGCGCTCGTCGCGCTACGCCGGGGAGCGTTCTCCGCGACCACCGCGGAGAAGCGCGAACGCGACGTATGCGACCGCGAAGCTGAGGAAATAGCTGACGTCGCCGAGCTGCGGATGCGCCGCCGCGAGCGGTCCGGTGAACCACGACTGCTGCCAGAACGGCAGCGAGACCGCGATCCCGGCGACCCAGGCGGCGAGCGCGCGACCGTCCGCGCTGCGCGTCGTTTCGCGGCGCATCGCGAGGAGGACGCCGGCCCACGGCGCGGCCCACATGGTGAGCAGTCCGAGGAAGTTCGCGTACAGGTGCGCGGTCGCGGTCGGATCGGCGCTCCCGAAGGCGAGCGCGCCGCCGAGGACGCCGACGGCGACCGCCGACTGCCAGCGCGCGAGCGTCCAGCGCACGACGACGAACGCGAGCGCTCCGACGGCGAACGCGGCTGCGGCGATGACCGGGAGCGCGAAGCGCGCCGCCGGGTCGTTGGCGCGCGCGGCCAGCAGCACGACTCCGCCGAGCGCCGCGATGACGAGCGCCGTCGCCAGCGCGAAGCCTGCCCGTTTCCGCGAGTCCCACGCGACCAGCGCGGCGAGCGCGCCGGAGTAGAGGTTCAGACAGTTCGCGCTCAGCGTCCCGATCAGCACGGTCGCGAGCCCGATCGCGGCGACCAGGCCGTTGCCGTGGGCGAGCAGGGTGATCGTCTCGGCGGGCGTCGCGCTCGCGATCCCCGGCGCGCGCGTCGCGGTCACCGCGGCTGCGCCGAGGAGCTCCAGCAGCGCCGAGGGAAGAAACCCGCCGGCGAACGCCCACGCGGTGACGGCACGCCGATCGCTTCCGCCGGGAAGGTAGCGCGCGTAGTCCGAGGCCGCCGGTCCCCAGCCGACCGAGTACGAGAACGCGAGCGCCGCCGAGAAGACGATCCCCGCCGTCTCGCCGCCGGCCGCGAGCGGCGCGTGCGCGTCGAAGCCCGCGCCGAGGTTGGCGTACTTCAGCGTCACGGCGGCGATCGTCGCGAAGCCGGCGACGAGCGCGACGCTCGCGAACCGCTCGAAGGCGTGGATCAGGTTGTAACCGTAGACCGCGAGCGCGACCTGCACGATCAGCACGATCGTCAGCGCGATCGGGAAGGTCACGTGCGCGAGCGCGCCGAGCGCCTGCGCGCCGAAGACGCTGTCGACGGCGAACCACCCGACGCCGGCCAGAAACGCCAGCACCGCGGGCAGCACGTTGCCGTCGCGCCCGAACGCACGCCGCGACGCGACCATCTGCGGCAGGCCGTAGCGCGGTCCCATCCGCGACAGCAGGCCGACCACCGCATAGCCGAGGGCGTTACCGAGCAGCAGGCCGAGTGCCGCGCCTTTCAGCGACGTCCCGTAGAGCGCGACCGCCAGGATTCCGATCGCGAACGTCGCCGTCTCCGCGTTCGCACCGAACCACAGGAAGAACAGATCGCGCGGCCGGCCGTGCCGCTCGCGCGCGTCGATCGCGTCGAGCCCGTGCGGCTCGACGGCGACGACGCTAGCGCCGTACGGCTGCAGCCGTCCCGCCCGTCACGTCGGCGCTGGACGCGACCGCGACGCCCGCGGCGCGCAAGGCGTCGAGCGCGCGCTGCTCGTCGCCCGGTTCGACGTTGACCGCGGCGGCGGCGTCTTCCAGCACGACGACGTCGAACCCGGCTGCCTTCGCGTCGAGCGCAGTAGCCTTCACGCAGTAGTCGGTCGCCAGACCGCACACGAACACCCGGCGGACGCCGTGCTCGCGCAGATCGCGTTCGAGCGTCGTCGCGGCGAAGCCGCTGTAGCCGTCGGTCTCGCGATCGGTCCCCTTGTCGATCACGGCATCGACGTTGTCGAGGTTCAAGCGCGCGTCGAAGGCGGCGCCGTGCGTCCCGGCGACGCAGTGCACCGGCCACGGCCCGCCGTACTGCGCGTACGACGTGTGGTTCTCCGGGTGCCAGTCGCGCGTCGCGTAGACGCGCGGAAAGCGCGGCGCCAGCTCGTCGATCGGCGCGAAGATGCGCTCGCCTTCCGCGACGCCGAGCGCTCCGCCCGGCAGAAAGTCGTGCTGCACGTCGACGACGACGAGCGCGTCGTCGGGCCGAATCTCGTACGTTGCCTGGGCCTTCATGCGGCGGTCTTCGACGGGCGCGTCCGGCGTCCGGCTACGCCGCCACGATGTTGAGCAGCTTGTCCGGAACGAAGATCCGCTTGCGGACCTGCTTCCCGTCGATCTGCGCCGTCACGGTCGGCTCGCGCATCGCCCGCGCGAAGGCCTCGTCTTCGCCGATCCCCGGGGCTGCTTGCAGCCGCGCGCGGACCTTCCCGTTGACCTGGACGACCAACGTGATCTCGGCGACGGCGAGCGCCTCGGGATCCGGCTCGATCCACGGCGCGCGGTGAACGCTCTCGGTGTAGCCCATGCGCTCCCACAGCTCGTCGGCGAGGTGCGGTGCGAACGGCGCCAGCACGACCGGCAGCGCGTGCACGACGTAGCGCACCGCCGGGTCGCCGGCGGCACCGGGCTCGCGCAGCGCCGTGGTCAGCACGTTCACCAGCTCGTCCAGTTTCGCGGTCGTGACGTTGTAGTGGAACCGCCGCGTCTCCGTCTCGCTCTTCCCCGACTCCAGCGCGACGTGGAGCGCGCGGACGAGTTCCCGCTGGGCCTCGCCGCGCATCTCGGGAAGCCGGTCGAGCGGTGCGCTGCGCGCCGTGCCCGCGAACGGTTCGGCCGCGCGCCACACGCGCTGGACGAAGCGCACCCGGCCGATGATCCCCTCGTCGTTCCAGTCGAGCGCGTCCTCGGCCGGTGCGGCCTTGAGCAGGAACAGCCGCATCGCGTCGACGCCGTAGTTCTCGACGGTCTCGTCGATCCCGACGACGTTCCCGCGCGACTTGGACATCTTCTCGCCGTGGTACAGCAGCGTCCCCTGGTTGAAGAGCCGCGTGAACGGCTCGTCGTCGCCCGATGCGTATCCGGAATCGACGATGAACTTGTAGAAGAAGCGTGCGTACAGCAGGTGCAGCACGGCGTGCTCCGCGCCGCCGATGTACTGGTCGACCGGCATCCACTTCGAGGCGAGGTCGTGGTCGAAGGCCTTCGACCGGTTGTGCGCGTCGAGGTAGCGCACGAAATACCATGCCGAGTCGACGAACGTGTCCATCGTGTCGGGATCGCGCGTCGCGGGCCCGCCGCAGCGCGGGCAGGTCGTCGCCATGAACGCCGCGTCGTTCGCCAGCGGCGATCCTTGCCCGGTGAACTTCACGTCCTTCGGCAGGAGCACGGGGAGCTGGTCGTCCGCGACCGGCACCGTTCCGTCGGTCGCGCAGTAGACGATCGGGATCGGCGTCCCCCAGTACCGCTGCCGCGAGACCAGCCAATCGCGAATCCGGTAGTTCACGGTGGTCTTGCCGCGGCCCATCGCCTCGAGCCGGGCCGCGATCGCGCGCCGCGCGTTCGCCGAGCGCATCCCGATGTACTCGCCGGAGGCGATCAGCTTCCCGTCTTCGACGTACGCCTCGCTCAGCGGCGCGCGCAGCGAGCCGTCCGGCGTCGTGATCACCTGCGCGATCGGCAGCCCGTGCTTCCTCGCGAAGTCGAAGTCGCGCTCGTCGTGCGCGGGGACCCCCATCACCGCACCGGTGCCGTACTCCGCGAGGACGTAGTTCGTCACCCAGATCGGGATCCGCTCGCGTGAGAGCGGGTTGATCGCGTAGGCGCCGGTCGGAACGCCGGTCTTCTCCATGAGCTGCGTGCGCTGGAGCTCGCTCTTGCTCTTGAGCGACGCCGCGAACTCCTCCACCCGGTGGCGCGACTTCGGCATGCGCTCGAGGATCTTCGCGACCGCCGGGTGCTCCGGAGCGACGGCGACGAACGTCGTGCCGAACACCGTGTCGGCGCGGGTCGTGAAGACCTCGATCTGCGCCTCGACGTTCTCCACGTCGAACGAGAACGTGACGCCCTCGCTCTTCCCGATCCAGTTCCGCTGCATCGTCTTGATGCGTTCCGGCCAGCCGGGGAGGCGGTCGAGTCCTTCGAGCAGGCGCTCGACGTAGTCGGTGATCTTGAAGAACCACTGCGCGAGGTTGCGGCGCTCGACCGCCGCGCCGCACCGCCAGCAGCGGCCGTTCTCGACCTGCTCGTTGGCGAGCACCGTCTGATCGACCGGGCACCAGTTCACCGGCGCCTCGCGCTTGTACGCGAGACCCTTCTCGAACAGCCGGATGAAGAACCACTGGTTCCAGGTGTAGTAGTCGGGCAGACACGACGCGAGCTCACGGGTCCAGTCGTAGCTGGTCCCGACCAGCCGGATCTGGCGCTGCATGTTGCGGATGTTCTCGAGCGTCCAGGTCTCCGGGTCGATGCCGCGCTGGATCGCCGCGTTCTCGGCCGGAAGCCCGAACGCGTCCCAGCCCATCGGGTGCACCACGTTGAAGCCGCGCATGCGCTGGATCCGCGCGATCGCGTCGCCGAGCGTGTAGTTCTTCGCGTGGCCGACGTGGAGATCGCCGGACGGATACGGGAGCATCTCGAGGACGTAGTACTTCGGGCGCGGGTCGTCGTCGTGCGCGACGTAGATGCCGTCGCGCTCCCAGCGCTCCTGCCAGCGGCGCTCGACGGCGCGGAAGTCGTACGTACTCTCCTCGGACATGGAACCCTCAGTCTACTCCATGCCGTGCCGGAGCCCTAGCCGAACGGTCGCAGCGCGTGATGAGCGAGCGTGAAGAAGTGGCTCGCCGCGCTCGCCGCGGCCGCGGCCGGGGCGTTCGTCCTGTTCCGGCCGCTCCCGCCGCCGGCCGCCGGTCCCGGACACGGCGAATGGTCGTCGTCTTCCCGGACGGCCTCGGCTCGCGGCGCTCCGGACCATCGCGGCCGGCTCCCCGCCGAAGGGACGCACGCGCTGGTCTACGTCGCGGGCGAGGTTCGTCGGCCCGGCGTCTACCCGGTCGGTGCGGCGGCGCGGATTCTCGACGCCCTGGCGCTCGCCGGCGGGCCGCGGCCCGACGCCGACCTGATCGCCGTCAACTTGGCCGCACACGTCGCCGACGGCGACGAGATCGTCGTTCCCGCACGCGGCTCGCCGGAGGCGGCCGCGGCAGCGCCCGGCACGCGAGCCTCGCGGCACGTGCGCGGTGGCCGAGGCACGCGCCCCCGCGGCGCGCCCGGACACCCCAAGAAGCGGCGCGGTCATCGCGGCGGCTCGCCGCCGGCCTCCCAGGTCGACATCAACAGCGCGGACGCCGAAACGCTCGCGACGATCCCGGGGATCGGCGGCGGGCTCGCCGCCCGCATCGTCGCGTTCCGCGCGCAGAACGGCCCGTTCGCGTCGGTCGACGAGTTGCTCGACGTCTCCGGCATCACCGAGCACCGCCTCGACGCGCTGTTCCCCTACGTGGTGGCTCGGTGAGATGAGCGGGGAGCGGTGGCGCCGCGTGGCGTTTGCATGGCACACCTCTTGCGGCGATCATCGGGGCAATGAGCGCGCTTGCCTCCGCGTGGACGTACGCCGCGCTCGAGTCGGACACGGCGGCACTGAGGGCGACGATCCGAAGCGCCATACTGCCGTCGCTCCTCGTCGTGGTAGGTATTGACCTCGTCTACCGGGTTCCGGCCATGATATCGAGTGCAATGCTCGAGGCCAGAGAACTTCAGAACGTCGGGTGCACATGATCGACCGCGCGACCATCGTCGAAGCCGTCACGTACGGATTCCTCGTTTCCTATCTCATAGGGGGTTCCGTCATGGTGCT
>DASWSC010000095.1:0-10939 GCA_036402855.1 Candidatus Elarobacter sp. | reverse complement strand
CTCCATCCTCGGCTCGCGCGTCGACGACGCCCGAGTGCTGGACCTCTTCGCCGGCACCGGCGCGCTCGGGTTCGAGTCGATCTCGCGCGGCGCGGCGCACGTGACGTTCGTCGAGAAGCATCGCCCGACGGCCGACGCGCTCCGTGCGACGGCTCGCGCGCTCGGGGTCGCCGAGCAGGTCGACGTGATCGCCGCGCCCGCGGAGCGCGCGGCACGGGTCCTCAGCGGCCGCTACGACGTCGTGTTCGCCGACCCGCCGTACGCGCATCCGTATCCGGCCGCGGCGTTCGGCGAGCTGCGCGGGCGCCGCGCCATCGACGGCGAGACGACCGTCGTCTACGAGCACTCCTCGCGCGAGCCGGCCCCGGCCGATCCGCGGATGCGCCTCGAGCGGACCGAGCGCTACGGGGAAGTCGCGCTGGCCTTCATGCACCCGCTCGAGGAGGCCGCGTGAACGGCGCGATGCAGGGTCACTCCGCCGTCTACCCGGGCTCGTTCGACCCGATGACGCGCGGGCACCTCGACGTGATCGAGCGGGCCGCCGCGATCTTCGACAAAGTGCTGGTCGCGGTGGTGGTCAACCCGCAGAAGCGCGAGCCGCTCTTCACGCTGGACGAGCGCGAGATGATGATTCGCGAGGCGTGCGCGCACGTGACCAACGTCGAAGTCACCCATTTCCGCGGCCTCCTCGCCGACTTCGTCCGCACCGTCAACGCGAACGTCATCGTCAAGGGCCTGCGCGTCGTCTCGGACTTCGAGAGCGAGATGTCGACGGCGCTGATGAACCGCTCGCTCTCCGGCGTCGACACGGTCTTTCTCCCGAGCGATCCGCGCTGGTCGTTCGTGAGCTCGACGCTGGTCAAGGAAGTCTACAATCTCGGCGCCGGCGTCGCCGAATACGTTCCGCCCGCCGTGCTGCACGTGATGCAGGCCAAACGCCCCGCACCCCGCCCCGCCTAGGAGGAAAGCATGTCCGTCTACCGCGTGATCGACAAGCTCGAAGCGTCCGTGAAGCAAGGTACGGTCCTCCCGCTGGGATACCGCATCGTGAGCGAGGAACGGCTGCTCGAGCTGATCGAGAAGCTGCGCGCATCGCTCCCGGAAGAGGTCGGCCGCGCGCGCACCATCGCGAAGAACGGCGACCGGCTCGTGCGCGAGGCGCAGGAGAAGGCGCAGGCGATCGTCGCCGAGGCGTCCTCGCAGTCGAGCGCGCAGATCGACGACCACGAGATCCTCCGCCGCGCCCGCGCGACCGCCGAGATCGTCCTGCGCGAAGCCGAGCAGAAGGCCGCGCGCGTCCGGGAAGGCGCCGACGCGTACGCCGCGCAGGTGCTGACCGACCTGGACGTCCGCCTCAGCGGCGCGCTCGGCTCGGTGAAGAAAGGGATCGATGCGCTGACCGCCGCGAAGACGGTGACGGTCGTCGACGCGCCGACGCTCGCCGACGCCGCGGCGAAATCGAAGCGTGCCGCCTTCGACGCGCAGAACGAGCACGAGACGGCCGAGCTCGAATCCGTCTAGCGGCATCGGGGTCGCGATGACCGCGGTGCGCGCCGCGCTCGTCGCATCCGTCCTTGCGCTCGCGGTGAGTGCGGCGAGCGCGGCGCCCGCCGCCGGGGAACCACTCTCCCCGACGGAGGTCTACGTCCGCATGCGCGCCGCCGTCAACGCCTTGCCGGTACCGCCGTACGTCGCGTTCACCGAGCAGAACGACTCGCGCGGGCCGCAGGGCGCCCTCCACGACCGCATGCGCATCGTCACCCGCATCGCCGACGGACATGCGTTCGTGCGGGCGATCGTCGACGAGCGCGGCGCGCGCGCCGACGCGACCCCGCGGGTGGTGACCACCGTCGTCTATCCGGGGACGAACGTCGAGCGTATCGGTGACTTCCCGCTCGCCGACTTCGGGCTGCGTCCACGACCCGGCGGCCGCAGCGGGATCTTCGAAGCGCCCGGGACGCCGGAGCCGGCGCCGCCCGAGAGCTCGCTCAAAGCGATCGGCGCCGTCTCGGCCTACAACCTCTCATACCGAATCGAGGATCTCGGCGACACGGCGATCGCCTCGGCGCCGGTCTTCCATCTCCGCTTGACGCCGGTTCGCGATCCGGGCCACAACGTGCTGCGCGAGGTGTGGGTCGAGAAGACGAGCTTCCTCCCCAAGCGGTACGTCGCCGAGCGCTTCGTGCAGAACGGCGGGCTCTCGTTCCGCTACCTGATCACCGTCAACACGGCGCTGATTCAGAGCCGGCTCGTCAACGTCGACGCCGAGGGACATTACGAGGTGCATCGCGCGCTCGTGATCCACTTCAGCGGCGACGGCCGGTGGTCGATCTCCGACGTCGCGTTCCCCGCCGGCCCGCCGGCGTGGCTGTTCGATGCCGAGCAATTCGCGGCGCACCGCGGCGAGCCGATCCCGCAGCTCTAGCCGTGTTGCCCCTCGCGCAGGCGCTCGTGCCGCGCCTTTACGCGCGCGGCGACGAGGTGGGCCGTCCTTGAAAATCGGTCCAGCAACCCGCTTCGAAATCGTAGAGCTTGCAGCGGCGCGTCGTCTCGATGAATCCCGGCAGCGTCCAGCGCTTCGTTCGGACCGCGGCCGCATCGTGCGAGATGAGCCGCCGCTGCGCCGCGGGAAGGTGGTAGAGCGGGATCGACGGATCGGCGTGATGCGCGGTGTGCTCCATGATGTTGTGGAACAGCACGTTGACGGGGCCGGGGAAGATCACGTCCTGGGTCGCATCGGACTGCAGCGTTTCAGGGACCGGCTCGCCGGCGCCGTACCAGTGGATCGCGGGATCGGTGTGGTGCTGGTAGATGACGAAGCCCATCAAGGCGTTCCATACCAGGAACGGCCACGTCATCGTCGCGAGGAGCAGGAGCGGCGCCGACTGGTTCGTCCGGGACGCCAGCGCGACGACGAGCGTCCCGGTCAGTGCGGCGACGGCGAAGACGAGCAGGGTATCCGCCGTGTACGCGGAGCGCCAGCGCCGGCGGGTGGAGGCGCGAGGGACGAGCAGATAGGCACTCCAGATCTCGAGCAGGTAGTTCGCGCCTTGGCCCAGCGCGCTGCGGTAGAGGCGCTCGAGCAGCCGCCGGTACGGAGGGACGCGAGACCAGTCGCGCGTCGCCAGCGGGGCCCAGACGTAGTCGAGGCCCCGCCGGTTGGTGTACGCGTGATGCGTCTGGTTGTGGCCGAGCCGCCATGGTCCGAACGGCGTCAGCGAGGGAAGGAACGCGACCCGCGCGATCAGAGCGTTCAGCCGGCGGTTCGGTGTGAAGCTGCCGTGGCAGGCGTCGTGCCCAATCACGAAGAGACGCCCGATCACCAGCCCGAGGACCGCACCGAGCACCGCCTTGGCGAGCGGACTCGGAACAACGACGATCGCGGCGAAGCAGGCCGCGTACGCGACGAGGTCGATCGCGAGGATGCGAAGCGCGAGCACGGTGTTTCGCTCGCGGTACGGCCGCAGAATCTCTCGCGTCTCGCCCGCGATCACGGCGGTTCTGCTCCCGACGGATCCTTGACGGCGTCGAGATAGACCAGCGCCTCGAGCGCGTCGCGATAGACGTCGACGTGGTAGTCGCCGCCGCAACCGGAGGCGAGGTCGAGCATCGCGGCTTCGTCCCGGTAGACGAGCCACCAGTCCATCACGGCTTCCATGTAGCCGGCGTCGAGCAGATTCGGTGCGAAGTTTGCGACCAGCAGCCGCCCGCCGGGACGGAGCAGCCGCAGCAGGCGCCGCGTCAGCGCGCGCGCGATCCGCTGGTCGAGATAGTCGTAGAGTCCGAGCGTATAGATCAGATCGAACGTTCCCAGCTCGGTGCCGCCGCGCACCAGCGCGGCGACGTTCGCATGGCAGGTGACGACCCGCGCGTCGGAGATCCGCCGGCGAAGGGCCGCGAGCGTCTCCGCGTCGTTGTCCATCGCGACGATGCACGTATCGTCCGCCATCCCGGCCAGCAGCGTCGCATCGACCTCACGCAAGTGACCGCACGCGAGCGCAAGCACCGCCGTGCCGCTGCGGCCGACGGCGTCCCGCAGGACGCGCGCGGCGAACGAACGGCGTCCCCGCACGCTGTGACAGCTCTGGGTCGCCAGCTCGTAGGCGAAGATGTCGGCCGCGAGCGCCGAGTCGTGCGACGCGGCCTGCGAGCCGTAGATCAGATCCATCGTGAGCGCGTCGCCGGAATATCCGCGCGGCTTCGCCACGCTCCGTGCGGTGAAGGCGCTGCCGCGCAGGATCGCCGTGACCGGGTGCTTACGCACCTCGTCGACCGTCAGCCGCCAGCGATCGGCGGACGACTCGGCGCGAATCGCGAGCAGGCCGCAGTTGATCGCGCGCATCGCGAGGTCGACGCGACCTGCGAGGAGCGCGCGCGAGGCGTCGTCGAGCAAGGAAACGGCCCGGTCCTGATGGGGCCGCGACGAAACGATCACTGAGCGCTCCGTACCACGCGCGTGCCGCCGGCGACCTATCGCCGGCCGGCGCGGAGCGTGTCCAGTTTATGCCATCGTGCTCAGCGGGAAAATGCCTCGCGGCCCGAACGCGGCACGCATGACGTTTCTTCGCGCGGCTCGGTTCGCGGCCGCCGCGCTCGCCGTCGCCGGGCTGCTCCCCGCGACCGCGAACGCGCAGGGCAACACCGGGATGATCTACGGGCACGTCTTCCTGAGCGGAACGCGCATCCCGGTCTGCCCGCTGACCCTGTGGGCGCGGTCGGACCGCGAAGCGCTGCTCAAGGCGCCGACGCGGAGCGACGGATCGTTCCGGTTCCTCCTCGTCAGCCCGGGGCCGGTGACGGTGATCGCCGGCCGCAACCGCGCGTCGGTGAACGTGAGCGTCTCGCCGAACCTCGAGACGCGGACCGGCGATCTCTTCGTGCCGCGGCTGCGCGTTCTGAGCAGGGTGACGACGGCCCGGAACGCCCTCGCGCTTCGGCAGTGCCCGGGCGCTGCGTACCGCGGGTACGCGTATTCGGACTGGGAGCCGTGAGCGGTTAGACTGCGATCGCGCGCCGCTCGCGTTCCGCGGTCGGCAGCAGCACCTTCACGTAGCTGCCGTATCCCGGCAGCCGCCGGATCGAGAGCTCCTTCGCGAGCGCCGAGACCAAGAACAAGCCGCGCCCCGACTCCGACCACACGTCCGGCGGCAGCGAGGGCGGTCCACTGAACCCCGGTCCGTCGTCCATGATGTGCAGCCACACGCCGCGCGTGTCGACCGAGAGCCCGAGGCTCAAGCGTCCCGGCGCGTAGCGAAGCACGTTCCCGACCAGCTCGCTGAAGATCACCTCGCAGGCGTTGAGATCGGCGCGCTCGCCGTATTCCTCGGTCACCGCCTGCACGAAGTCGCGCTTGATCGCGTACGCGGCCGCCGAGTCGGCGACTTCGAACGCCCACCGCCCGAGGGTCCGCCCGAGCCGCACCGTGAGGATCGCCATGTCGTCGCGCGCGGCCTTCCCCGCGACCAGACGGCTCACGTAGCGCGCGGGGTTCGCCGCGAAGAGCGCCTCGTCGCCGGAGAGCAGCTGCTCGATCGCCGCTTCGCCCTCCACGGGAGCACGGTCGACCTCCGTCAGTCCGTCGGTGTAGAGCACGAGCAGTGCGGTTGCGGTGAGCGATTCGGT
The DNA here is from genome assembly GCA_036402855.1 of Candidatus Elarobacter sp. Lineage (GTDB taxonomy): Bacteria > Vulcanimicrobiota > Vulcanimicrobiia > Vulcanimicrobiales > Vulcanimicrobiaceae > Vulcanimicrobium. Next base: position 5,317 of record DASWSC010000095.1, on the reverse strand, counting down.
CGACGAGACGTACTCCGCATCGGCCGCCGCACCGAGCGGAAGATGTGCGGAGGAGAAAAGCGGGCGGGGGCGGCCGCGGCGGGGCTTCACGATCGGAGGCGGGTGTCCGGCGGAGCAATAGCGCATCGCCGACCCCTCGCGGTCGATCACCGCGATGAACGCGGTCGCGAGCTCGGCGCGCCCTTCGCGGATCAGAGCGCGGTTGAGCAGCGTCATCATGTCGGCCGGATCCGGCGAGACGACGGCGGCGATCCGGATCCATTGGCGGAGCTGCACCATCAAGCGCGCTGCGTCGAGCCCTTTTCCGGTGACGTCGCCGATCGTGACGACCGTGTGACCGTCGAGCGGGAACGCATCGTACCAGTCGCCGCCGAGCGCGCTGTCGACCTGCGCGCCGCGATAGATCGCGTTGAACTGGAGCGTGTCGGTGCTCGGCAGCTCGTCGTTCAAGAACGCCCGCTGGAGCGTCTCGGCGACGTGCTGCTCGCGGCTATACTGCTTGGCGTTCGCGACGGCGAGCCCCGCGCGCCGGCCGAGCTCCTCGGCAGCCTGCATGTCGGCGATATCGAACGGCTCGGAGATGCTCGTCCGGACGAAGGTGAGCGCGCCGAAGATCCCGCCGTGCGCAACGACCGGCACGACGATCTTCGAGCGGTACTTCATCTTGCGCATGAAGAGCTCGTGCTCGCGCGACGAGGCGTGCTCGAGCAGCGTCACCTCGTCGAATTCCGGGACGAAGAACGACTCGCCGGTTTGCGCGACGTACCGGGCCGGATGGACGCCGCGCGTCTCGGCCTGCAGAAGCGGCGTGACCAGGACCTTGAGCGACGACTCGATCTTCGGATCGCGGTGAGCCCCGACGCTGACGTACAGGCGGTCCGTCTTCTCGTCGATCAGGTCGAAGAGGCAAAGCTCGGCGAACGACTCGACGGCCGTGTGAGCGACGTTGGAGAGGGTCTCTTCGAGATCGAGCGAGCGATGAAAAAGCTCGCCCGCACGAACGAGCAATGCGAGCCGCCGCTGTGTCGCCTCTGGGGCGGCGCTGGCTGGTCCGGACAAGTCCCCTCCCACGACCTCACGAACGGCGCGCTCCGCGGAAACGGCACCGTGATCGCGTGGGAGATACCCATCGCGGGGCGCCTTTTCACCAGCTCAGCGGGCCGGGAGGACCCCCCGCAGCACGAAGTGGTACGGCAGCCGCGGCCGAACGGCGACCCTGAAGCCCGCGGCCTCCAACCGCAAGCGAGCCTCGTCCTCGCCGTAGACGTGATCGCGAGGCGGGCCCATCGGTCGCTCGACATCCGCGTTCCAGTCGACGAAGAGCGCGGCGCCGTTCGGCGCCAGCAGCGCGCCGATCTCCGCCAGCGCCTCGTCGCCCGCCTCGTGCAGCACGTTCAGGACGAGGATACCGCCGGCGCGACCCGCGAGCGCGCCCGCACCGGCGGCATCGACCGCCTCAAGGTTCGGCAGGCCCGCGCGCGCGATCGCCCCGCGAAGGTGCTCCAGCATCGCCGGCTGCTCGTCGAAGGCGACGACGCGCACGTCCGGGCGGCGCTCGGCGAGCGCGATCGCGTAGAGCCCCGTACCGGCGCCGAAGTCGACGACCGTGGCGCCGTCCCCCGGCGCCAGCTCGGCCAGCAGCGTCTCCGGCGGGACGTACGCGAAGCGCGCCGTATCGTCGAGGATCGCCGCGCGCGCCGGATCGAAACGATGCGGTTGCCGTGCGCCCTGCCGGTCGTCGTGCATGGGCTGTCGCTTCGCCTCGAACCCGGCCTACGAGTGCGAGGGCGCCGCCGTCGAGAGCAGTCCGCGCATCTCGTCGAGATGCTCGGCGTCGTGCGCCGTCATCATCGCGAGCACCGCGCCGCACGTGGTCGGCTCGCCGCCGAAGCGACCGGCGCGCGCGGGATCGACGTATCCGGCGCGCAGGACGGCGACGTTCGCCGCGCGAGCGCTGCGAAACTCGGCCAGCGCGTCGTCGGGCGATTCGTCGTTGTACCGGCGCCCCCGAGCGAATGCGGTCCCGTCGAAGGGGGCGAAGTGCGGTTCCTCGGGGTCGGTCATCGCGCGCACGCGCGCGGCGTAGGCGTGGACCTCCAGGTCGCGCAGGTGACAGACGTTCTCGAGCAGCGAGAAACGGCCGGCGTCCGGCTTCCACCGCAGCGCGGCGCCGGCGACTCCGCCGATCACGGCCGCCACCTGATCGGGGAACGCCGCGAGCCGGGCAAGCACCGCATCGACGTGCCGGTTGTCGTCCATGCCGTCGCGTTGCGCGCCGCGCCGAGCGCTCCTGCCCCCGGCCGCGCGGCGCGCGTCTGCCACGGTACCGCCAAACGCGAAGCCGTCGGGGCTGCCCGCGGGTCGGACGTGGCGGAGGGGAAGAGCTTGACCGACGAGCCGCGCAAGATCTCACTCAGCGAGACGTTCGCCGCGTTCGAGGACCGCTGGTCGCCGAAGACGCTGGCGGCCGTCGGTGCCTTCGCGGTGAAGGCGGTGAAGATCGACGGCCCGTTCGTCTGGCACGCGCACGCCGATGACGACGAACTGTTCTACGTGCTGCGCGGCGGCATCACGATGGAGTACCGGATCGGCGGCGAGCAGCGAGCGGTTCGGTTCGGCCCCGGTGAGATGCTGCTGAGGCCGCGCGGCGTCGAGCACCGGCCGGTCGCCGACGCCGGGACCGAGATCCTCTTGTTCGAACGCGAAGACCTCGTCAACACGGGCGATGCGCGCGTTGATGTTCGTTGATGCATGTATTGAAAGATCGTGAACTTCGTTGATGGTCTGCGCGCGCTGATTCTGCGATGATGCGTGCGGCCTCAGCCGAATCGGCTGCGGCCGCTTCTCAGCGTTTCGTCATAGGAAAGGCACCGAATGCGCAGATCGATCTTGCGCAGCGCGCTCGCCGTTTTGACTCTCCTCGTCCTGCTCGTCCAGGGAACATGGGTTCTGGCCGGCACGACGGGCGAGATCACCGGCACCTTGACCGACGCGGCCACGAAGGCACCCATCGAAGGAGCAGCCGTCTCCATCTCGAGCCCTTCGCAGACCGCCACGGCGAGGACCGACGCGCTCGGCAGATTCACGTTCATCTCGCTCGCTCCCGACACGTACACCGTCGTCGCGTCGAAGAACGGGTACGACTCCAGCTCGGTGAGCGGCATCACCGTCATCGCCGACCAGCGGCAAAGCGTCGCGGTCGTCGCGCAGCGTGCGCTGCAGACGATCGGACACACCACCGCGCGGTCGAACGCCGACCTGGTGAAACCCGGTCAGACCGCCGACGTCTATTCCGTGAACGCGGCGACCGCGGCCGCCGCTGCGCCGCTCGGCGGCGGCGGCTCACTCAACCAAGCCTATTCGGCCATCGCGTCCGTCCCCGGCGTCTTCCTCCCGGTCGGGATGGAAGGCTGGGGCCAAGCGGTCTACGTTCGCGGCGGCAACTACACCCAGCTCGGCTACGAGTACGACGGCGTCCCCGTCCAGCGGGCGTACGACGCGTATCCGTCGAGCACGCTCTCCGCGCTGGGGCAACAGGAAGTCTCCGTCTACACCGGGTCGCAGCCGGGCAGCGCGCAGTCGAGCGGGCTGGCCGGCTTCGTGAACCAGGTCATCAAGACCGGGACGTATCCCGGGACGAAGAACCTCGAGGCGGCCACCGGCGCGCCGGCGTTCTATCACAAGCTGCAGCTCGAGTTCGGCGGTGCCAGCCCGAACCGCAACTTCACGTACTACGTCGCGTCGGCCGGCTACAACCAGGCGACGCACATCCTCGACCCGTACGACGGCGCCTCGTTCCAGGGCTCGTACTCGGGCGTCGTTCCCTACGCCGCGCTCGTTCACGACTGCAACAGCGCGTCGGCGACGGCCGGCTGCTACGCGAACGCGTTCGGCTCGGCGCCGAACGGCTACCTCTGGGCGCCGATCACGTACGCGCAGGACCAGTACGTCAGCGACCGCGAGTCCGTGGTGAACCTGCACTTCGGGATCCCGCGCCGCAGCGGTTTGCGCGACGACGTGCAAGCCCTCGCGCAGGTCTCGAACCTGGGGCTGAGCTACAACGACGCCTACAACTCGTACGGACCCGCTGCCGTCGCGTTCTTCCAAGGCGGACCGGCGAACTACGGCGGGCAGAGCTACCCGCGCTGCACCGGAGCGCTGCTGGCGGCTAACACGCTGTGCGCCGTGAACTTCTTAGGGATCGGGTCGACGTTCAGATACGCCAATCCGAGCATCTACACGGGCCCGGTCGGCGGCGCGCTGACCGCGGCGAACCTTTCCCAGGTCTCACAGTACCTGTGGCCGACGCAGCCGGCGGGTCTCCCGCTCGGCGCGGCGGTCGATCCGAACGACGTCGCGCGGCAGAACATCGATGACGCGATCCTGAAGCTTCAGTACACGCGCTCGCTCAGCCAGAACGCGTTCGTGCGGGTGTACGGGTACACGCTGTACTCGGACTGGTTCGCGCCCGAGCCGAACGGTGCGACGAACCCGGTTCCGGTCGACAACAACGACTACGTCCTGCCCACGCACACCCGCGGTCTCGGGCTTACCGCGGCCGATCAAATCGGCAATCACCTCGTCACGCTGACCGGCGGGTACTCGGTCGCGACGACGAGCCGGTGGAACGCGGGGATCCCGAGCCGCACCACGCCGGTCGCGGTGCTGGTCGACTCGACGCATCCGTCCAACGGACTCTGCTATACGGCGGCGTTCACGGCGACGTGGTGCGGCGGCGGCGGCGCGGCGGCGTACACGGTCCCGGCAACCAACACGCCGGCCTCTCGAGGGCTGCAGCCGACCGCCCCCGGCGTCAACGTCGGAAACGCCGGAACGTTCACGTGCGGCTCCGGGCCGTGCGAGTTCCTGGTCGTGAACTCGGCGCTCTCGGGCAGCTTCAACAACGTCACGCCGCGGTTCGGCAACTTCGCGCTGACCGACAGCTGGCGTGTCAACGACCGGTTCACGCTCGACGGATCGGTGCGCTACGACAGCTTCCGATACGACATCCCCTCGGGCGCGATCCCGGGCGGGCCGAACCCCGCCGGCGGGAGCGCGCTGGCGCGAACGCAGTTCACGAACAGCTACAATGCGTTCCACTGCTATTCGCCGCTGGCCGGTCTCTCCACGACCCCGACCCCGAACGCGTGCCCGGCCGGGACGCAGGTCGCCTTCAGCACGAACACGCCGTCGAGCTACTGGTACGGCGGGCTCCAGCCGCGCCTCGGGTTCACGTACCAGCTCGACGGACGCAACGTGCTGCGCGCGAGCTACGGGCGCTTCCTGCAGCCGTCCGCCTCGGCGTACACGTTCTACA